>CALAQS010000001.1 GCA_937888435.1 uncultured Acidobacteriota bacterium
TTGCGCCCCTACACATTCCGGCCACTTGATGGCTTGCGCTCGCCGCTGAGATCTCGATGGGCCACCGCTTTTAGGCCCAACCTCGGCTCACCACTTCGGCACGTTCTGCCAGCCCGGGAAGGGACCCGGCTCGAGCTTCCAGCCCGTCGAGGACTTTGCGTCGGGCACGGCGCGCAGATTCGTCCAGGATTTCAGGGTCAAAAGGAACTCCTCATACGGCCTCTTGTGTGGCGGGGTCTTCGTGACGTCGGGGACCGGCCAGAGGCGGATGGTCTTGTCCGCGCCAGCCGATGCGACCCACTTCCCATCCGGTGAGAACGCGACGGCAGCGACCCCACCTTCATGGCCGAAGAAGAGATGGGGCTCAGCACCCGAGACCGGTCCGATCCGGACGATGCCATCATCGCCGCCGCTAGCGAGGACCGTTTCCGTCGGATCCAGAGCAGCCGCCCAGGTATGGGGGTGGGAAGCGATGCTCGTCGGAATGCTTCCCTCGACGTCGAAACGAGAGAGTTCAGAAGCCCTCGTGCCTTCGTGTTCGAGGCGAGTCCCAAAACCGAAGCGACCTGTACGACTCACTGCCAAGACCTTATCCAGTGCGGAGGAAATCACGCTGCTCCGGCCGTCTCGCACGTCGAATAAGACGAGACCCATTCCGTTGACGCCCGCCAGAATCCGATCTTCGTCGAGGAAAAAGAGCCTCAGAATCCCCCCGACGAACCCCTCTCCCGCTCCAGGGACGGGGCCGAGAACCTGAACGGCGCCGTTTTGCAAGTTCCAGATTCGAATGACTTTCTCACCAGCTGGTGACGTCCACGGCGCCGCGGCTACCCGTTGGCCGTCCGGCGCAAACGCTACGCAGAGGTTGCCCGCGTTCCTCGAAAAACCCTTCAGCTCGCGGGTCGGCCCTCCATCAAGCGGAACGATGGCTGCGTACCCGCTGTCAGCCGTAACAGCCGCCAGTTTTCCGGATGGGTCGACGGAAACCCCTGAGAGTTGGTTTTCCACTTTCAGGAGGACTCGGCGGTCGCGGGCTAACGGAGCGCCCATCGGCCAGGCGCGCAGGGTGCCGTCCCAGGACACGGAAAGGAGCGTGCTGTCGTCCGGAGTGAATGCCAGGCCCTCCACAGTGTCTTTGTTCCCCGTGATAACCCGAGGATAGGTTTCGCCGAGCGGCCAAAGAGCGAGATCGCTAACGTGGGCCGTGGCCACCCAGTGCTCTCCGGGGTCGAATGCCCAGCCCCAAGAGAACACGACATTGCTCTGAAGGACAAGCGGCTCTGACCCCGGTGGCGCCCTGAGGTTCCAGAGCTGGAGGATCGGGTGGCCGTTGATGGCTCCCCTCGCCGATAGCCATGTGCCATTGGGGCTGTAATGAAGCTCCGGATATTGACTCAAGCGATTTGCCGGGATTTCGAACGTTCGAAGCGGATCTTCGGATCTTCCTGCCACAGGCCAGATCAGGATCTTTCCTGACTTATCGAGCGCTGCGAGAGATCTTCCATCGGGATTGAAACTGACGGCCGAGACGTTGTCCGGATGCTCGGCAACCAACCGTGGGGGAGAGGCCCATTTCGCGAGAGAGCGAACGTAGACCATTTTGCCGAGCCCATAAGCCAGCCACGTGCCTGCCGAGTCGATATCCGAGCACGCGTATTCGTCCATTGAACCGATCAGCCTGGTGTCGCCTTTACTGACGGGTGACCACCGAATGACGTTCTTCCCGCTCACGACGGTCGAGAAAAAGAAGCCATCGCCGGCCGTCCAGAGATCTGAAGGACCCTCGTCAAGCTTTAGCTTCCGAATCTCGCTCCCCTCTGGAACCGACCAGAAACGAACGTCACCCCACTTATCGGTCACCAAAATATCACCGCTTCGCCCGAAGCTGACGTCAGGAACCAAAAAGCCCATGTTTGGGTATTCAACGTGAAGCGGGACCGGCTGGCGGCCGTCCCGGTGGCGAAGCTCTACCTTTCGATAGCCGGTCACGGCCAGCCATTCCCCATTTGGGCTGAAGTTCACGGCCATCGCCTCGAGTCCGTCTCCTTGAGACGCCGGCGCCCTCGTGGCGACAGGTCCCGTCTGCAGTACGCGCAGCGCAAACCGCCTGGCCTCCTGGGTGTCGGCCAGCTCGAGGCTCTTGATGGCGTAAGCGAGAGCCCCCGTCGGGTACTTCTCCATCTCGAGCTGCCCGAGCGCCAGGAGCTTGCTCGCCTCCGCGCGGAGCCCTTCGGCCTTAGCGTGGAGCGCCTCGACCTTGCTTCGGCGCCATAGCGCGCCCATGACGCCAAGGCCGGCAACCAGCGCCGTGACGACCGCCGCGACGACGATCCTCCTCTGGCGTCTCTTCCGGTACGCGAGGCTGGCCATCGACTTTGCGAATTCCTCCTCGACCGAGGACAACTTCTCGGGGAAGCGCTCTCTCCACGCCCGGTAGTCAAGGAACGAGGCGCCGGTCCATAGCAGGTCTTCCGCGCCGCCCCTCTCCTGCCACAGCCGCGCCGCCTGCCGAAGCTGGTCCCGAAGCTGCGCTCCGTCGGCAGCCTGGGTCTGCCAGCGCACGAGGCGCGGCCAGGCCTTGAGAAGCGATTCGTGGAGGATTTCGACCTGGTGGCTGGCGGGCCTTCCGTCGCTTTCTTCCGTTTCGTAGGAGGTCAGGAGGCGCGAATCGATGAGCTGCCGAAGGACGGCTTCCGCGACAGCCCGGTCGGGGAAGGCCGAGAGCAGCTCCTCCCGTTCGAGCACGGCGCGCGTCCCCTGAGCTGTCGTGAGGTTTCTGAAGATGTCGCGGACGATCCCCTCGCGCTCGATGCCAATACGCTCGAGCGTCGCCTCAGCGTGCTGGGCAAGGGCGCCCTCCACGCCGCCGATCTCCCGGTATGCCTCGCGGGTCAGGACCTTCTTCTCCCGGTCGCGGCGCTCCCAGAGCCTCGACACCGCAAAGGCCAGGAGGGGCAATGCAGCCCGTGCCTCCTCGACCGCGCCGAGGATCTCCTCCACCAGCTCCTCGTCCTCGAAGCGGTAGCCCTGCTTTGCCGCCGGCTCGACCACCGCCCGCCGGAGGCCGTCCCGCGTCAGCGGGCCGAGCGGGGTCAGCTGGCCGAAGACTGAGGCGAGCGCCGGGTGGTCGTGACAGCGCATCAGGAAGTCGTCGCGCATCGAGAGGATCAGGTGGACCTCGGCCTCGTCAACGACCTTCGCGAGCAGAGAGACGAACCGCACCTGTGTTTCCGGCGGGTTCAGCGTGAAAAGCTCCTCGAACTGATCGAGGACAATTAGCGCCTCGTCTTGACCGCGGCGCCAACGGGCAAGAAGCTCAAAGGCCGTCTCGGGATCGTCGAAGCCTGCGAGTTTGCGAAGTGCCTCCGGGTCGCCGGAGAGCTCCGGTCCGAGTGCCTGGCCGAGGCCCCGCAGGGGTGCCGTCCCCGGCGTGCTGACGATCGCCACCCACCCGTTGGGCCTTCCGGCCACCACGCCCGCTCGGACGAACGACGTCTTTCCTGCCCCCGAAGGTCCGATGACGGCGAGAAGCCGCTGCTCACGGAGTTTCGCCCAGAGCGCTTTGACCTCGTCCTCACGCCCGAAGAAGCGCCCGGCGTCCTCCTCGGTGAAGGACGAGAGCCCGGGATAGGGGCTCCGCTCCTCCACTTCGAGAAGCGCTGCCGCGCCTGTCGGCCTCTGCAGTCCCGCTGCGAGCGCCAGCGCGAGATCCTGCGCCGACTGAAACCGGTCTTCCCTTCTCTTCTCGAGGCAGCGGTCGACGATCCTCTCCAGGCCGGGCGGGATGCCAGCCTGCCGGGTGGAGAGCTTTCCGGGCGATTCGTGGAGGATCGCCGTCAGCGTGGCAGGTACGGTTTCCCGCCGAAACGGGTGCTCTTGCGCAAGCAGCTCGAAGAGGACCACACCCAAGGAGAAGAGGTCAGAGCGAGGATCGACCCCTTCCGCCCGGATCTGCTCGGGCGACATGTAGGCCACGGTGCCAAGCAGTACCCCCGGACGCGAGGCGCCCGAGGCCGTCTCTGCCGAGGTCTCGGGGTCAGCCCGGCTTTCGATCTTCGCGAGGCCGAAATCGAGGATCTTGATCCGGCCGTCGGTCGTCAGGAAGAGGTTTTCGGGCTTGAGGTCCCGATGGACGATTCGCTTGCGATGCGCTGCCGCCAGGCCCTCTGTCACCTGGATTGCCCACCCCAGCACCTGGCGCGGGGTTGGCGCGCGCCGCACGAGCACCTCCCGTAACGTCTCCCCTTCGAGCAGCTCCGTCACGACGTACCGAGTCCCCTCGTGACTCCCAACGTCGTGGATAGTCAGGATGTTGGGGTGGTTCAAGGCGCCAACGGCCCGTGCTTCCCTCTCGAACCGACTCAGGCTCTCGGGGTCCGTCGACACCGACTCGGGTAGCACCTTGACCGCCACGTCCCGCCCGAGCCGCGAGTCTTTCGCGCGATAGACCTCACCCATCCCGCCGGCCCCAAGAGGGTCGAGGATCTCGTAGGGGCCGAGACGAGTGCCGGTGGAAAGTGTCATGAAGGTCTGCCGAGATTCTATCCGTGGAGGATTGCCCCACCGACCGCTGTCCTGCGAGCACTAGAGTTCCGCGAGTGGCACCGGCGAGTGGGGTGGCAGGAGAAGCTCGAGGACCTCGTCTTCCTGCGCCTGCCGCTCGGGCGCTGAAGCGTCGCCGGTCCCCAGGCTAGCGCGGACGCGGGGGTGCCGGGCGTGAGCGCGGAAGATCCGAGAACGCT
>CALAQS010000002.1 GCA_937888435.1 uncultured Acidobacteriota bacterium
ACTCGCAGCACGCCGGGTGGACCCTCATTCGAGTGCAGGGGGGGGCGCCGACCGTAGTCGGTTCGCTCTATCCGGGCACCGGGGAAACCGCCGCGGGCACGAACAGCCTCGCGGCCGACAACGCGGGGAACCTCTTCGCTTTCATGTGGGTGAAGACGGCTTCGGGAGTGTACCGTCAGTACACGTCACCAGCTCCGGCGTTCGGCATGGCGTCCGGCTTCTTCGACGTGACGACACCCGGATTCGCCCCCGGCCGGCCGGCGCTCGTGGCGGGGACCGTGGCCGGACAGATTTACGCGTACGTTCCGAGTGGCATTACGGGGTGGATCGTTCCGATGTCCTGCGTCTCTCAAAACGCGCCCGCGGTCGCCTCGATGACGTTCGTCAACCAGGCGGGCGCGCCGCTCAATAACAACGACACCGTGTTCCTGGGCGACCAGATCACGATCACGCCGAGGGTCAACCCGTCGCCGATCAGTCAGCCCCTGACGGGATTCGGCGGGACGGGGTTCCCCTGGAATTTCGACTTCGATTTCCACGTGAGTGTCCCGTACGACGACGGCGGCGCCGTGACCCCGCGCCTCAGGGCGCCGGACAACGGGGCATTCGGAAACCCGCTCGCCCCGCCGGCCACGATCACGGTCGTTGGCCCCTGTGACTATCAGGCAAGCCCCACGCCGGACCCCGGAAGCGGCTTGGGCTGCTGGGCCTCGGTCACGACGAACGGCGCTTTCGCGGGCGGCACGGCCGACTTCACCCTGACTCCCGCGGCGGGCTTCGCGAAGCCCCTCACGTTCGCGTTCGAGGCGAACAACGCTCTCGGTAGCGCGGGCGCGAGCCTGTTCACACTGAACTGGAAAGTTCCGGCCGCGAAGCTCCAGTCGACGCAGGTTCTGTCCGGGCAGCCGCTCGTGAGCGTTTCGGACGGTCATCCGACCGGTTATCAGTGGGCATTCGGACCGGACGCTCAGCACCTCACGGCATCCTGCACCACGATCTCGTGCGCCCCGCCCGCTCCCTACAACACGAAGGGCACTTACGCCTATTCATTGACGGCAAAGTACTTCGTCGATCAGGCTTTCACGACGACCACCACGGGGACGTACACCGTCACCGACTTCGTGCCTGTGTTCACCGTCAACGGCAGCGCGACCGGCCCGGTCACGGCGATCACGAACTCCCAGCTCAGCGTGTCGAACAGCTCGCAGCGCGGTTCTTCGATCACCGCCACCTACAAGTACAGCTTCTGCCTGTCCCCGTGCGCCGACAACTACGTGCCGTGGCCCGCGATGATTGACCCTCCCCCGATCACGGGCTCTCCCGCAACCTCGGCGGGAATTCCGGTTCCAGGCACCCCGGGCAACTACCTCCTCAAGATCATGGTGAACTACACGACCGGGACGACGTACTGGCCGGATCCGGCCGGACTCACGGCCTTCCCGGTCACGGTTACGAACGTGGTCCCCCAGATCCGCTTCAACTGCCCCCAAGGCGGAGGGCCGGGTGGCGGCGGCTGTGACATCGGCTCAACGACGGTAAACACCGGGGACCAGGTAACAGCGTACGCCTACTCTCAGGGAGCCCTCCTCTCGACGCCTCCGGACTCCTGGAGCATGCCGAGCGCTTCGCCGGCGTCGGCGGGTGCCACGCAGGGTCCCGCCTTCTCGTATGCGGCGGCGGGCACGTATACCGTCACGATGAATGGCTACGGGACCCAGGCAACGGGCACGGTCCACGTGAACCAGCGCACGGTGCCGATCTCGGTCTCGGCGTTCGCCAACCCGTCGAGCACGACGGTCGGAGCGAACGTCTCCTTCTCGTGTTCTGCGTCCGGAGGCTCCGGCAGCCCCTATACCTATTCGTGGTCTGGCGCGGTATCGGGGTCCAGCCAGAGCATCTCCCAGTCCTTCGCGAGCCCGGGCACCTATACCGCGACCTGCACCGTGAGTGACGGCCAGACCACCCCCGCCTCGGGAACGGCCTGGGTGACCGTCACGGGCGGCTCCAGCGGCAACCAGCAGATCTGGTTCAACTGCAGTCAGGGCTTTGGGTGTTCGGACAAGGGGTCGGTCGGCACCACCACGGGCACGGCCATCAACGCAAACGCCTACGTGAACAACGCGCTGGACATCGCGACTCCGAATCTCACGTGGAGCGCGCCGGGCGCGACGCCGCAAAGCGGGAGCGGGCCGTCTTTCACGCTCAGCTACGGCAATCCGGGCACCTATACGCTGACGCTCAACGGCTACGGCAGCCCCGTGACGGCGACGGTGACCGTCACGGGATCCCCCGCAGGAGGGGGCTGCCCCACCTTCGACTTCGACATCCAGTACCCCGCGGGCACGTCCGTCCGCGGGGCGCCAACGCAGGGGGCGGGCGGGTTCGGTACGGGCGGCTTCACTGCGAACGTCGGCTGGAGCCTCTGGTTCACGCAGAACCTCGGGGGCGCGCCCTCGTCGTGGTCCTGGAATTTCGGCGACGCCGGGACGGCAAACACCCAGACGCCGCAGCACGTTTACACGAAGGCCGGCAACTACACGGTGACGCTCACGATCCCGAGCGCGGACGGCTCCTCGCAGTGTTCAAAGTCGTACACGATCAACGTGACAGGGCCTTCTGGCGGGTTCTCTCCGCAGTACCTGGGCGACAGCTCGCCCTTCGTCCCCTCGAACGTCACGCCGAACAAGAACGTTCTTTTTACGGCCCTGGATCCTCCGAGCCAGGTAGACGCGTATCTCTGGGACTTCGGCGACGGCACGGCGCACGCGACAGGCTCGACGGCCACGCACCCCTTCGCGCCGGGCTCGTGGACGGTGACGCTGACGGTCACGGCGGGCTCGGCGAACGTGAGCACGACGCTGGCCCTCACGGTCCTCCCGCCGCCCGAGCCGCCGATGTGGGTCGTGGCCGGCATGGCCTACGTGACCGGGCAGATCCCGGGAACGATCTGGCAGTCCGACGTCACGATCTTCAACCCCGACACGACGCGCACTGCGACGTACTCGGTCGCGTTCCTCGACGCGCGCAACCCGGTCGACGACTACTCGAAGTTGACGTGGACCCCGATCCCCGTGGGGCCGCTCGGCTCCGTCGCATCCGGCAACGTTCTCGGCAGCTTCTTCGGCCAGCCGCTCGGGGCTTACGGTGCTCTCATGGTGCGCGGCGACTTTGCACCGCTGCCCCCGGTCATCACGGCCCGTACGTTCAACAACGGCGACCCGACGAAGGGCACGTTCGGGCTCTCGGTGCCCCCGACGCCCGTCTCCGGCGGCGTTTCCCCGCAGGCGTCTCCGGCGGCGTCGGTCCTGATCGGACTGGGGCAGAACGCGGACGCATACACGAACCTCGGCTTCGTGAACCTCAACAACGACTGGCCGACGATCCAGATCGACTTCCTCGACGGGCTGACCGCGGCGCCGCTCGCGTCGAGGGTCGTCGACATGCAGCCCTACCAGTCCCTCCAGATCAACAATGCCCTGGTGGACGCGGGCTACGCCGGCACGAGCGATCTCTACACGGTCAAGGTGAAGATCCTGCAGGGCACCGCCGTCTACCCGTGGGCGAGCGTCATCGACGTACACTCGACGGACGCGATCGTCGTGACGCCGACCGAGCCGCCGTCGAACGCGTACCGAATCCCCGGCATCGTGCGCCTGATCGGGGCGAACGGCGAGCACTGGAGGAGCCGGGTCACGGTCTCGAACCCCTCGAGCGGGTCCCGCAAGGTCCACATGGTCTTCTCGTACGTTCCCTGCGACACGAGTGGTTGCGCGGGCCAGATCAGCATCGCGGGCGACGTCGCGATGTCCCCGGGACAGACCCAGTCCTGGGACGATTTCGTCAAGGTCTGGCTTACCGCCAAGGGGCAAATCACCATCGACGATGCGACAAGCTACCTGAATTCGTGGCTCGACGTCTCGCCGACTGTCGGCGACACCAACTCCGACCCGCTCGTGGTCCTCGGCGAGACGTACAACGACACGCCGAACGGCCACGTCGGGCTCCAGATCCCGGGCTACACCCCGCTCGACGGCGCGAGCCAGACGGGCGCGTACAAACGCCTCGCCCTGACGGGCCTCGCCTCGACGACGGCCTACCGGACCAACCTCGCGCTCTTCGTCGTCGCGGGCGCCGCGGGCAAGTGGGTCAACGTCCACGTGTACTCGCCGCAGGGTACGAAGCTCCGCGACATCCCGGTCCTCGTGGACGGCTTCTCGCAGGTGAGCGACGGGACGCTCTTCGGCGGCCTCTCCGGCGACCTGAGCCGGCTTTCGATCGTCGTCGACAACATCGACGATGGCGTGACCGTGAGTGGCTACGCGACGATCATCGACAACACCTCGGGCGGCCCGACCTTCGTGAAGGCCCAGCCCGCGCCCTGACCTCCGACAGACCCCGGGCCCGCACCCGCGGGCCCGTTCCCGATCCCGGCCCGGATCCCGAGTCCGGGCCGTTTTTTCAGGGCCGCCCGGGCCGCGGGACGGCTAACATCCCCCCGGTCCATGCCCGAGACGCCCACGACCTATTCCTTCACGAACGTCTCGAAGGTCTACCGCCACTACGCCGCGCCGCGCGACCGACTCGTCGAGGTACTGACAGGCCGCCCGCGGCACGTCGAGGTGCGGGCCCTCGACGACGTTTCAGGCGGGGTCGCCAAAGGCTCGGTCCTCGGCGTCATCGGCGAGAACGGGTCGGGCAAGAGCACGCTCTTCAAGATCCTCGCGGGAACCACGGCCGCGACGTCGGGCAGCGTGAGCCTGCCGGGCCGGGTGGCATCGATCCTCGAGCTCGGGACGGCCTTCCATCCGGAGGACACGGGCCGGCGCAACGCGATCCTGCAAGCCGCCCTTTCGGGACTGTCGCGCGAGGAAGTCGCCGCGGCGCTGCCGGAGATCGAGGCGTTCGCCGAGCTCGGCGACTTCTTCGACCGGCCCGTCAAGACGTACTCCTCGGGCATGCAGATGCGGCTCGCGTTCTCGGTCGCAACGGCCGTCCTGCCCGACGTGATCCTGCTCGACGAGGCGCTCGCCGTAGGCGACGGCCGCTTCCAGAAGAAGTGCGTCGACCGCATCTTCGAGCTCAAGGCCTCGGGCAAGACGATCTTCTTCTGCAGCCACGCCATGTACTACGTGTCGACGTTGTGCGACCGCGCGCTGTGGCTCAACGCGGGCCGCGTGGAGGCCGCGGGCGACGCGCAGAGCGTCGTCCTCGAGTACGAGAAGTTCCTCGCGCGCAAGGACCGCCTCGTGGCGCCTCACGGCGCCGAGGCCGCCGTGGTCGCGGGAACACACGGGCGATTTCGCGACGTCGTCGTCACGGACGCCGACGGCACGCCGAAGGACGAGTTCCGGCCGGGAGAGCCGTGGGGGGTGGAGCTGGAGTTCACCGCCGACGATCCCGCGCGGCCGCTTCAGATCCATCTCGCGGTCTCCACGCGCGACAATGTCGTGTGCTTCTCGGCCGACTCGCGGCTCGACGGCTCGGGGCCGTTCGCCGGGCAGTCGGCGTATCGCGTGCGGATCGGCGTCGACGCGCTTCCGCTCGGGAAGGGCGAGTTCGTCGTCTACGCCTATCTCGCCGACGAGAAGTCCCTCGCGCTCTTCGACGCGCGGAGCGACCGGACGTTCCACGTCGAGTCCGACACGTGGCGCAGCGGCCTCATGAGCCTGCCCGCGACCTGGACGTCGATCCCCGCGCGCGGCGACGGCCCCGGATGAGGATCGCGTACGTCCTCGAGTCCCTCGAGCTGTCGGGCGGCGTCAAGGTCGTCGTCGAGCACGCCGCGGGGCTGAAGGCGCGCGGGCACGACGTCGTCCTCGTCACGCGGGACGGCCGGCACGATTGGCTCGACGTTCCGGTGAGAGTCCACGAGGTCCCGGCGTTCGACGCGTCCACGCTTCCCGAGGCCGACGTCCATGTCGCCACGTGGTTCCCGACGGTCGTCCCCGTCGTCAACGCGCGCCGCGCGGCGCGCATCTTCCATTTCTGCCAGGGCTACGAGGCGCCCCACCCGCACACCTTTCACCGGCTGGAGGAGATCGAAGAGGCCTATCGGCAGAAGATCCCGAAGCTCCTCGTCTCCGCGCACCTTCTCCCGCTTCTCGAAGGGCGGTATCCGGGGCCCTTTCACGTCCTGCCGCAGGCGATTTCCGCGCGGGACTTCGCGCCGCCCGATCCGGAGCGCGCGCGGCCGAGGCGCCCCCCGGTCCTCGGCGTCGTCGGCCCGTTCGAGGCTCCCCTGAAGGGGATCGGCGTGGCCCTCCGCGCGGTCGCGAAGCTTCGGGAAGGAGGCCGCGACGTGCGCCTGCACCGCGCCAGCGCGCTGCCGCTCACCGAGGCCGAGCGGGCACGAGGCGCGCCCGACGCGTATTCCCACGCGCTTCCCGCGGCCGCGATGCCGGCGTGGTACCACGGCCTCGACGTCCTCCTGCACCCGTCGTTCGACGCCGAGGGCTTCCCGCTTCCGCCGCTCGAGGCGCTCGCCGCGGGCGTGCCGGTCGTCCTGACCGACATTCCGTCCTTCGCGCCGCTTCCCGCCGACGCCGTGGCGCGGGTGCGCGCGGGAGACGCCTCCGGCATGGCTCGCGAGGCGGCGCGGCTCCTCGACGAGCCGGATCTGTGGGCAGAGCGAAGGGCCCGCGGCATGGAAGTCGCGCGGAGCTATTCGCTGGATCGCGTCCTCGACCGGCTCGAGGCGCTCTTCTCTCAGAAGATGTCGTGATCGAGGAACCGGTAGTCGAAGGCGGGCGCGGCGCGCGCGAGGTCGAACGCGGGGTCGAGCGGCCGGACTTCGAAGTGCGTGGTGGGCGCCGCGCGGGAGAAACCCAGCTCCAGAAGTCGCGTGCCGAGACGCGTATCTCGCGGCGCGCGCACGACGAGGCAGGTCGTCCCTCGACCGCGCTCGGCCTCCGAGACGGCGTCGACGAGGTAGGCGAGCGCTGCGGACTCCTCGTCGGCGAGCTGGAGGTCCACGGCGAGCGCGCGCTCTCCGACCGTCCGGACGACCGCGTAGCCCGACGAGCGGCCGCGGGTGTCGCGCAGCTCGTGGACACGGTACCGGGCGCCCGGCCGGGCGAGACGCCAGCTCAGCGTCGCCAGCGAGCGGTCCGTCCGCCAGCCGGGACGCGCGTGCAGCGCCTCGGCGAGAGCAGCGTGCGCGGGGGAGAGCGCATCGCCCGTCGAAACGCGCAGGAGTCGCCGGCGCAGGCGCCCGAGAAGAGGGGGCGAAGAGAGCGGACGCGTCCACTCGCCCGCCGGTCCGGCCGAGCGGTACCCGAGCAGCCGCTCGCCGAGCCTGCGATGTCGCTCGTGCGGAAAGCCGAAGTAGAAGGGGACGCCCGCCTCGAGATTGAAGCGGCAGTAGGCCTCGCCGAGGTCCTGGAAGAGCGCGCGATGAGAGAGAGCGCGCGCGTCGGGATGTGTCATGACGTCGACCGCCGACACGCCCGGCAGGTTCCCCTCGGCACCGCGGTAGCGCGTGCCGAACCCGCCGTAAAAGCCCACGACGCGATCGCCGAGGAGGGCCAGCGCCGAGACGCCGGGGTTCGGGTTCGCGTCGTATTTCCAGGCCCAGTCCGCGGCATCGGCCGAGGCTTCGAAAGCGGAGCGAAACAGGTCGAGGAGAGCCGGCCGGTCAGCGGGCGTGGCGGGCCGGAGTTGAATGCGCACGCGGACCGCGAGTCTACCAAGCGGGAGCGCCGATGATCTCGGCGGTCGTCGTGAGCTACCGCTCCGCGGGCCTCGCCGCCCGCGCGCTCGAAAGCCTGCGATGGGACGCGGCGAAGGCGAACCTCACGCTCGAGACGATCGCCGTCGTGAACTCGGGCGATCCGGAGGAAGCGCGCGCCCTCGCGTCGGCCGCCGATCGCGTCGTCGACCCTGGCCGCAATCTCGGCTTCGCGGGCGGCCTCAACGCCGGAATCGGAGTCGCGCGCGGGGAGATCCTCGTCCTCGCGAATCCCGACGTCGTCGTCCGCGCGGGGGCGCTCGCGGCGCTGGCGGCCGAGGCGCGTGGCACCCTCGTCGCCGCGGGTCCGGCCCTGTTTCTCGACGACGGAGAGACGCTCCATCTGCCGCCCGCCGAGGAGCCACACCCGTTCGATCTCGCGCGCCGCCGGCTCCCGGAGGCGGGCGCTCAAGCGGCCTTCCGGCGGCGGTTCCGGCGCGCGCGGCAGGCGGCCGCCGGGACGGAGCGCCGGGAGACTCGCCCCGCGAGCGCCCTCTCGGGGGCGTTCGTCGCCGTGTCGCGGCAGACGCTCGAGCGCGTCGGGCCTTTCGACGCGGGCTACGTCCTCTACTTCGAGGAGAACGACTGGCAGCGGCGCCTGAGGATGGCCGGGGGCCGGCTGTCACGCGTCGGTGCCGCGCGCGTCGTCCACCGTTACAACCAGAGCGCCCGGCTCGAGCCGCGCGCCGCGGGCTGGTTCGCGGCGTCCGAGCGCCGCTACTTCGAGACGCATTTCGGCGCGCGCGGCCCGCGCGCGCTCGACGCTCTCGCGGCGGCCGTGCCGTCGAGGGCGGCCGGCGTTCCCGTTCCAGCGCCTCTCGCGAACGGCGTCCTTTTCTTCGACGCGCCGTCCGCCGCCATCGCGCTCTCGCCCGTCCGGGATTTCGGCGCGTTCGCGCTCGATCCGCACGCCTCGGGCGGCTCCTGGCAGCCGCCGGAAGACGTCAGGCGCGGCTTCGGCGGCGCCACGTGGTACGCACGCGCCGTGGACGTCGCGACGGGCCGCGTCCTTGCCGAAGGCGCGCTCTCCTGACACTGACGCGCCGGCGTTTCTCGAGCGGTGAAGGGGGTCGGGGGGAAACACGACCGTGTTTCCCCATCACTCACAGCTGCTAGCGCGCCTTTCCCAGGCGCGTGCGAAGCACGCGGCGCGCTAGCTGCGCGGCCTTCCAGACGCGCGAACCGGCGATCGCGTTCAGCGTCTTCCCGAGCTCGTGGCGCTCGGCCACGAGGTTCGTGCGCGTACGGTGCTCGAAGGCGAGGAGCTCGAGCGCGGCGCGCTCGCCGGGCGGTACTTCCCGCGCGGGGGGGAGCCCGTCCATGAACGCGCGGAAACGTGTCGCCGTGAGCTTCCACGTGAAGCGGCGCGCCGTCTCGACGCCCTTGGCTGCGAGGCGCTCGCGGAGCGCCGGGTCGTCGAGCAGACGCCGGATGCCCGCCGCGAGCGCTCCCGAATCCCGCGGGGGCACGAGGAGCGCGTTGATGTCCTGGACCGCGTACTCGGAGACGCCGCCGGAGTCCGTCAGGACGCACGCGGCTCCGCTCGCCATGCCCTCGAGCCCGATGAGGCCGAAGCCCTGGAAGAGGGAGGGATCGATCACGACGTGCACCGTCGAGAGGAGCTTCGGCACCGCGTCCCGCTGCAGCGTGCCGAGATGCGCGTGCCGGAAGCGGGGCGCGTCGGCCGGCACCGTCGCGTGCCCGAAGAGGACGATCTCGACGTCGGGCCGGTTCGCGACCTCGGCGAGCGCGGGAAGAAGGAACTTCATGCCGCGGCGTTCGTCCTGCCGCAGCATCGCCGTGATGCGGACGGGGGGAGCCGCCGGCCGGTCCCCCCGCGGGTAGTACACGTCGGGATCCGCGCTGATCGGGATGGGGGTCGCGGCGTGTCCGTGCCGCGTCTCGATCTCGCGCGCGATCCAGGTCGAGACCGTGACGATGCGGGGAATGAGGTCGTACGTCCGCGCGACGTACTCGGGCGAGTCAAACCCGAACCAGCCTTCGTAATCCTGGACGAAGTAAGCCGTCTGGATCCCGCGGGACGCCGCGGCGGCCGCCACGTGGGCGACGGTCTGGTATCCGGTGGCGACGAGCAGCTTCGCGGGCGGACAGCGTTCGAGGAATTCGGCCGCCGAGAGGCGCAGCGGCCGGAAGAAGAGCTCCATCTCGATTTCCGGCGGCACGGTTTCGAGGACGACGACGCCGGCGTTGACGCCCTGGAGAACGAGCGCGTTCGCGAGCTCGAGGACGGTTGCCACGCCTCCGTAGATTCCGAGGAGCGGCAGGACGAAGAGGACGTCGTACGGAGCCGCCGGCTCGGGGTCTCTCAGCGTCCACTCGAACGTCGCGGCGTCGCGCACGGCGCCAAGCTCGTTTCTGCCGTTGAAATCGGCGAGCTCCTTCTCGTGCCTCTCCTTCCAGCGGGACATCAGAATCCTGAGGTTCTGAGCGGTGCGCGCGCCGGAGTCCGAAAAGCTCGCGCCCTGGCGGTGGTGGATCCACGTGTCATCCGCGACGACGCAGCGCCAGCCCGCCGCACGCGCCCGGTAATGGAGGTCGGTCTCCTCGCAGTAGCCGCGTCCGAAGACCTCGTCGAAGACGCCGAGCGCTCGGATGACCTCGCGCCGCACGAGGAGGCAGAAGCCGACGATCGTCGTCGCGTCGGGATACCGCGCGGGGCTGGTTCGCGCGACGCGGCGCGCGAAGGAGAAGACGTCGGCGCCGGGCGGAAGCTTCACGGAAAGGTTCACGGCGCCGTTCGAGAGCGGGCAGCAGAGGCCGATCGCCTCATCCTTCTCGCAGCCCGCCACCATGCGTTCGAGGGCTCCCTCCGTGAGGAGCGTGTCCGAGTTGAGGAGACAGACCCACGGCGCGTCCGAGAAGAGAAGCCCGCGGTTCGCGGTCTTCACGAAGCCGAGATTCACCTCGTTTTCGAGGAGGACGATTCCACCCTGCGCCCTCAGGAACTCCGTCGTCACGGCATCGCTCCCGTCGTTGACGACGACGATGCGGGCCCAGGGAGGGGCGAAGCGGCGCACGCTCTCGAGGCAGTCGCGTGTCGAGCGCAGCGCGTTATAGACCGGGATGACGAGGTCGCAGCGCACGCCGCCGGTCGGAACCGTCATCGCTTCAGGAGCTCCTTGAGCTTCCACCACGGCGTGAAGAGGCGCCACGCGAGGGAGCGGTTCATGGCGTCGACGGTCGCGAAAAGACGGGTGACCTCGGCCTGGAGGCGGACGTTCTCGGCGGCGAGAGCCTGCTCGCGGGTGGCGGACTCCTCGGTCTGGCGCGCGGCGTGGTCCCTTGACGCACGAAGCTCGGCCTCGCGGGCGGTGGCTGCGGCGAGGCCCGCCCGGAGCGTCTCGCCCTCCGCGCGGGACGCCGCGGCCGCGTCGCGGAGGGCGTACGTGTCGCTCTCGAGGCTGTCGACGAGGGCCAATTCGGTCGAAGCCGACCGGCGGGCCGCGTGTTTCTCGAAGAGGCGGCGGCGGCCCGTTTGCGCGTCTGCGGAGTGCCAGGGCTGGGCGGCGGTGATGTTCGACGCGTCGTTCCGCAGCCGGTAGACGGCGGTGATGGAGGGCAGGTGATGGAACCGGGTCCGCGCAGAGAGGCGGATGAGGAAATCCCAGTCCTCGAACTGATCGAAGGTCTCGTCGAAGCCGCCGGCCTCTTCTGCGAGCGCGCGGCGATGCGCGAAGCCGACGAGGGGAATGTCGTTCTTGTAGAGGAGACGCGCGGCATCGAACGGCCTGCCGTAGACCGTGATCTCGCGCCCGTCCCGGTAACGCCCGTCGTCGCCGAGCACCTGCTCGATCTGGCGGACGGACGTATAGGCGGCGCCGTACTCGTCGCTGCCGTCGAGAAAACGCGTGAGCGTCTCGAGGTGAGCCGGCAGATAGAGGTCGTCGTCGTCGAGATAAGCCACGTACGTCCCGCGGGCGGCCGAGAGGCCCGTATTCAGGGCGCGCGTTCTCCCGCCGGGCGCGGGCAGGGCGAGCACTGTGATTGCGCGTCCGGGCGCGGGCTCGAGCAGCGCCGCGGGGATCGGGCCGCCGTCGTTCACGAGCACGGTCTCGAAGTCGGAGAACGTCTGTGCGCGCAGGCTGTCGAGGGCCTCGGCGAGGAGGCCCGGCCGGTCCTTCGTCCGGAGCAGCACGGAGACGCGCGGCGCGCCTGCCTGATCGACCACCGATCTCATTGTAGGCGGTAAGCTTCCGGGATGCCGTCCTCCGATTTTCCGAACGAGCGCGATCTCGTGCCCTACGAGGCTTCGACGTTCGTCGCGAACCGTGTCGTCGTGTTCGCTCCGCATCCGGACGACGAGGTTCTCGGCTGCGGCGGGGCGCTCGCGGACCTCCTCGACCGCGGGGCCCGCCTCGACGTCGTCCTCGTGACGGACGGCGCGGCGGGGGCGCGCGACGCCGAAGAGCGCGGGCGCATCGCGGCCACGCGGATGGAAGAATCACGCCGGGCTCTCGACGCGCTCGGCGGCGGGACGGTGCATGCGGGTGGCCTTCTCGATCGCGGCCTCAGGGACCGGCTCGAGGAGGTCGAGGCGCTGCTCGCCCGATGGCTGGTCGAGGCCGCGCCGGGCCTCGTTTTCGCTCCCTCGCCGGTCGAGACCCATCCCGACCATCGCGCCGTCGCCGTGGCGCTCTTCCGGGTCGCGGCGCGTCCTGCCTCGGACCCGGCCGTGCGAGCGCTGGACGCAACGACGGTGGCGTTTTTTGAGCTCTCCCAGCCGTTCCGGCCGAATTTTCTCGTCGACATCACGCGGCTCCGGGCCCGAAAAGAGCGCGCGATGGACGCATTCGTGTCCCAGGCGGACGCCCGCGACTACGCGGGGTTCGCGATGGGTCTCAGCGCGTATCGCAGGATGACGCTTTCGAGGGACGTCCTTGCCGTCGAGGCGTACTCGGTGGTTGGCGGATTCCGGCTGCGGAGTGACCCGGGAGGGGTCGTCCGAGGCCTTCTTCCGCTCGCCCCGGGCATAACGGGGGGATAATGGCGTCCGGGACAGGGGACGGTCGGGCCCGAGGTTTTGGGCAGGGTCCTTGCAATGCTGTCCAGGGGATGGGGACCGAAATCCCGTCCGGGAGCCCCAAAATGGTCATTCACTCTTCAACTCGAATCCGTCCGGCCTTCGTCGTCTGCGCCGCGCTCTCCGCGGCTCTCCTCTTGATCCCTCGCGCCGCCAGCTCCGCCGGACAGGGCGGCGGGCATGGAGGCGGAGGTGGTGGAAGTCACGCCGGAGGCGGTGGAAGTCACGGCGGAGGCGGTGGGAGTCGCGCCGGAGGTGGTGGGAGTCGCGCGAGCAGCTCTCACACGGCAAGCCAAAGAAGCGTCGCGTTCCGCGGTGGCAGCCACGGCGGGGGGTGGCATGGCGGAGGCTTCCGCCGCGGCGGCTGGGGTTACTACCCGTACGGTTGGGGATGGGGCTGGGACCCCTTCTACTCCTCGTGGTGGTGGGGCGGCCCGAGCGTCTACGTCGTGACGGGCGATGACGGCGAGGGAGAGGGAAGCGCCGATGGAAGCGTGGGCGTGTCCGCGCGCACCGACCGTTACGCGATCGTCAAGACCGACGTCTCGCCCGAAGAGGCGCTGGTCTTCCTCGACGGCAAGTACATCGGGACCGCCGACGACTTCGACGGCACGCCCGACTACCTCTACCTCGGGGCCGGGAAGTACCACCTCGAATTCCGCCTTCCGGGGTATCAGACGTTCGCGACGGATCTCGACGTCTCTCGCGGCCAGCGCGTGCGTGTCGACCAGAAGCTGAAGCTCCAGCCCGGCAAGAGCGCGCTCGACCAGTTCCCTCCCGAGTCGAAGGGCACTCCCCTGGGCCGCGTCTTCACGAAGCACGGTCCGGAGGCGGGCGGCCCCGGGGCGGACGACGAGGCCCCGCCGCCGCCGCGTCGCCTCCAGCAGCGCGCGCCCACGCCGCGTGACGACGGATGGAGCGATCGCGGCATGGCCCCGGCGCCGCGCGAGCGTGCCCCCGAAGATCGCGTCGACGTTCGCGACGAGCCCCTTCCGCGCCCAGCGGGCAACCGCGCGCGCATGAGGTTCAAGGTCACGCCCGAGGACGCCGCCGTCTACGTCGACGACAAGTACCTCGGCGCGGGCGGCGACCTCGCCGCCAATCCGCGCGGCGTCGTCACGGATCCCGGCACGCACTCGATCACCGTTGCGCGCCCCGGCTACAAGTCGAAGACCGTGGACATCACCGTGCGCATCGGCGCCCCGGTGGATGTCGTCGTGGTGCTCGAGAAATAGGCTCCGTCCTTAACTGCTTCGGTTCCTTCGAAGGGCCCGGTTCGCCGGGCCCTTCGTGTTTCGCGCGAGCCAGGCATTCCTCTTTCGCGGGTGACCAGAGGTGACGTGATCGGACAGCGCGTTCATTGCGTCGCGGAGACTGGCAGTGCGTGCCGGAGAAGCTCGCCTGAATTCGAACGGATGGCCACCAGAATGAGCTCTCCGTTTGATCTCCAGAAATTTGTGTAGATGGGAGTTGGGTTGGATCCGAATCGAGCTTCGATCGTCAACGTCTCGAGCCAGCTTTCGAATCGCGCCAGGTCCGATACCCGGCTGTCCCGAGGCGTCAAGGCGCCCGCGAGATCGAACTTGCCGTAAACCAGTGCGTCGAAGGTTCCTCCTTCCGTAAGTGTCCTTGTTTCCACCCACGGAGCGACGACGACGGTCGCGGGTACGCGGTCGAGCTCCTTAGGCAGAAAGGCGAGCTCGCGGACGAAGAGCACTTTATGGCTCGGCTGGGCCTTCGTGACGAGCCAGTCGATGAAGACGGCTCGCGAGTCCCGAACGCCTCGCTCGCGGTAAGTCCACTTTAGGCCGGGAACGAAACTCACGAGGACGAAAAGAAGGACGAGGCCGCCGACAGCGACGCGAGCGGAACTCGGGCCGGGTGGCGCCGGAAAAAGGAAGGCCGCAACCGCGATCAGGAGTGGAGGGACGAGCGGAAGGGCATAACGAAACGGCTGGTATGAATGGACGAGTAGCGGAAGAATGAGTGCGGCCCCGAATGCCAGCCATGCGAGCGCGACCGGCCGCGTGGTTCTTTTCCAGAGCAGAGCCAGATAGCTCGCCACACCGAGCGCACACACGACAGCGCCGAGCTCCTCGGGGCTCAGGGCCTGTCTGAAGAGTCCAGCGCCCCCACCCCCGGCGGAAAAGAGCGCTGGTGTCGCATAGAGGCGTGACTGCTCGAGGAGGGCAGCTATGACCGCTCGCGTCCGGAGCACGAAGGCGGGCATTCCGATGAACGCACTCACGAAGAGACCCGTTGTGGCAAACAGAAGAAGTCGGCCGCGGGATCTCCACTCGTGCCTCGGGCCGAGTAGAGCGAAGAAGACGACGAGAAAGACCAACCCCGCCGGGTACTTTGCGGCAACCGACGCCCCTGCGAGGAGCCCAGCGACGAATGCCTCGCGGCGTGCACTTGTCGCGCTCGCGCCGCCATCGGCGATCGCGCTGCGAAGACGAACGGCTGAAAGCAGCGTTGCGAGCACACAGAGAGCGGCGACTGTATCGACGATTACGATGGCACCGCGCTGGACCAGTGCCGGGCACAGCGCCAGGAGGATTCCTACTGCGAGTGCCGCCCGCTGGCCCGCCATGCGGCGCGCGAGGACCATTCCCAGGGCGACGATGCCGAGGCTCGCCGCGAGCACAACGCAACGGCCGGCGAGGATCACCTCGGGAGGGGAGATGAGGTCGTAGAAATCGGCGCCGATCGGCAGGTCTTGGAGCAGCGAATGTCCGTGCATCAGGAAATAGACGGGGCGCATGACATGAACGAGAAGCGTGATCAGATAGATCGTCAGCGAGGGATGCAGGTACCACTGAGGGTCCCAGCCGCCGGTTCGCAGAAGTGTAAGGACGGGATGGAGAACATGCCCCTCGTCGACGTAACCGAGATAGGGCAGGGACGGAAGTACGAGCGGGGCCCGAATCGCGAGCGCAGCCGTGAGCACGGCCGCTGCACCGAAGCGATGTCTCATTGACCACTGCATGGCGTGAGAATCTCACGGCGGCTCGCCTGCGCCGAAGCGCGCCTTAGAATCCTCGTCGTGCCGAACGAGATGCCTTCTGAAGCGGTGGAGGCCGAGGTGCGACGCGCGCTAACCCGACACTACGAGGAACTCGGGCACTGGGACGCGCCTCAGGCCGTCGCCGCCGCCATGTCTCTGGACGGGGTGAGGGATCGTCTCGCTTACGTCACGTCGAAAGTCCCGCCGGAGATCTTTTCGGAGCGCTCCGCCGTGCTCA
>CALAQS010000003.1 GCA_937888435.1 uncultured Acidobacteriota bacterium
CGCCTCCCCGTGATGGTCGTCAACATCCTGAAGACGCTCGCGGCGCCGTAGGCCCCGCGTCGCGGTGGGGCCGGCCGGGCCGCGCGGCTAACGGCGCACGCGCGCGATGAGGTCCATCTCGATAGGAGCGCCTCCGGGGAGTCCCGCCACGAACACGGTCGTGCGGGCGGGGCGGCTGTCGCCCATCCGCCTGGCGTAAACGGCATTCATCGCCGCGAAATCGTCGCCCTTCGTCATGTACACCGTCGTCCGCACGACGTCGGCCCAGCCGAGGCCTTCGGCCTTCAGGACGGCTTCGAGGTTGTCGAAGACGCGGTCCACGGCCTGCTCGATGGGTCCGGTCAGGATCGTGTTCGTCTTCGGGTCGCGGGAGACCTGGCCCGCCGCGAAGAGGAAGCCGCCTTCCACAATCGCCTGCGAGTAGGGTCCCGCAGCCTTCGGCGCTCCGTCGGTCGCGACGGCGCGCAATGGGAGAGCGGCGGGCTTCGGCGCGGCGTTCGGACTCGGGGCCGGCTGCGCAAGGGCGTTGCCTGCCATGAGGACTGCGGCAAAGGCGAGAAGCGAAGACGATGTAATTCTCATGGGGGCCTCCTCAGTTGGTCGGGTGGAGCAGCCGGGCGATCACGACGGCCGCACGTGTAGTGGCGGGACCGATCGACGTCGGGTCGACGCTCTCATCGGGGGCGTGGAAGCCTTCGCCCTTGACGCCGAGGCCATCGGCGACGCTGAGGAACGCCACGAAGTTGGAGTCGCCGGCTCCGCGCGTCGCTGGATCGGCCTCCGTGAGTGGGGGCTGGCCAAGTGCGTGGCCAACGGCGTTGATGATCTTGAGAACTGACCTGTTGCCGTCGGTGGTGGGCCAGCCGGGGTAGACGTCCTCGAACTCCAGCTTCGCCGAGGTCTTCGGAAGGCTCGTGGCGGCAATCTCCCTCATCCGCGCCTTTGCCGCTTCGCGTTCCGCATCGTCGAGAGCCCGAAGGTCGCCCTTCACGGTCACGGTTCTCGCGATGACGTTCCACTTGCCGGCCGAGGTGCCGGCGCCCTTCGTCGCATCGTAGGCGACGTCCGTTCCCCCGAGGAAGAGGCCCGGGTTGACGGTGACGTTCCCGGCGGAGAAGGCCGCTCGGAAACCCTCCAGAATCCGTGATGTCTCGTAGATCGCGCCAGCACCTCCACGCGGACGAAGCACGTAGGCCGAGTGGCCTTGTGCGCCCGTCACGTCGAGGGACCACGCGCTTTGGCCTCTCCTGCCGAGGACGATCGTACCCGCGACGAGTGCCGGCTCGAAGCTGAGGACAATGTCGCTTTCCTTCGCGACCGCGACAAGGTCGCGTCGGGACTCCGATGTGGGCAGGCCGGGATTCTCCTCGTCTCCCGTCAGGAACACCCTTATGGTGGCGCCCTTCAGGAGCCCGGCGCCTTCGAGGGCCCTGAGGGCGAAGAGGAGGACGACGTCGCCGCCCTTCATATCGATCACGCCCGCGCCGCGGATCACGCCGCCCTCGTTCTGGAAGCGGTGGCCCTGCCCCTCGAACACCGTGTCCATGTGGCCGATCAGGAGGACGCGCTTGCCTAACGGCTTCGCGGAAACGCGCTCGGCGACAAGGTGACCGGCGCGGTGCATGGCGTCGGGCATCGACAACCAGCGGGTCGTGAAGCCGAGGCCCTGGAGCTCCTTCTCGAAGAAGCGGCCGACCTCACGGACACCGACTGTGTTGAAGGTGCCGCTGTCGATGTTGACGACTTTTTCGAGGGCGGCCATCTCGTCGCCGAGGCGGGCATCGACGGTTTGAGCCAGCTTCTTCTCAGCCGGGCTCAGGTCCTGGGCCAGGGAGGCCGGGCCCGATGCGAGGAGAATGGAAACCAAGACACCGAGCGAGCTGCGGCGCATACGCGTCTCCTTCTGTCGTTGCCGAGATCGAGAGGGAATATATGCCGCGATCCACAGCGGCGCCAGGGACGCGCTGCGGTCGTCCGCGTCGCGCAGGATCGCTCAGCCGGCTTCTCGCCGCTCGGAAGGAGGATCCAGGCGGGCCCGCGCCACACGCCATCCATCGCCGAGAAGGCGCCTCTTCTTGAAGACGGGCGGTTTGCCAAAAAAGCATGGCGCCATCCGGCTGGCGTCGCTCGAAAGTGAGCGGCTAGGATGTGTTCCTCATGCGCATCCGCCACTACTGGCGAAAGCACCTCGAAGAGCACGAGCCCGCGCGCACGCGCGCAGTGGCGTGCGACGCGGCGGGGACGGTGGCGCTGCTGTCGAAGGAGACGCAGAAGGCGCTCGGGTGGTTCTCGCGGTTCATCGCGTTTCTGACGACGCCGTTCAAGCGGATCGGGATCAGCGGCTGGAAAGAGACGGGCTGCGCGGGAGAGGGGAGCGGCCGGCCGGTGCGCGACGCGCAGCACTCGACGGACGGGTTCTACTCGATCGACGTGACGCTTCAGGCGCTGACGGTCGGCGCCGAGGCCGCACCCGCGGGCCGATATCTGCGGCTGGAGGTGGAGCCCGGAACGCGCGCGCACGAGGTGTGCGCGAAAGCGCCGATCAAGCAGGGGATGCTCGTCACGTTCGGCGGCGCATTGGTGATCGATACCGACGGGCCGTTCCTGGAGATCCATCCGGACGAGGAGTTCGGGGTTGGGGTGGGGGGTGCGGCTAGTTCCAATGCTTGAAGTCGGAGGTCCAGTACTCCGCCAGCGTATGGCGGAGGCCGCGGCACAGGTAGATCGGGCGGTTCTCCTCGGCCATCCCCCACGGGTGGAAGTGCTCCCCGACTTTCTCGACCGAGCGGCAGTGGTCTTCCACGCCCTCCCGGCCCCACTGCAGCCAGATGAGGTTCTCGGGCTCCGGCTTCGGCGGCCCCCAGAAGTAGTGGCTCTGGTGGGCGCAAATGGGCGCCGGCAAGCCGTAGGCGGGACCGAAGAGGTTCAGCGCGCCGGCCTCCCCGTAGTTGCTCGCGAAGATGCCGGTACGCGCGCGTTCTTCTGGCGGCAGTGACCGATAGATCCGGGCCACGTCCGCAACCAGCTCCTCCCAGCCGAACTGGTCCCCGAGGCGCTGCTCCAGAGGGCCGTCATGCCTCACCTCGGTCTTCGGCGGCGCGACCCCGAGCCGCCTCTGGTAAGCGAGCAGCTTCTCCGGCGGCAGAATCGGCAGGATCGCGGGAACCAGGATCGCGCCCGCAGCGAGGACGTACGCCACAAGGGCAGCCTTCGGCCAGAGCCTCTCGCGGCTCCACGCGCGGCGCGTCAGCCAGCCTTCCACCGCCACGGCCCCGGAAGCGAAGAGCATCGGGTAAATGGGGGCGAGGTAGTAGTTCTTCGCCTCGAGGACGATCATCATCGAAAGGAGCAGCACGTAGGTCCAGCCGAGGACGCGCAGCCGCGACCCTCGCCCGAAAAGGAAGGAGACGAGCCCTGCGAGCCAGATCGGGAACAGGGCCGGGTGAAGCAGGAAGATCTGCTGGCCCACGAACTGCACCGGGCTCAGAACGACGTTCTTGCCCATCCTTCGCACGTTCTCGAGATCCTCGAGGGTGGGATACCCGTGCCGAACCTGCCAGACGAGGTTGGGAAGGAAGATCAGAAGTGCGATGCCTCCGGCCATCCAGATCCAGGGCTTGAGCAGCTCGCGGCGCTGAGGGCTGAGGAGCAACGCGGCCGCGACGGCGGCGCCGAAGAGCAGCGTCGAATGTTTGTTCTCGAGCCCGAGCCCCGCAAGCACGCCGAACCACAACCAGAGCCGGGAGTCGCCCGTGCGCACGATGCGGATCAGGAAGAAGACGCACCCCATCCAGAACAGCGACTCGAAGCCGTTCATCGTGAGGATGCTGTCGACGCCGAGGTAGATGGGCGCAGAGAGCGCGCAGAGGCCGGCGAGCGCCTGGGAGAAGCGTCCGCCCCCGAGCTCGCGCGCGAGGATCGTCGTCAGCACCACGCGAGCCGCCCCCGCAAGCGCTGCGAGCGAACGCAAGACCGGCAGGGAACCGCCGAGGAGGAGGGCGACCTTCGCGTAGAGAGCGATCAGGGGCGCGCAGTCCACGTAGCCCCAGTCGAGGTGGCGGCCACAGTCGAGGAAGTAGAGCTCGTCCCGGAAGTAGCCGTACCGGCCGGCGGTCACGAGGTGGACGAGAAGTTTCGCCCCCACGAGCAGCGCAATGACACGAAGATCGAGTGGCCGGACTGACCACCGTTCGTCCGCACGCGTCGCCGGCCCAATTTTCTGCATGGGTATCGAGGTACGCGGCGCGATGTCCGCTGGTTTCGGGGCGCTCAGCTCCCCTTCAAGCTCGCGATGTCGATCACGAAGCGGTAGCGGACGTCGCTCTTGAGCATCCTTTCGTACGCCTCGTTGATCTTCTGGATCGGGATCATCTCGACGTCCGCGGTGATCTTCTTCGACGCGCAGTAGTCCAGCATCTCCTGGGTCTCGGCGATGCCGCCGATCAAGGATCCGGCGAGCTTCTTGTTGCCGAAGAGGAGCGACATGACGGCGACGGAGGCAGGCTTCGGCGGGACACCGAGGCAGACCATCGTCCCCTCCGTCCTGAGAAGACCGAGGTAGGCGTTGAGGTCATGCTCGACCGAGACGGTGTCGATCAGGATGTCGAACCGCGCCGCCAGCTTCTTGAACGTCTGGGGCTCGTTCGTGAGCTCGAAGGCATGGGCGCCGAGCCTTCGCGCGTCCGCCTCCTTGGAGCGCGACGTGCTGAGCATCGTGACCTCGGCCCCCATCGACGCGGCCAGCTTCACGGCCATGTGGCCCAGGCCCCCGAGCCCCACGACGCCCACGCGGCTGCCGGGCGCGCACTTCCAACGCTTGAGAGGCGAATAGGTGGTGATTCCGGCGCAGAGGAGCGGAGCCGTCGCCGCCAGGTCGAGGCCGGGCGGGACCTTCAGCGTGTACTTTTCCGCGACGACAATTTGCGTCGAGTAGCCGCCGAACGTCGGCGTCTTGCGGTCCATCTCGGTGCCGTTGTACGTGAAGGCCGCCCCTTTCTCGCAGAACTGCTCGAGGTGGCGCGTGCACGGGTCGCACGCGTGACACGAGTCGACGAAGCAGCCGACGCCGGCGAGGTCTCCCACGGCGAACTTCGAGACGTCGGCGCCGACCGCCGTCACCTTGCCGACGATCTCGTGGCCCGGCACCATCGGGAAGATGGAGTCGCCCCACTCGTCGCGGACCTGGTGGATGTCAGAGTGACAGACGCCGCAGTAGAGAATCTCGATCTGGACGTCGCGCGGCCCCGGCTCGCGGCGCGTGATCGGGTGCGGAACGAGCGGCGCCTTCGCGGAAGGTGCGGCCCAGGCGGCTACGGGAGCGGTCATCGTGAATTCCTCCTCATCACGCCCTCGATCCTACATTCAGGTCACGGGTGCTCGCCGCCCGGCCTGTAGACTGAGCCGGTGGGCTCTTCCGGTGGCGCCGTGACGGACCTGGCGTCGCTCATTGGCTCGATCGACATCTACCTCTTCGATCAACTTCTTCGCGGGCGGGTCCCCGCGGGAAGTGCCGTGTTCGATGCGGGCTGCGGCCCGGGGCGCAACCTCGTGTTCTTCCTGCGCGAGGGCTACGACGTCCGCGCGGTCGATCCCGACGCCGGCGCGATTCGCGGCGTGCAAGCCCTGGCCCGATCTCTCTCGCCGCGCCTCCCGGATTCGAATTTCCGGGCGGAGCCGGTCGAGGCGAACAGCTTCCCGAATTCCTCCGCGGACTTCGTCATCAGCAGCGCCGTCCTCCATTTCGCCCGGGACGCGTCGCACTTTCGGGCGATGCTCGACGGCACGTGGCGCCTCGTCAGGAAAGGCGGCGTCCTCTTCTGCCGCCTCGCCTCGACGATCGGAATGGAGGGCCGCTTCACGCCGCTTCGGAACGGACGGTTTCACCTTCCCGACGGCAGCGAGCGCTTCCTCGTCGACGAGCCGACTCTGATGGCGCTCACCGGCGAGCTCTCAGGCGAGCTGCTCGATCCGCTGAAGACGACCGTCGTCCAGGATCGCCGCTGCATGACCACGTGGGTCATGAAGCGGGCTCTCTGACGGCCGCGATCACCGCCCGGGCGACTTCTTTGCCGTCGCTTTCGCGGGAGAGGAGGACGCGCGTCAAGCCCGAGGCCTCCGCGACGCGTGAAAGCAGGATGTCGCCCTCGAAGGCCTCGCCGCGGAAGTCCGCCTCGAACGTGAGCGGAGGAGCAGCCGCCTGCGGCGGCGCCGTGAGGAGCGCGCGCAGGATCGCCACGTTGTTCGCGTGGTCGTTGAGGTCGAGGTCGTAGCGCGTGACGCGAAACGGCGTGCCGTTTACGCCGGTTCCGGCCTCCGGCGCCAAGAGCGGCTCGAACGGGTCCTCGATCAGGCGCGGCGGCGACGACTTCGCGATCTCGACGAGGTCCGGCGATTGGCGCAGCGGGCGCTTCGTCGCGACGCCGAGGAGAATCCAGGCCGACGTCGCGCGGGCCAGCTCGGTCCCGTCCGCGGCCGTGACGCGAAATTCGCGCAGCGCCCAGAGACGATGGACGCCCGCGGGCCACGTCTCGACCGCGATCTCCTCGCGCCACGCGGGCAGCGCCGTGAGCTTCAGCGTGAGGCGCGACAGGATCCACGTCTGCCCGCGCGCCAGAAGCACGTCCGAGCCCCAGCCGAGCGCGGTCGCGTGGTTCCCCGCGATTTCCTGGAAGAGGTCGAAGAGGGCGGGGAGGCGCAGGCGGGCGTCCGGGCCCATCTCGCTCGCGCGGATCCGAAAGCGCTCGCGGAAGACCGAAAGCCTGTCTCCGGCGCTCATGCGTGCGCCGCGTGCTTTTTTGCGAGCGCGCAGCGCTTCTCCCACGTCTCGCGCGCGAGGGCGACGTCCTCGAGGAACCAGCCGAGCTCCGAGAGAAGCAGCGCCTGCGGGCCGTCCACGAGCGCCTTGGCGGGATTCGGGTGGAAGTCGACGAGGACCATGTTCGCGCCCGCGACGACGCCCTGCGCCGTGACGTGCATGAGGTCGAGAATGCCGTCCTGCGCGCGGTCGCGCGAGCCGACAGAGTGCGACGGGTCGATACAGACGGGGAGGCGCGTGAGGCGCTTGATGACGGGCACGTGCGCGAAGTCCACGAGGTTGCGGTGCGGGTCGCCGAGGTTCGTCTTGACGCCGCGCAGGGCGAACACGATTTGCGACTTGCCTTCGCTCGCGAGGTACTCGGCGGCGTTGAGCGACTCGTTCAGCGTGATGCCGAAGCCGCGCTTGACGAGGACGGGAAACTCCGGTTGCCGGCCGACGGCCTTCAGCAGCTCGAAGTTCTGGATGTTGCGCGTGCCGATCTGGAGCATGACGCCCGTGGGCTTCCCCGTCTTCTCGAGGCACTCGGCGATCTCGTCCACGTGGCTCTCGTGCGTCACCTCCATCGCGATGACACGGATGCCGTACTTGCCCGCGAGCGTGAAGACGTCCGGCAGGCAGCTCTTGCCATGGCCCTGGAACGAGTAAGGGTTCGTGCGCGGCTTGTACGCGCCCATGCGCGTCGTGGTCTGAGAAAAGCCTTGAAGCGCGCGGAACATCGCCTCGACGTTCTCGTTCGTGTCCACGGCGCAGAGGCCCGCGAAGACGTTCAGATTTTCCTGCGAGAACTCGACGCCGTTGTATGTGAAGCCGCTCGCGCGCCGGTCGTCCTTGTGGCGCCCGAGGACGCGGTATTCCTCCGAGACGCGCACGACGCGCTCGACGCCGGGCAGCGTCCGGATGTCCTCGAGGGAAAGGCGATGCGTGTCGCCGATGAGATAGACCTCGGTGACCGTCTTCTGGGCGCCCTTCACCCGGTGGACCTTGACTTCGATGTCGGGCAGGGCTCGCAGCGTGTCGAGAAGCTCGCGTTCTTTGGCGGCATTCGCCGCGAGGGCGGGGTCGAGGAGGACGATCACGGCGTGCCCTGGGGCAGGCGGTCGACGCGCCCTTTCTTCGTCGTGCGGGCCGGGTAAGAGCCGAGCACCTTGAGGTACGGGCACTCGGCCGAGAGCGCGGCGATCGCCCGCGTCGCGGCGTCCTCGGTCTCGGCGCCTTCGAAGTCGACGTAGAAGAGGTACTCCCACGGATGCCGCGGGACGGGACGCGACTCGAGCTTCGTCAGGTTGAGGCCGTGCGCGTCGAGCAGATTGAGGCAATGCGCGAGGGCGCCGTGGCGGTGCGGCGTCGAGAAGACGAGCGAAGTCTTCGTGGGAATGCGCGGGTCGGGCGTGATCGCGACGGTGGAGACGACGACGAACCGTGTCCAGTTCTCCTCCTGGTCGGCGACGTCGCGCCGCAGGACCTCGAGGCCGTGATGCTGCCCGGCCTCCTCCGAGGCGATCGCTGCGAGCGCGGGATCTCCGGTTTCCTTGACGTGCCGTGCGGCTTCCGCGGTGTCGATGAACGGCACGGCCGTCACGCCGGAAAGCTCGGTGAGGAAGTGGCTGCACTGCGCGAGCGCCTGCGGATGAGAGACGACCCGGGTGATCCCGAGGAGCGAGGCTCCGGGAAGAGCGAGCAGACAGTGGCGCACCTCGAGGATCTCCTCGCCCACGATCTTCAGATCCGTATGCCGGAGGAGGTCGTACGTCTCGTTGATCGAGCCCGCCGTCGTATTCTCGATCGGGAGGAAGGCGTATCCCGCCGCGCCCGACTCCGCTTCGCGCAGCGCGCGAACGAACGTCTGAAAGCCGCAGAACTCCATCGCGCCTTCGCGGTCGCCGAAGTATTTCCGCGCGGCGAGGTGGCTGTAGGCGCCCTCGGCGCCCTGAAAGGCCACGCGGCGCGCGTTGCCGAGCGCGCGCTCCTTGACCTTCCGGTCCAGGAGCGCCTCCTCCTGCACCTTGACGGACATCGCGATGATCTCGCGGAAGATCTCGGTGGCGCGAAAGGGATCGAGGCCGAGCTCGCGGGAGATCGCCTCGACACGCGCGAGGAGCCGCGCTTCGCGGTCGAGGTCGCGCAGGAACGGCGCGCCTCTCGCTTTCAGGCGTCCGACCTCGGCGACCTGCGCGAGACGCGCGGCGAGCGTCTCGAGAAGGCGGCGATCCGTCTCGTCGATTCGCGCTCGCAGGGTTTCGAGGTCGTCCATGGGGAGCGTCATCTTACCGGGCACGAGAGCGGGCTCTTCTCGAGCCTCCGTGTTTCCCCCATCGCTCGCAGTTGCTAGGCCCGCCCAGCCCCGGTCAGACCGCGAAGCGGTCTGCGGGCCTAGAGCCGTGCGTGCCCCGGGCCGGTTCGTGCCCACGTCCCTCCGTTTTGCGACGACAGGTGACCGTTGCTCTGCCCCGGATCTATATTCACGGCGTGGAGGTCGCCCCAGCCCTCGGTGTTTCCCATCGCGCGCGCTACGCCCTGGGCGTATTCGGCGTCTTCACGGCCCTCATTGCGGCGAATGCGCTGCAGTCGGCGATCCTCGGCGCGGTCCTCGGCCGGGACTTCCCGGTGGGGCGCTCGATCGCCGCGGCCGTGCTGACCTGGTACGCATGGGCGGCGCTTACGCCGGTCATCGCCGTTCTCGTGGCGCGGTTTCCTTTCACGAAGGGGCGCTGGAAAACGAGCGTCCCCGTCCACCTCGTCGCCAGCATGGTGCTCTTCGGCGCGCAGTTCGGGCTCTTCAGCCTCGGCAGCCACGCGTTCCATCTCGCTGCACCGCTGGCCGCGCGGCGCCTCGCCATGGGACCGCCGCCGCCGCCGCTCGGCCCGGTGCAGGAAGCGTTTCGCTGGTATTTCTTCCGGGGCGCGGGCACGTATGCCCTCATCGTCGGAGGGCTCGTCCTTCTCGAGTACGTGAGGAAGGATCGCGAACGTGTCGCGCTCGAGGGCCAGCTCGCGCTCGCCGAGCTGAAGGCCCTGCGCATGCAGCTCCAGCCGCACTTCCTCTTCAACACGCTGCACGCGATCGGTGTCCTTATCCACAGCGATCCGAAGGCCGCGCACGTCATGCTCACGCGCCTCGCCGAGCTGCTGCGCCTCTCGCTCGACACGGCGTCCGAGCCGGAGCTGCCGCTGGAGGTCGAGCTCGCGTTCGTTGAAAAGTATCTCGCTATCCAGAGGGCGCGCTTCGGCGATCGCCTCACCGTGCGGTACGCGCTCGAGCCGGACGCGATGCGCGGCCTCGTGCCGACGCTCGTCATGCAGCCGCTCGTCGAGAACGCGCTGGAGCACGGCGTCGCGCCCCACGCGCGCCCCGGCGTGATCGAGATCGCGGTCTCACGCACCGCCGACGTGCTCACGATCCGCGTGCGCGACAACGGAGACGGCCTTTCGGAAGGGGAGGGACTCCTCAGGAGCGGCGTGGGCCTCGCGAATACGCGCGGCCGGCTCCGCCAGCTCTACGGCGATCGGTCGCGCCTGACGCTCGCGAACGCGGTCGGGGGCGGCCTCGAGGCGATCCTCGAGATGCCATGGCGCGAGGCGCCGCTGCCGGCGCCAGCGGGGGGAACATGAGACAGATCAAGGCCTTCATCGTCGACGACGAGCCGCTCGCGCGCGAATGGCTCCGCACGCTGCTTTCGGAGGAGCCGGGCGTCGCGCTCGTCGGCGAGGCCCGGGACGGACGCGAGGCGATTACGGCGCTCAGGGAGACGAAGCCGGACCTCCTCTTCCTCGACGTCCAGATGCCGGAGCTCGACGGCTTCGACGTGCTGCGCGCCCTCGACCCCGCGGCCCTGCCCGTCGTCATCTTCGTCACGGCCTACGACACGCACGCCCTGAAAGCCTTCGAGGTCCACGCGCTCGACTACCTCCTGAAGCCGTTCGAAAGAGACCGGTTCCGGGTGGCGATGGAGCGTGCCCGCGAGCGGTGCGCGCCCCGGGGCGGGGAGGCCGCGGCGCGGCGGCTCGTCGAGCTCCTCGAGTCTCTCGGCGCGAAGGCGCGCGGACTCGACCGCGTGGCCGTGAAGACCGACGGCGTCATCAAGCTCGTTCGGCTCGCGGACGTGGACTTCATCGAGGCCGCGGGCCGCTACGTCACGCTGCACGCGGGCAAGGAGCAGCACCTCGTGCGCGAGACGATGAACGACCTCGAGGCGAAGCTCGACCCGACCGTCTTCGCGCGCGTTCACCGCTCGGCCATCGTGAACCTCGACCGCGTGAGGGAGCTGAAGACGGAGAGTCACGGCGAAGTCACGATCGTCCTGGCGGACGGTCGCACCCTGCGCTGGAGCCGCAGCTACCGCGAGCGGCTCGAAGCGCTCCTGGGATCGGTGGAATGAGTGAGGACGTCATGAAGAACGCGCTGAGGATGGGAGTCGTCGCGGGAGCCGTCGCGCTCGTCGCCGGATTCGCGGGAGCCGCCCGCGCGGACGACAAACCCGAAAAGTCGGCCGACACGCCAGTCGTGCGGGCCGAGGTCCGGGTTGACGCGAACGGCCGGCCCGATTTCTCGGGAACGTGGAGGCTCAACGAGGATGTGAGCGAGGACCCGCGCACGAAAATGCAGGAAGCCGGCGGCGGTCGCGGCGGCCGCGGCGGAGGAGGGATGGGTCGGGGCGGAGGAGGCGGTGAGGGGGGCGGCGGCTTCGGCGGGCGCGGGGGTATGGGTGGAGGCGGCGGGCGCGGCGGGATGGGGAGCGGCGGCAGTCGCGGCGGCGGCGGGGATTCCGGCGACAGCGGTGGCGACGGGGCATCGCGTCTCGGCGAAACCCTCGCGGCGCAAAAGGTGCTGACGATCTCGCACAAGGACCCCGAGCTCGTCATCCGGGACTTGAATGGAAGGTCTCGCACGTTTTTCACGGACGCGCGCAAGGTGGAAGAAGAACGCTCGGAGGGCACCGCGAAGATCCAGACGAAATGGAAGGACCAAACGATCGTCGTCGTGACGAAGCTCGGCAACCGCGAGATCACCGACACGTACGAGCGCGCGGCCGACGGAGCGCGTCTCTTCCTGACGACGAAGATGGAGGGTGGGCGGGCGCCGTTCTCGTTCCGGAGGGTCTACGAGGCGCCGCTCACGCCGGTGCCGGCGGAAGGCGGGGCGGCCGAGCCGAAGAGCGAGCTGAAGCCTCCGTCGACTTGACCAGGGCCCCGCGCGCCCGCTGGCAGGGAGCGTCCTCGGGCGCCGCTCCGCGCCACTCTACAATGCCACGATGCATCCTCGGCTGGCCGAGATCGCCGCCACCCTCGACGAGACGCGTGCTGCGGTCGTGCGGGCCGTCGCACCTCTGTCGCCGGAAGATGCGGCGAAACGCCCCGGGCCCGAGGCCTGGAGCGTCGACGAGATCCTGACGCATCTGTCGCTCGTCGAGCCCGGAGTCGCGAAGAGAGTCGCCAAGAGCGTCGGAAAGGCGAAGGGCGAGGGGCTCGAGCGCGAGACGTCCGTCGCGTCGGTCCTCGGCTCGCTCGACGGCCCCCCGCTCGAAAGCCTGCGCGAGAAGCAGGTCGCGCCGGAATTCGTGGACCCGAAGACGATACTCTCGCTTCCCGAGGCGCTCGCCGCTCTCACGCGCTCGCGTGAGAGCCTTCGGCATGCGATGGGAGAAGCCGACGGCTGGGCGCTCGAGACGGTCGTTGCGCCGCATCCCCGCCTCGGGACGATCGACATGTACCAGTGGCTCGTCTTCCTCGGGCATCACGAGCGCCGCCATCTCGCCCAGATCGAGCGCACGATCGCGGCCGTCACGGGGCGCTGACGCGGGCGATTCTGCTATCCTCACCGGTCCGATCGAGTGCGGTGGGAGTAGCTCAGTCGGTAGAGCGTCGGATTGTGGTTCCGAATGTCGCGGGTTCGATCCCCGTCTCTCACCCCAGCCGTCTCTTCGAATCGTCGCGCGCCCGTAGCTCAGCTGGATAGAGCGTCAGACTCCGGATCTGAAGGCCTCCGGTTCGAATCCGGACGGGCGCACCACCGCTTTCTCGTCGGAGGCGTCAACGGCGCGTCCGATGGGTTCGGCCCGCGCAAGGGCCTCCTTGGCGCGTTCCTTGCATGTCGGGACTGCCAGTGCGTCTGCTCAGTCCATTTCTTGCCACAGTGGTTCTTGC
>CALAQS010000004.1 GCA_937888435.1 uncultured Acidobacteriota bacterium
AGGCGGTGGGCGTGACGGTCGCGCTCTCCTACGGGGCGACGGACCGGCACGGACCGAAAGGGGCGGCGGACGGCCTCGCCGAGTGCGAGCGCGCGATCCGGGAAGGTCTTCCGGCGATGGTGGGCCTTCACGCGGGCTTCACGGTCTCGGACGAAACGCTTCGGGCAGCGGCGGATCTGGCGCGGCGAAAGGGGGTCTGGCTGCACGTGCATGCGGCCGAGGACCGCAGCGATGCGGAATCTTTCGAGCGTCTCGACCGCGCCGGGGCTCTCGGGCCGAAGACGCTCCTGGCTCACGGCGTTCACCTCTCGCCGGGAGCGCGCGCGCGCGTCCAGGACGCAGGCGCTTGGATCGTTCACAACCCGCGCAGCAATCTCCAGAACGCGGTGGGATACGCCGACGTGAGGACCCTCGGCCCGCGCGTCGCTCTCGGCACGGACGGGATGGACGGCGACCTCTTCACGGAAGCGCGCGTCGCGCACCTGCGCGCCCGGGAGGCGTACGGACCGGTGGGCGGGATCGACGCGGTCGCCCTTCTCGCCAAGAGCCAGCGTCTGGCCGACGCGGTCCTCGGGCCGCGCCCCGACGACTGGATCGTCCTCGATTACGACCCTCCCACGCCGCTGACGGCTGCGAACCTCGCGGGACACGTTCTCTTCGGCCTCGGGACGCGCCACGTGCGCGACGTCGTCGTGAACGGCGAGGCGATCGTCGAGGGGCGGAGGTCCACGCGCGTGGACGGCGCCCGCATCCACGCCCGGGCGCGCGAGGAGGCGGTCCGGCTCTGGGAGCGGATGGTGTGAGTGCGCTCCGCCCTCTCCCGCTTTCCGTCCTCGTGCGCCGCGCGGCGGAGGAGCTCCCCACGGGATCGGTCTACGACCTTCCGGTGCGGCACGTGTTCAGGGGATTTCCGGGTCTCGACCTCTCGGTGAACTTCCACGGTCACCGCTGTGCGACGCCCATCGGACCGGCGGCGGGGCCGCACACGCAGCTCGCGCAGAACATCGCGCTCTCCTGGCTGGCCGGAGGCCGCATCCTCGAGCTCAAGACGGTTCAGGTGGACGATCGGCTCGTGATCCCGCGCCCGTGCATCGACATGCGGACCGTGGGCTTCAATATCGAGTGGTCGCAGGAGCTTCTGGTCGAAGAATCTCTCCGCGAGTACGCGAAGGCGCGCCTGCTCGTGGCCATCCTGGCCGAGCTGTGTGGCATTCCCCAAGCGGAGCGTGACCTCGTTTTCGACGTCTCCATCGGCTACAGCCTGGACGGAATCCGGTCGCGCAAGATCGCCGGGTTCTTTGAAGGGGTCCGCGACGCGAGCGCGCTCCTCGACCGGGAGCGCGCGGCGCTGCGTCGCGAGCTTCCACCCTCCCTGAGGCGCTTCGCCGACGTTCCCTGCGACGCGCGCCTCTCCGACTCGGCCACGCTCTCCACGTTCCACGGCTGCCCGGCCGACGAGATCGCCGCCATCAGCCGATACCTTCTCTCGGAGCTCGGCCTCTACACGATCGTCAAAGTGAACCCAACCCTCCTCGGATACGAGGAGGTGGAGGACGTTCTCCACCGGCGGCTCGGATACACGGGCATCGCCCTGCGTCGCGAAGCCTTCGATCGCGACCTGAAGTGGGACGACGCCCTCTCGATGGCCCGGGAGCTGTCGGGCGAGGCCGCCCGGCTCGGCCTCGGCTTCGGCGTGAAGCTCACGAACACGCTCGTGGTCGTGAATCCCGCGGACTTCATGCCCGGCGAGGAGGCGTACCTCTCCGGCGAGCCGCTCCACGTGCTCGCGCTGACGCTCGGGACGAGGCTTCGCGAAAAGCTCGGCGCCGCGTTTCCGATCTCCTTCTCCGCCGGGATCGACTCGGCGAACGTGGCCAGCGCGGTCGCGAGCGGCTTCGTGCCGGTGACGAGCTGCACCGACCTTCTCCGGCCCGGAGGTTACGAGCGCCTCCACCGGCAGGCGGAGGCTCTCGCGGGGGCGATGCACGAATCGGGTACCGCGGCGATCCCGGATTTCATCCGGGCCCGCGCCGGAGAGGCCGGCGGTGACGTCGCCGGCGCGTCCCTCCTGAACCACCGCCGCGCGGCTGCCGAGGCGCTCGTCGCCGAGCGCTATACAGCCGCGAAGACCGGCCGGCTGCCCCGCAAGATCGGTTCGCACCTTCACCTTCTGGACTGCATCAACTGCGACAAGTGCATCCCTGTCTGCCCGAACGACGCGAATTTCTCGTACGAAACGCCGCCTCGGACGATCACCTTCCGCGACCTCGTCGTCCTCGAAGGCCGCCTTTCGCCCGGCGACGAACGGACGCTCACCGTGGGCGGGGAAAAATCGTCGGCGCACCAGCTCGCGAACTGGGCCGACGCCTGTAACGACTGCGGGAACTGCGACGTCTTCTGCCCCGAGGACGGCGGTCCTTACATCGAGAAGCCCCGCCTCTTCGGGTCCCTCGCATCTTTCCTGGCCGACGCGCCGCGCCCCGGCTTCTTCGTCCGGCGCGAGGATGACGGCTCGCTTGCCGCCAGCGGGCGCTGGGCAAGCCGCGACGTGGAGCTTCTCGTGAGGCCGGACGGCTCGGCGCTTTTCCGGGATGGCGTCGCCGAGCTGCGGTTCGCGTCCGCCGAAGCCGCGGCTCCGGAGGAGGCGCGCATCCTCGCGCTGCCGCCGCCCGAGGGCCACGTCGTGCCGGTCGGGCACTACCACTCGCTCCGTGCGGTCCTGACCGGGCTTTTCGCGCCGGGGGCCGTCTCCTGGCTGACCGCCATGTATCCAGGGGTTTCCGGATCCACAGACCTGAAGACCAG
>CALAQS010000005.1:5000-30380 GCA_937888435.1 uncultured Acidobacteriota bacterium
GCCGAAGGTGACGTTCGAGGTCCTCGTGAACATGATGGTGGACGCCGACCTCGAGAAGGCGCGGAAGGAAGCCGGAGCGGCCGTCCCGTCAGCGTGACGGGAAGCTGAACGCGAGGGTTGCGCGGAAGTCCGGGAAGGCGCCCGCGGTTTCGAAGGCGCCGTGGAGCGCGGGGTCGAGAGAGCGCGCGGGCGTCTTCGGCGTCGAGAGCGCGAGGTTTGCGGTCACGCGGCCTTCGTCGAACGCGAACCAGCGCGGAGCGTGGAGCGTCCCCGGCGCCTGGCGTGCGGCCTCGATGCACTTCGTGACGAACGTCCGGAGGATGTCCCCTTCGCCGAGCCCGGCGCCCTGGACGGGACAGGTCTGGCCGTCGGATGAGCCCGCCGGCGGCGCGCCGCCGTAGGCGGCCTCGAGGGCGGCAGTTGCGGCGTCGCGGTAGAGCTCGTCGCGCGTCTTCGCGGCGAGCGTGATCGTGAGAGAGGAGGGAGTCTGGGAGATCCCGTATGACAAGTGTGGCTCCTTCTCGAGTCGGCGCCGGATCTTAACCGGCTGCTAGTCTCGCGGCGATGATGCCCCTTGCCCAGCGCCTCGCCGCGCGGATACGCGGGGAAGGTCCGCTGCGCTTCGACGCGTTTCAGGAAGCCGCCCTTTACGACCCCGAGGGGGGGTACTACGAGCGTCCGGGGCGAGTCGGGCGCGAAGGCGACTTCGTGACGGGCCCCTCGTGGCACCCGGCGTTCGGGCGGACGATGGCGCGGATCGCGAGGAGGCTCGCGGAGGAGGAAGGGAAGAGAGAAGAGAAGATCTCTGCGAATGGGGAAGAGGGCTCGCCGCGCGGGCTGCGCACGCCGACGGATGTCGTGGACGTCGGAGCCGGCGAAGGGGAGCTGCTTTCGGCGGCCGACGAAGCGCTTCGAGCCTGGGGCATCCGCGACCAGTTCCGCCTCGTCGGCATTGAACGCTCAGCGACGCGCCGCCATCTCGCAGCGGAGAGATGTCGGGGTGCGGAGTGGGTCTCATCATTCGAAGAAATCCCCTCTTTCCGTGGGCTCCTCGTCGCCTACGAGCTGTTCGATGCGCTGCCGGTGAGGGCGCTTTTCTTCGAAGGTGAAAAGCTGCTGGAACGCGTCGTGACGCTGGGCCCGGACGGCGAGGGCTTCGCGTGGGGCCTCTCGGAATGTTCCGACGGCGCCGAACTGCTAGACCGATTCCGCGCCCGGGGCATTCACCTTCTCAGAAATCAAAAACTGGAGATTCGCTGCGGCGCGACTCGTCTTGCTGCAGCGCTCGCTTCGCGTCTTTCTCATGGCCTCCTGATGGTGTTCGATTACGGCGCGCCCGCGAAGGCCCTCTACTCCGCCGCGCGCGCGAACGGGACGCTCGAGGCCTTCATCTCTCATGGCGTCACGCGCGATGTCTTGACGGAGCCCGGCAGTCGAGACCTGACGGCGTGGGTCGACTTTTCGGAGCTCGCGGACGCGTTTGCCGCGGCGGGTCTCCAGGTCGCCGGGCCCGTGAGCCAGTCGCGTGTCCTCGCGTCCGCGGGGATCTTCGAGGAGCTCGCGGTCGACGCCGCCGCACCGCCCGGCGCGGCGCGCGAGGCGGACCGGCGCGCCGCGGCTGCACTCGTCCAACCGGGCGGCATGGGCGAGTCGATCCGTGTCCTCGTCGCGTCACGGGGCACCGCGGCGGGGACTGCGCTCGCCCAGTGGCCGCAGTGAATGTAATGCCAATGCATCGTTCGTGACGTGATGCCAATGCATCGTTTGACTTCGCCGGGGTCGGCACAGAGAATTCCCTTCGTCTTGAGCGAAGCCAGGTGGCGCAAGGGCGCGGGCGGACCGCGGAGGGTGTGCTCATGAACCCGTCCATGGCGTCCTATCTGCCCATCCTCTACTTCGCGATCATGGCGGCGATCATCCCGGTCGCGGGCCTCGCGGCGATGTCGCTCCTGAGGCCCTCGAAACCGACGCCAACGAAGCTCGCGCCCTACGAGTGCGGCGTCGCGTCGCCCACGGAGGCCTTCGACCACCGGTTCTCCGTGCGGTACTACCTCATCGCGGTCCTCTTCGTCGTGTTCGACGTGGAGACGATCTTTCTCTTCCCGTGGGCGGTCATGTACCACAGGCTGAAGCTCTTCGGCCTCGTCGAGATGCTCGTCTTCCTCGCGATCCTCGTCGTCGGGTACGTCTACGCGTGGCGGAGGGGAGCGCTTTCGTGGGCCTGATAGAGAACGCGTTCCCGGACAACGTCCTCACGACCACGGTCGACGCTCTGATCGGGTGGGGCCGCAAGAACTCGCTCTGGCCGATGCAGTTCGGCCTCGCGTGCTGCGCGATCGAGATGATGGCGGTCGTCGACAGCCGCCACGACATGGCGCGCTTCGGCGCCGAGGTCTTCCGCGGCTCGCCGCGCCAGTGCGACATGATGCTCGTCGCCGGCACCGTCTCGGAGAAGATGGCGCCGATCATCAAGCGCCTCTACGACCAGATGGCCGACCCGAAATGGGTCATCGCGATGGGCTCGTGCGCGACGTGCGGCGGCCCGTACCGGAGCTACGCGGTCACGCAGGGCGTCGACCGGATCATTCCCGTGGACGTCTACGTGCCCGGCTGCCCGCCACGGCCCGAGGCCCTTCTCTACGGCCTCATGGAGCTCCAGAAGAAGATCCAGAAGATGCGCGTGATCCGGCGCGCCCCCGAGGAGCTCGCCCTTGGCTGAAGATCCGAAGGACACTCCCGCCGCACCTGCCGTCGGGGAGCCCGCGAAGCCCGCGGAGCCGGCCGCGCCCGCTCCCGCCGCAGCTGCTCCAGCCGGGGCGAAGCCTGCCGCCCCGAAGCCTGCGGCGCCGCCGAAGGCTCCGGTGCCGGCACCGGTCGATGCGATGGGCGAGCCCCTCGTCGCCGCGCTCGCCGCGGCCGTGCCGGGCGCCGTCCTTGGCGCGAAGAGGATGGTTGGCCAGACGACGGTCGAGCTCGCGCCCGGCAAGCTCGTCGAGGCCTGCCGCCACCTGCGCGATGCCGAGACGTTCACATTCCTCGTGGACCTCACCGCCGTGGACTGGAAGGCGCGCGACCCGCGCTTCGACCTCGTCTACTGGCTGCACTCCTTCGCCCGCGGCAACACGCGCATCCGCCTGAAGGTCGGCGTCAGGGACGGCGCCCTTTGCCCGACGGTGTCCGGCGTCTGGGAGACCGCGAACTGGATGGAGCGCGAGGTGTTCGACCTCTTCGGCGTCTCGTTCGAGGGGCACCCCGACCTGCGCCGGATCCTCACGTGGGACGGCTTCCAGGGCCATCCGCTCAGGAAGGACTTCCCGGTCGAGGGCATCGACACGGGCGCAGCCATCTACCCGGACCGCTACCCGGAGGGCGGCGGCCCCGCGCCCGACGACAAGAACAGGAAGACCGTGTCGTGAGCGAAACCGTCGGCACCGCCGGCTCCGTCCCCGAAACGAGGGACACGATGCTCGGGCTCCGCGAGATGGAGCTCAACTTCGGGCCGCAGCACCCGTCGACGCACGGCGTCCTTCGGATCGTCCTCAAGGTGGACGGCGAGCGCATCGTCTCGGCCCGCCCGGACGTCGGCTACCTCCACCGCGGCACCGAGAAGCTGTTCGAGACCGAGACCTACCCGATGGTGATCCCGCATACGGACCGCCTCGACTACGTCGCGGCGGCCACGAACAACCACGCCTACTGCCTCACGGTTGAGAAGCTGCTCGGCCTCGAGATCCCGAAGCGCGCGCAGTACATCCGCATCGTCCTCGACGAGATGCAGCGCATCTCCTCGCACCTCCTCTGGCTCGCAACGGCCGCGATCGACCTCGGCGCCATCACGCCCTTCTTCTACACGTTCCGCGAGCGCGAGGTCATCCTCGACCTCTTCGAGGACTACTGCGGGGCGCGCCTCACGCTGAACTGCATGCGCGTCGGGGGTCTCCAGGAGGACCTGACGCCCGGCTGGCTCGAGAAGCTCCGCGCGTTCACGGAAGACCTCGGCTCGAAGATCGACGAGTACGAGGACCTCCTGACCGAGAACCGCATCTGGAAGATGCGGACGGTCGGCGTCGGGATCCTCACGACCGAGCGCTGCATCGCCTGGGGCGTCACGGGCCCGCCGCTGCGCGCCGCGGGCCTCGCGTGGGACGTCCGCCGCGCGCTCCCGTACGAGTGCTACCCGGAGCTCGACTTCGAGATCCCGACGGGGAAGAACGCGGACACGTACGACCGCTACCTGGTGCGGATCGCCGAGCTTCGCCAAAGCCGCCGGATCCTCCTCCAGTGCTGCGACTGGCTCGCCGCGAACCCGACCGGCGAGATCCGCGGAAAGGTCCCGCGCGTCATCAAGCCGCCCGCCGGGGACGCCTACGCGAGCGTCGAGTCCCCGAAGGGAGAGCTCGGCTTCTACCTCGTCTCGAACGGCGGCAACAAGCCCTACCGGCTGCGCGTCAGGCCGCCGAGCTTCATCAACCTGCAGGCGCTGCCGGAGATGGCGCGGGGCCACATGGTTTCCGACCTCGTCGCGATCATCGGGACCATCGACATCGTGTTGGGCGAGGTCGACCGATAGACATGGACATCTCCGCAAGCGTCCTGACGTACTTCCTGATCCCGGCCGTCAAGGCCGTCGTCGTCGTGATCCTCGTCGCGACGGCGGCGGGGGTCCTCACCTACATCGAGCGCCGGACCCTCGCATTCCTCCAGGTGCGCAAGGGACCGAACCGCGTGGGCCCGGAAGGGATCCTGCAGTTCGTGGCGGACGTCGTGAAGCTCCTCACGAAGGAAGACGTCGTACCGGCGAAGGCCCAGCACTTCATCCACTTCCTCGCGCCCGTCCTCGTGATGGTTCCCGGCCTCGCGGTCTTCGCGGTCCTCCCGTGGGGCCCCGAGTTCACGATGCGGATCCCGGGCCTCGGAAAGATCACGACGGCGTGGTACGCGGCGGACTTGAACGTCTCGCTCCTCCTCGTCCTCGCGATCACGTCGGTCGGCATCTACGGGATCATCCTCGGCGGCTGGGCGTCGAACTCGAAGTACGCGCTCCTCGGCGGCCTGCGCTCGGCGGCGCAACTCATCAGCTACGAGGTCCCGATGGGTTTCGCGGTCGTGAGCGCGATCCTCATGGCGCGCTCGCTCTCCCTCGTCGAGATCGTCGAGGCCCAGCGCACGCACCAGATGTGGTTCATCCTGCCCGGGCTCGTCTCGTTCTTCCTCTACTTCGTCTCGGGAGTGGCGGAGACGAACCGCATCCCATTCGACCTGCCCGAGGCCGAGAGCGAGCTCGTCGCGGGCTTCCACACGGAGTACTCCGGCTTCCGCTGGGCGATTTTCTTCCTGACCGAGTACGCGAACATGATCACGATCTCGGCGATCGCGACGGCGCTGTTCTTCGGCGGCTGGCTGCGGCCCTTCCCGAGCGTTCATGCCCTCGCGTTCCTCGACGTCGTCCCGCCCGTCCTCTGGTACGTCCTGAAGGTCTCCTGCTTCCTCTTCGTCTACATCTGGTTCCGAGGGACGTTCCCGCGCTACCGGTTCGACCAGCTCATGGCGCTCGGGTGGAAGACCCTCATCCCGATCTCCCTCACGAACCTGGTCCTCGTCGCGCTCGCGGCGCTCGGCGGCTTCCGCGGCCTGAGGATCCTCGGGATCGTGCTCTGGGGCGCGGCGATCGGCGCCTTTCTCATCGTGACCCGGCTCCGGGCGGCGAAGCCGCCCGCGGCGAAGACGGCTCCGGCGTCCGTGCGCGCCCGGGCGGCGGAGGCCTGACATGAGCTTCTGGGACGACATCCTCCTCCTCGACATCTTCGGCGGCCTCAAGATGACCGGGAGGCACCTCTTCCGAAAGGCCGACACGGTCGAGTACCCCGAGGCGGCGCGCGAACCGAGCGACCGCTTCCGCGGGATGTTCCGGCTCGACGAGGAACGCTGCATCAAGTGCACGCTCTGCGCGATCGAGTGCCCGATCGACATCATCTTCATCGACTGGCACAACGAGAAAAACGAGGCAGGCAAGAACGAGAAGGTCCTCGACCGGTTCGACGTGGACCTCAAGCGCTGCATGTTCTGCGGCCTCTGCGAAGAAGCGTGCCCGACGAACCCGAAGTCGATCTGGCTCCGGACGAAGACGTACGAGCTGGGCACGTACGAACGGAACGAGGCGCTCTACCTCGACATCCGGAAGCTCACGAAATGGGACGAGAACGTCAAGCCATTCACCGTCGTCGAGCCGGGGGAGGGGCGGTGACGGCGCCGTTCTTCTTCTGGTTCTTCGCGGCGATCGTCGTGTTCGGCGCCGTCGGCGTCGTCGCGATGCGCCAGCCGGTCCATTCCGCGCTGTTCCTCCTCCTCTCTTTCTTCGGCGTCGCGGCTCTCTTCATCACGCTCAACGCCGAATTCCTCGCCGCGGTCCAGGTCCTCGTCTACGCGGGCGGGATCATGGTCCTGTTCCTCTTCACGATCATGCTCGTGAACATCCGGCGCACGGCGGGACAACCCTACGTGCACCGGCAGGCGGGCGCGGCGCTCCTCGTCGCGTTTTTCCTCCTCGCCGTCGTCGGCGGAACGATCGTCGCCTCCTCGCGCACGAGCGGCCTCGCGGACGCGCCGGCCGACCCCGCGAAGCTCTCGACGACGACGATCTCGCGCATGATGACGGAGACCGTCGACGGGAAGACGGTGAAGACCCCCGTGACGGAGCAGGTCGCCGGGAACAGCCAGGCCGTCGCGTGGGGCCTCTATCGCGACTACCTCCTGCCGTTCGAGGTCGCCTCGGTGTTCCTCCTCGTCGCCATGATCGGGGCGGTCGTGCTCGGCAAGCGGACGATGGAGCACGTCGACTGATGATCGGCGTCACGCATTACGTCGCGCTCTCGTTCCTGCTGTTTGCGATCGGCGTCACGGGCGTCCTGATCCGCCGGAACCTCCTGACCGTCCTCATGTCGATCGAGCTCATCCTGAACGCGGCGAACCTGAACCTCATCGCCTTCTCCCGGCAGCTCGGCGACCTCAACGGGCAGCTCTTCGCGGTCTTCGTCATCACGCTCGCCGCCGGCGAGGCCGCGATCGGCCTCGCGATCATCATCTCCATGTACCGCCTCAAAGGCTCCGTGAACCTCGACGACGCCTCCGAGCTGAAGGGATAGCGCGTGAATTCAGCCGCGATCCTGCCCTGGATTCTCGTCTTCCCGCTGCTCGGGTTCCTCGTGAACGGGCTGCTCTATCTCGCCTCGCACTCGAAACTCGGCGGAAGAGACGCCCCGAAGGGCCCGCACGGGCCCGACCACGACGAGGCTTCAAAAGCTCCCGGGCACCATCCGCACCCCGAAGAAGCGGGAGGCCACGGCCTCACGCACGATCCCCATCACGTCGTCACCCCCGGCGCCGACACGCACGCGCGCCTCGAGATCCCGTTCGCGGGCGCGCACACGGTCATCGGTCCTGTGGCCTGCGCGCTGTCGTTCCTCGCGGCGCTGCTCGCGATCTTCGCGTGGTGGGGCGAAACCCACGGCCACGAGGGCGTCGTCGCGACGCTCTGGACGTGGATGCCGATGGGGGAGACCGCGACGTGGTTCGGCACGAAGGTGCTCTCGATCGACGTCGCGTTCCGCATCGACGCGCTCTCGGCGGTCATGCTCTTCTTCGTGACGTTCATCGGAACGCTCATTCACGTCTACTCGGTCGGGTACATGGGTCACGATCCCGGTTACGGCCGCTATTTCTCGTACCTGAATCTCTTCATGTTCGCGATGCTCACGCTCGTCCTCGGGGCGAACCTGCCGATCCTGTTCGTGGGCTGGGAAGGCGTCGGGCTGTGCTCTTACCTCCTCATCGGGTTCTACTGGACGAAGACTTGGGCGGCGGACGCCGGCAAGAAGGCGTTCGTCGTCAACCGCATCGGAGACTTCGGGTTCGTCCTGGGCATCTTCGGGTGCTTCGCGCTCTTCGGCACCGTGGACTTCGACAGGATGTTCGCGATGGCTGCGGCCGATCCGGGCCGCTACGCGGCCGGGGGGCTCCTGACGGCCGTGTGCCTGTGCCTGTTCGTGGGGGCGTGCGGCAAGAGCGCCCAGATTCCGCTCTACGTGTGGCTTCCGGACGCGATGGCCGGCCCGACACCCGTCTCGGCGCTCATCCACGCGGCCACGATGGTCACGGCCGGCGTTTACATGGTCGCGCGCTGCAACCTCTTCTTCCGCATCTCGCACGCCTGGGCGGTGGAGAGTGCGAATGGACACCCGACGACCGGCTGGCTCCTCACGCACGACGCCTCCTTCGTCGTCGCCGTCATCGGGTGCGCGACCGCTTTTTTCGCCGCGACGATGGGCCTCGCCCAGAACGACATCAAGAAGGTCCTGGCGTATTCCACGGTCTCGCAGCTCGGCTACATGTTCCTCGGATGCGGCGTCCTCGCGTTTTCGGCGGGCATGTTCCACGTCTTCACGCACGCGTGGTTCAAAGCGTGTCTGTTCCTCGGCTCCGGCTCCGTCATCCACGCTCTCTCGGGCGAGCAGGACATGACGAAGATGGGGGGCCTGAGGAAGCTCGTCCCGCACACCTTCCTCACGATGTTCGTCGCGACGCTCGCGATCGCGGGCGTTCCCGGCCTCGCGGGCTTCTTCTCGAAGGACGCGATCCTCGGCGAGACATACGCGGCCGGGCATCCGGTCCTGTGGGGCTTCGCGGTCCTCACGGCGGGACTCACGGCTTTCTACATGTTTCGCCTCATCCGGATGACGTTCTTCGGAACGTTCCGGGGGACGCCCGAACAGCTCCAGCACGTCCACGAATCCCCCGCTTCGATGACGGTGCCGCTCTACGTCCTCGCGGCCGGAGCCGCTTTCACGGGCCTCCTCGGCATTCCGAAGTTCATCCTCGGGGGCGACGGCACTTTCGAGAGGTTCCTCGAGCCGGTCTTCGTGAAATTGCCGGCTACTTTCGCCCTCGAGCCGCACGAGCTCCCGCACGCGACCGAGTGGCTGCTCATGGGCACGTCGGTTCTCGTCGCCGTGCTCGGGATCGCGCTCGCTTGGAGCTTTTACTCGGGCGCGTTCCCGTTCGCGATCCCGTCCCGGATCGCGGCCTCGCTCGGCGGGCTGTACCGGCTCGTGCGCGACAAGTACCGCGTGGACGAGTTCTACGAGGCCGTCTTCGTGAACGGCCTCATCAAGAAGGGCGGGCGCCTCCTCTGGGAGATCGACGCGAGGGTCGTCGACCTCATCCCGAACGGAGCGGCCGGCCTCGCGGTCGGGCTGTCGAACGTCTCCTCCTGGTTCGACCGGACGTTCGTGGATGGCGCCGTGAACGGCGTGGGAAACGTATTTCAGGCCGCGTTCCGCGGGATGCATCGGGTCCAGACCGGCCGGACCCAGAACTATGCGCTGACGATGGCCTTCGGCATTTTCGGTTTCGTGTGCCTCTATCTCCTGTTGAAGTGAAGGACGGCGAATGAACGGACTCCTGTCGCTCCTCATATTCCTGCCGGTCGTCGGCACGCTCGTCGTGCTCTTCGTGCCGCGGGAGAAACCCTCGGTCATCCGGTGGGTCACGACGCTCTTCGCGGGAGCCGAGTTCCTGCTGTCGGTCCCCCTCTGGACGTTCGCGGGCTTCCGCAAGTCCGGGGACTTTTTCTTCCGCGAGACTCACGACTGGATCCCCTCTCTCGGCGCGAAGTATTCGCTCGGCGTGGATGGCATCGCGGCGCTCCTGATCCTCCTCACGACGCTCCTCTCCTTCATCTCCGTCTATGCGTCCTTCTCGGCGATCACGAAGCGCGAAAAGGAGTACTACGCGTTCCTCCTCCTGCTCGAAACGGGGATGGTGGGCGTGTTCTGTGCGCTCGACTTCTTCCTGTTCTACGTGTTCTGGGAAGTGATGCTCGTGCCGATGTACTTCCTCATCGGCATCTGGGGCGGCCCGCGGAAGCTCTACGCCGCAATCAAGTTCTTCCTGTACACGCTCGCGGGCTCGGTCGTCATGCTGCTCGCGATCATCGCGCTCTACTTCTTCAACACGTCCGGCTTCCTTTGGTGGAAGGGCCTCGGGAATCCACCGACGTTCGACATCGTCCACTTCCAGACGATCGCCTCCTCGATTCCACCGGACCTGCAGCTCTGGCTCTTCTGGGCCTTCTTCATCGGCTTCGCGATCAAGGTGCCGATGTTCCCGTTCCACACCTGGCTGCCGGACGCGCACGTCGAGGCGCCGACGGCGGGCTCGGTCATCCTCGCGGGCGTCCTCCTGAAGATGGGAACATACGGGTTCCTCCGCTTCTCGCTGCCGCTCTGCCCCGACGCCCTCTTTTCAAACGCGCGCTTCCTCGGGCTCACGACCGTGGGCTGGGTCGCGGCTCTGTCGATCGTCGGCATCGTCTACGGCTCGATGGTCGCGATGGTCCAGAAGGACATGAAGAAGCTCGTCGCGTATTCGTCGGTCGCGCACCTCGGCTTCGTCATGCTCGGCCTCTTCGCGCTGAACAACGCCGGCATCCAGGGGGGGATCCTGCAATCCATCAATCACGGCCTGTCGACCGGCGGCCTCTTCCTTCTCGTCGGCATCATCTACGAGCGGCGGCACACGCGCATGATCGCGGACTACGGCGGTCTCTCGGGTGTCATGCCCGTTTACGCGATGCTCTTCATGGTCATCCTTCTCGCCTCGATCGGGCTTCCGCTGCTGAACGGGTTCGTGGGCGAGTTCACGATCCTCACGGGGGTCTTCCTCGCCGACTGGCGGTGGGCCGCTTGGGCGAGCCTCGGGGTCATCCTCGGGGCCGCATACATGCTGTGGCTTTACCAGCGCGTGTTCTTCGGGGAGATGACGCACGAGGAGAACAAGGGCCTCGAGGACGTGAATCTGCGCGAGATCCTCACGCTCGCGCCCCTCATCGTCATGTGCTTCTGGATCGGCGTCTATCCGAAGCCGTTCTTCGAGATGACGGCGAAGTCGGCCGAGAAGATCGTGGCGACCGTCTCGGCGCCGGGCCTGCGCCGCGCGGCCCGGGACGCCGCGCCGCGCCTGGCGGGCGCGACGTCTCCGAGCGCGACCTCGACCGGCATTCCCGCGGCGGCCGCCGCCGTGGCAGAGGTCAAGTAAGCCGTGCCGTTTCCCGCAGGCGACACCCTCCTCATCTTGCCGGAGCTCTTCCTGACGGCGGCCGCGTCGTTCGTCCTCCTCTGGGCGACGTTCGTGAGCCGCCCGCGCGAGCGCGGCCTCGCCTTTTTCTCGATCGGCGCCCTCGCCGCCACGGGCCTCCTGCTGTTCGTGTCCGCGCGGATGGCGGGAACGCTTCCCCGAAGCGCGTTTGGCGGCATGTTCGCGATGGACCGCTTCGGGCTGTACTTCAAGGGAATCCTGCTTCTCGTCGGGATCGTGACGATCCTGTTCTCGCTGCGTTTCATCAGCGTGTCGCCCTACCCGGGCGGCGAGTATTACGGCCTGATCCTCTTTTCGACGGTCGGGATGCTCTTCATGGCCTCCGGAACGCACCTCGCCTCGATCGTGGTCGCGCTCGAGCTGATGGCGCTCTCGCAGTACGTCCTCGCAGGCTATTTCAAGCGCGAGACGAAGTCCCTCGAGGCGTCCGCGAAATACTTCGTGCTCGGAGCGTTTTCGTCGGGCGTCCTCATTTACGGGATCTCTCTCGTCTACGGCGCGGCGGGGACGCTCTCTCTCGCGGGGATCGCGACGGCCTTCACGACGGCGAAGCCGCCGGCGTTCCTGGTTATCGGGATCATATTCGTCGGCTGCGGCATGTTCTTCAAGATCGCGTCGGCGCCCTTCCACGTGTGGGCCCCGGACGTGTACGAGGGCGCGCCCACGCCGATCTCGGCGTTCTTCGCGGTCGGACCGAAGCTCGCGGCGTACGCGATTTTCGCCCGCATTTTCTTCGTGGGATTCGGTCCGCGTGCCGGCGACTGGTCGGCGATCATCGCGGCCTCGGCCGCCCTCACGATGGTCGTCGGGAACGTCGGCGCGCTCATGCAGACGAACGTGAAACGGCTCCTCGGCTATTCGTCCATCGGACACGCCGGCTACGCGCTCCTCGGCCTCCTGGCCTACGGAGACGCGAGCGGAATCGGACTCTGGTCGATCCTCGTGTATCTCCTCGCGTATGCGTTCATGAACCTCGGTGCCTTCGGCCTCGTGATCCTCCTCGAGTCGAAGGGTTATGCCGGGGAGAGCGTGGACGACTTCAACGGCCTGGCCGCCAAGAATCCGTGGCTGGCCGCCGCGATGCTCGTCTTCCTGCTCTCTCTCGCCGGGATCCCGCCCACGGCGGGATTCGTGGGCAAATATTTCCTGTTCTCGGCGGCGATGAAGGCAGGCTGGTTCTGGCTCTCGCTCCTCGCGGTGCTCATGTCCGCCGTCTCGCTCTTCTACTATTTCCGGATCGCCCGCGCGATGTATCTCGTCGAGGGCGAGGGCACGCTCCATTGGCGCGAGGAGCCTGCGGTGTCCGCGGCGATCGCGCTCTGTGCGGCGGGTACGCTCGCAATGGGCATTCTGCCCGGACCGTTCGTGCAGTTCGCCCGGACGTGTCTCCTGCCGTTCGGGCCGTGAGCGAAGACGAGCCCCCCGGCGGCCCGGACTCCCGCCGATTCTTCGGCGACGTGCTGACGTTCGGCTGGGTGCTGCCGGCGGCGATCGCGGCGGGAGCGGGCCTCGGCTATCTCGGGGACCGGGTGCTCGGGATCTTCCCGGTCCTGACGGCTACTCTTGGCGCTCTCGGCTTCGCCGCGGGCCTCCGGCAGATCTATCGGGAGTCGGGGATGCTTGTCGGCGGCGGCAAGGGACGTCGGGATTGACACGGGAAGCCGTTCCGGCCATCTCCTGGCCGAACCCCGGCTTTTTCCGCCTGGCGACGATCCTCGGTCTTCTCGGGGCCTCCGCGTTGGCGGCGCTCGGCAGGTTCCAGGCCGCCCTCGCCTTGACTCTCGGGGCGGCCATGGCTATCGTCTCGGCGCTCTGGCTGTCGGATCTCGTCGGTCGCTTCAAGGCGCCCGCACCGGGTGCGCCAGCCCGATTCGACTGGAAATTCGGGCTCAAGGCCGTTCTCCGGTACGCCTTCGTCGGTCTCGTCCTTTGGGGGACAGTGCGGGCGCTGCCGGCCGACGTCCGGTGGGTTGTCGTGGGCCTCTCGACGGTGGTCGCCGCGGTGGTGATCGACGGGCTCCGCGAGCTCCTGACCGGGCGCCGGAGCGGGACGGGCGCGAGCCAGTGAGGGCGGGGACGACGTGCACCACGAGCATTCGATATTCTTCGGGCTCTTCAACGCCCTCCTGACCCGCCTCCTCGGCCCCGTCGAGAGCGCGCCGTCCTGGTGGCGCGACGGGATCGCGCTCGGCGGCTTCCATGTCGGCGGGATCGCGCCCCGCGGAGAGCACGGTGAGCTGCTCGGCTGGATTCCGGACCACATCGCCATGGCGATCGTCGTCTTCCTCTTCTGCACGGTGTTCTTCTTCGTCGCGTCCCGGAGCTACCGCAAGGACGCACCCGGCTCAGCGCAGAACGTGCTCGAGGTCCTCGTGGACTTTCTGCGCGATGTCATCAAGGAGAACATTCCGCATCACGGCGAGAAATACCTGCCGATCGCCGGCACGTTCTTCTTCTTCATCTTCCTGTGCAACTTCTGCGGGCTCTTCTTCTTCCTGCAGCCGCCGACGGCGAACCTGAACGTCACGTTCGCGCTCTCGATCACGTGCTTCCTCTTCTTCAACGCCGCCGGGATCAGGGCGCACGGGCTCTTCGGCTACCTCAAGCACTTCCTCGGCCCGATGCTGGTGCTGGCGCCGCTCATGTTCCTGATCGAGATGATCGGCAACTTCGCGCGCGCTCTTTCGCTTTCCATGCGTCTCTACGGGAACGTCTTCGGCGAGCACACGGCCAGCAGCATTTTTTCGAGCCTCGTTCCGATCGTCGTGCCGTGGCCGATGATGGCGCTGGGCATCTTTACGGCGCTGCTGCAGGCGTACGTCTTCACGCTTCTCACCACCGTCTACCTGGGCGGAGCCACCGCCCATGAACATTGAGCTCACTGAGTCGACTGTTTCGATCACGAAAGGAGCCCCCGACATGTCTAAGCGAATCCTCCCGGCCGGCGCCCTCACGGCTCTGGCCCTCCTCCTCCCGAATCTCGCCTTCGCCCAGGAAGCCGTGAAGGCCGGCGGCGGCGCGGGTTGGGGCCACCTCTCGGCCGCGATCGCGATCGGCCTCGCGGCGTTTGGCGGTGCGATCTCCCAGGGCCGCACGGCGGTCGCCGCCTGCGAGGGCATCGCGCGGAATCCGGGCGCGGGTGGCTCGATCCGAGCCATGGCGTTTCTTGCGCTCGTCCTCATCGAGTCGCTCGTCATTTACGCTCTCGTCATCGCCTTCGTCATCAACGGCAAGTAAGTCCCTTTCCTCCAGAATGAGTCTCTAGGCCCCGGATTCCGGGGCTCTTTTTCATGCAGTCGAAGCCAAAAGAGGGCGGTTTACGTATTGCATAATGAGAATCTGGAGTCCGAAATGGCCGTTTCCGCACCTAAGAAGCCCTCCTCGTCCCCCTCGTCCTGGAACTTCAGGAGCGGTGAGCTTCCCTACGCGGACGCCCTGTACGGGTCCGCCCTCCGGCTGACGCGAAACCGGCAGGACGCCGAGGATCTCCTGCAGGAGACGTATCTCAAGGCGTTTGCGCACTACGACGGGTTCACCGAGGGAACGAATCTCAAGGCGTGGCTCTTTCGCATCCTCAAGAACGCCTTCATCAACGGCTACCGCCACACGAAGGCCGGCCCGAAAGAGGTCGATCTCGGCGCGGGCGGGGATGAAGCTCTCGATGCCGCGGGCTCGAAGGCGCGAGAGGCCGGAACGAGCGCGACTCCGGAGGAGGGCCTTCTGGCCGCGGCGCTCGATCGGGGCGTGGCCGACGCGCTCGCGGCGCTGCCCGAGGACTTCCGCCTCGTCGTCGAGCTCGTCGACCTGCAGGATTTTTCCTACCGCGAGGTGGCTGACATCCTGGAGGTGCCGCTCGGCACGGTGATGTCCCGTCTCTATCGGGGTCGCCGCCTGCTCGAGTCGGCGCTCCTCGAATATGGCCGCCGCCGCCATTACTTCGGCCCTGACGAGCCCACGAGGACGCGGCTCGCCGCGGGAGGGCCGCGAGCGCCCCGGGCCCCCGGCGGCTGGGATCCGGTCACCCTGTCGGAATACCGGCGCCGCCGCGAACGTTAGACGCTCCGGGCGAGATGATGATGGATTGCCGGACGGCGAGCCTTCTGATCGAGGCTTACCACGATGACGAGCTAGAGCTCGTGGACGCGGCACACCTCCTTGCGCACTTGGAAGAGTGCCCGGCGTGCCGCGAGCGCTGCGAGGAGGCGGGAAAGCTCCGGGAGACGTTGAAGACCTGCCGGCCCGTGGACCGGTGCCCGGAGGAGCTCGCCCGGCGCCTCGCCCGGCGCCTCGACGTTGGTGCGAAGCGGCGGCGGACCTTTCCGCGATCCGTCACGATCGTCTTCGCCGCGGGCTGCGGAATCGCCGTGGGATGGGCGGCGGTGCGATTCCGGACGCCGGCGGTGCACGGCCTCGCGCTCGCGAGCGCGGTCCAGCGGGTGGAGGGAGAGCTCGTATGCCTGCGCTGCGCGATGGGCCGTGCCTTCCCCGGCTCGCGGCTGGATGGAACACCTCATCGGCCGCTCCTCCTCACGTCGGATGGACGGCTCTTCCTCGTGCGCGCCCAAAGCCCAGCGAGCGCCCGCCTCGAGGCGGACGGCCCGTTGCGCCGGCACGTCTCCGTCATGGCCCGTCTCGACGATTCGAGCGGCCTGGCCGACGTCGTGGACGTTTTTCCCGAGCCTGACGCGGCGACGCCGGCGGCTTCCGTGTCTTCCGTTTCGTCCGTTTCTCCGGCCGTCGCGCGCTGAAAAGGCGCAAAAGCGTGGAAGAGAGTCGGCGCTATGCTTCCGGAGACGCGAGCGGGCTCAAGCGCTTCTCGAAGAGGATCGACTCGCGCGTGCCTTCCCCGACCATGACCGGAACGAGGTCCACGACGCGGAATCCGTAGAGCCAGAAAAGGTGCGGGCCCGCGGGTGACGCGGCGAACGAGCGCGCGCGGAGGACGAGCCGCCGCCGCTCGCGGCACGCCTCGATGCCGCGGAAGAGCAGCTCGCGGCCGACTCCTCCGTTCCGCTCGGACGCGTCGACCATGAGCCAGTTGAAGCGCGCGGCGTCCGGATCCACGGCGTCCCGGGTGACGAGCAGCACGCCCACGGGCCGCCCGTCGCGCTCGGCGGTCAGCAGGACGTCGTGCTCCGGGTCGAACGCGGCCGCGTGAGCCGCCGCATCGGCCCGGACGACCGCGCTGACGGCCGGCTCGTACTCCTCCGCGCCGGCGCGTTCGACGAAGGCCCGAGCGGCGACGAGCCCATCAGTCCCACGGTTGCGGTAGACGACGTCTCCCGGCACGCTCACATCCTGCCCGGCACCGGCACGCCGAGAACGCCGAGAACGTCCGCGAGATGGACGGAGACGACCTGGAGCGCGGCGCGCCGCGCCCGACGCGTCGTCTCGTCCTTCTCCTGCGCGATCGGGTGCGTGTGGTACAGGTGATGAAAGCCCGCCGCGACCGCGAGCGCGTGCCGGACGAGGAGCGACACCTCGAGCGACTCGGCAACTTTCTCGAGCGTGTCGAGCGTGCGGGAGCACGTCCTCACGACGTCCCAGAGTCCGTCGTCGAGCGCCGACGCGGGAAGGGCCCCGAGGCCGTCGATCTCCGCGGCGTCGAGGTGGCCTTTGAGCCCGATCTCTTCGAGCTTGCGGAAGATGTTCGCGGCTCGCACGGCGGCGTATTGAAGGTAGGGCCCCGTGTCGCCCTCGAAGGCGAGCGCCTCGTCGAGATCGAAGGCGATGACCTTGTTCCGCGAGAATCGCGTCATGTAGACGCGCAGCGCGCCGACCGCGATCGCCTCGGCCCGGCCGGCTTCGGGAGGCTCGCTCGCGCGCGCTCGAATCTGGTCGTTCGCCTTTTCGACGAGCCGGTCGAGGAGATCGTCGGCTTTCACGCCGAGCCCGCGCCGGCCCGACATCTCGACGAAGGGGCGTGCGCGATCCTCGTCCGTGAGCTCGACGCCAAGCGCCTCCGCGGAGGCCGGAGTCAGCGCGACCATCTCGTACGCGAAGTGGACGGACCGGTCGGCGGCCTCGGGGAAGCCGGCGCGCCGGACCGCTTCGCGGACGACCTTCTGCGGATAGGACTGGCGTACGTCGATGACGTTGATCACGTGTGAGCCATTGCCGAAGCGTCCGCGGGCCGAGACGTCGGCACCCACTTCGTCGTGCCGGGTCCGGTAAAGCGGCGAGACGCCGTCCGAGGCATGGAACTCGGGCGAGCCGTCGACGTCGCGGTACGGCACCTCCTCGTACTCGAAGTCGATCCCGAGAACGCCGAGCTTCCAGAGCTGGTAGGCGACGTCCTTTCCGGTGTACGTGACCGTTCCGTTCGAGCGCACGAGGATCTTGTCGGCATCCTCCATCCCCTCGAACTCCGGCGCGCCTTCGAGCGGCATGACCCAGCAGCCCAGGTTCTTGCCCTCCGTCTCGAGCCGCGCAGCGCCGGCTTTTTTCAGGAGCTCGAAGGCCTTCACCCAGAAACGGCGCGCGAGGATGTCGCTCTCGCGGGGCAAGAGGTCGTAGTTCACGCCCACGCGCTCCATCGTGAGGAGGTGGCAGCGCACGACGGCGTCGGCGAGGCGCCCCGCGAGCGCGGCCGTCGCGGCTGCTTCTTCGTCAAGGTCATCGCCCGTGGCGGCGCCCTCGATGGCGTGAAGCGTGGCACGCCGCTTCTCTTCGAGGGAGGGGTCGGCCGCGTAGCTTCTCACCGCGAGCGCGTAGAGGTCCCACGCGAGGTCGCCCAGCCGGCGCGGCGCGACGCCTGGCGCGTGGCCGGGGAAGGCGTCCAGAATCTCGCGGATCTCCTCGCCGAGGCGCTTCGCGCGAGAGCTCTCGACGAGGTCCGCGGCGTTCTGGAGCGCGACGATGACGTCGGCCACCTGCACGCCCGTGTCGTCGAGATAGTTCTGGATCTCGACCGGCCGGCCGAGCCGCTTGAACGTGCTCACGAGGACGTCGCCGAGAACGGCGTTCCGGAGGTGGCCGATGTGCGCGGCCTTGTTCGGATTGATGTTCGTGTGCTCGACGATGAGCTTGCCGGCCCCCGCGGGCACGGCCGGCGCCGCATTTCCCGCGACGAGCATCGCCCGGAGGGTGCGCGGGCGGTCGAGGAAGAAGTTGAGGTAGCCGCCCCCCTCGACCGACCGCTTGACGACGAGAGCGGGCAACGTGAGGGTAAGAGCCAGCTCCTCGGCGATCTTCCGCGGCGGCCGCTTCAGGACCTTCGCGAGCTCGAAGGCCACGGGGCAGGCGAGATCGCCCAGCTCGACCTTCGGGGGCGTTTCGAGGACGATGCGCGGCGCTTCCACGCCGAAGACGCGGCGGCAGGCCTCCGAGACGGCGCTCTCGAGCTCGCGTTTGAGACCGGGAATCACGCGGCGGCGCCCCTCTCGGCGGCTCGAGCTCTCCCTGCGCACATGGCGGCGCGGATTCTCGCACGTCGTAAGATTCTCCCGTGGCGGAAGAGGCTTCGGTCGTTCGGGAGGTCCTCGTCAACGTGACACCCGAGCGTGCGTTTTCCGCCTTCGTGGACCTGTCCGACGTGCTCGCGTGGCTCGCGGACGGCGCCGTGATCGGTCCCAGGCCGGGCGGAAACTGGGTGCTCGGCTGGTATGCCGACCCGGATTCCGACGCCGGCTACAGCTCGATCGGCCAGTTCGAGGTTTTCGACCCGGGCCGCCGCTTCGTGGTCTCGAATCTCGTGTTCTCGACGCCGGAGGGTGAGTCTTTCGGCGGGATGCGCCTCGTCGTGGAGTTCGAAAGGATCCTCGAAGGCACGCGCATCACGGTGACGCAGTCGGGCTTCGAGGAGACCGCGGCGTGGAGCGCATACCGCGACCGGCTCGGACCCGGCTGGGAGCGCATGCTCGCGGATCTGAGAGGCTGGCTGGAAGAGGGCAGGAAGCTTCCCGGGCGCTGAGCCGGATTAAGATCCGGAGGTTGATTGCTCCGATCGAAGGGAGTTCTCGATGAAGTTCCGCCACTCGCTTGCTGCGCTTCTCCTCGCCTCCGGGGCCTGGGGGGCCGGCCTTCAGAACTACAAGGACTGGAACAAGTCCCCCGAGTACACCTGCCTCGCGACTGACGCCGAGCAGAAGGCTTGGAAGAAGATCACGTCCGACGAGGATGCCGACCACTTCATCCAGCTTTTCTGGGCCAAGCGCGATCCGGACCTCAAGACGCCGGTCAACGAGTTCAAGGTCGTCTTCGACCAGCGCGTCAAGGAGGCGGATCAGCTCTTCGCGATGGCACGGGTTCGCGGCGCCCTCACCGAGCGGGGGAAGCTCTACATCCTCCTCGGACCGCCGAAGACGCTGACCCGGCAGGCGGGTACCAAGCTGCAGCCGATCGCCGCGACGGGCGCCGATGCGGCTTCGGGAGCTACACCCGGGCAGATGCTGCCTCCGAACGATCCCGGCACGTCGATCGGCGAAAGCATCGTGACGTTCACGTATGAGGCCGCGCAGCTTCCCGACTGGGCGCCCGTGAAGTCGTTCACGGCGCAGTTCGTCGTCGAGCTGGCGAGAGATTTCGTCGCCGGCAGGAACGGGGGCGACGTGAACTCACTGGAGGTGAAGGCGCGCACTGCCGCGCTCAAGAACCCCGACCTCAAGGCGCCGCCCCACTACAGAACCGCCGCCGAGGTCGAAGCCGAGATGAAGGCGGCCGAGGCGGCAGCCGCCGAGGCCCTGAAGGGTCCGACGCTGTCCGCACCCGTGCGGCAGGCGCTCGAGGAAACGCTGTCCAAGGAGGATGCGGGGGCTCTGACCCTCTTCCCGATCACCTTCAGGGAGGGAGAGGTCCGCCTTGAGGTCCAACTCTTCGTGCCGGCTCCGGCCGGGGCGCCGGGTCCCGACGCAAAGCTCGCGATCCTCGTCAAGAACAAGGCCGGTGGCGACGCGGCGCGCCTCGAGGAGGTCACGGGCTTCGACCCGGCTCGCGGGGGATACATCTCCAGCCGCTTCTTCGCCGTGCCGCCCGGAGAGTACGGCGTCGCGGCCGATGTCTTCGACGTGTCGGGGAAGGTCGTAGCGTCGGCGAAGCGCTCGATCGCGGTCACGGCTGCGGGCAAGGACTTCTCGCTGTCGCCGCTGCTCATCGCGTCGAGCTTCTATCCTGTCCCGAAGAGCACGGCCGAGCAGGCCTTCACCCTGAACGGCAACCATTTCGTGACGAAGGGCGAACGACTCGACCCGGAGGATGGGCTCTTGTTCGTCGTGCGCGTGTACAACCCGGCGGTGGATCCCCTCTCGAAGACCGTGCAACTGTCGCGCAGCGTGAAAATCAAGGCGAAGGGCTCTCCCGCGATTGACGTCCCGCAGCCTGCAGACCCGCCGATTCCGGTCGCCGACTCGAAGGACCCGACGGCGATCCTCAGCGTGGACGTGGCCGCGGCGCTCATCGACGCCAATCTCGGTGAATACCTCCGGAAGCCGGGGGAATACGACTTGAAGGTCTCCGTCACGGATCAGGTGGCGAAGAAGACGGCGGAGACGAGCGCGACCTTCACCGTGACCGGGACACTCCCGCCGAAGAAGAAGTAGGGTCTCAGAGCGAAAGGCGTCACCATGAAACGCACGGTTCTTTCCGTTCTCTCTCTGCTCCTCCTCTCGGCCGTCGCGGCCTTCCCGTTGCTCGCGGCCCTCGACAAGTACAAGGACTGGGAGAAGTCCCCGGAGTACGCGTATCTCGCGACGGACGACGACAGGAAGGAATGGAAGAAGATCGCCTCGGACCAGGATGCCGAGAAGTTCATCGCGCTCTTCTGGGCGCGGCGGGATCCGGATCTGAAGACGCCGGAGAACGAGTTCCGCGAGCGTTTCGACGCGCTCGTCAAGAATGCCGACGACCTCTTCCCGTTGGGAAGAAAGCGCGGCGCGCTGACCGAGCGCGGCAAGGCTCTCATCCTCATCGGTTCCCCGAGGTCGATCGCGCGAAAGGCGATCCCGTCCGTGTCCAGCGGGCTCGGTACCCCTCCCCCGAACCCGATGGGTCCGCAGGGGCCGCTTCAGGGCTCGGGCGCGCTGGGGGATGGCGGCACCGAGACGATCCTGACGGAGTTCATCTACGAGAAGCCGCAGCTCCCGCCGTGGGCCGACGTCCAGTCGCTCCACCTGGTGTTCCAGGTCGATGCCGGCATGGCCACCGACCACCTCGTCGAGGGCGTGAGCAACGCGCAGAGGCTCGAAGCGAAGGCCGCGCAGAGAATCGAGGCGAAGGCCGTGCAGATGGCGCTCGTGAATCCGCAGCTCAAGGATCTGCCGGTCTACAAGACGAAAGAGCAGGTCGTTGCCGAGCAGAAAGCGGCCGCCGAAAAGGCCGCCGAAGAGTCCAAGGGGCCTGCGCTTTCGGAGGGGGGCCGGGCGACTCTCGAAGGCCTCGCGCAGGGGCCGTTCGGAGCGCTCGCGCTGCTGCCCGTTTCGTATCGCGACGGCTCGTCTCGCCTCATGGTCCAGCTCTTCGTTCCGGGGTCCGTGGCCGGGGCGGGCGAGGGTATGAAGCTCCTGATTCTCGGGCGAGGCAAGAACGGCAAGGACGCGATCCGCCTCGAGGAGGCTGCGGCGCTCCGGAAGACGAGGGCCGACTTCTTCGCCGACCGCGCGTTCCCGATCGTCCCGGGCGACTACGATGTCGCCGCCGCGCTCGTGGACGCGACGGGCAAAGTGCTCACGTCGGGGCGGCGCCAGGTCTCCGTGAGCGGCCTGCCCACGGAGTTCGCGGCGTCACCATTTCTCGTCTACGTGAACGACTTCCCGGTGGACGCTCCGAAGCCCGACGAGCCGTTCACGTTCTCGGCCCGCCGCTTCGTCGTGAAAGGCGACGGCCGGGTCGACGCGACGGACGGCCTCTCGTACGCGGTGCGCCTCTACAACCCTCCGGTCGACCCGGTCACGCGCACGATCACGCTCAGGCGGACCCTGAAGATCAAGCCCAAGGGGCAGCCCGCGATCGACGTTCCGACGCCGCCCGAGGAGCCCGCGAGGGTGCCCGAGCAGAAGGAGCCCGGCGCCGTCGTGCTCGACATCGCAGGCAGCGTCGTGGAATCGAACCTCGGGCAGTACTTCAAGCCGGGCGACTACGAGATGCGGCTCACGCTCACCGACCCGCCGACCCAGAAGAAGCTCGACCTCGTGGCTCCCTTCACGGTCACGGGCACGCTGCCGGCTCCTCCAGCTCCGGCCGCTGCCCCCGCGCCGAAGAAAAAAGGCTGAGGCGCGCGGCCTAGTGGCTCGAGGCCTTGCTGCGCTTCCGGAATGCGGCGGCTCTCTCCTTCTCGCCGAGTGAATCGAGGGTGCTCGCGGCGAGGAGGTAGCTTCCCGGCGAAGGGTTCGCGCGGACCATCTCGTTCAGCTCTCTGTCGAGGGCCGGCCGATCTCCCTTCATGAAACGGATCACTGCCAGGCTCGCATACGGCTGAGCATGGGCGGGAAACGCCGCGATCTCCGCCCGAAAGGCCGCTTCGGCGTCGTCCAGCCGATCCATGCGGGCAAGGGCATCGCCGCGAAGGAACTCGAGGTTGTAGATGGCCCCCAGCCGCTTCTCCCGGGAGACGGCCTGCGCCTTCTCGATCACCCGGAGCGCCTCGGCCGGCTCGCCCGCGCGCACCTTGACCTCGGCGAGGACCAGGATCGCGGAGGGCTGAGGATTGCGTGACGCCGCTGCGGCCTGGGCCTCGCTCTCGGCGGCCGCGAGGTTCCCGCGCGCGAGCGCGAGGCCGGCGAGGAGCTCGTGAGCCTTGGAGGGAACCGTCGCGAGCGAGGCCCTTGCGAGCCGTTCCGCCTCGTCGAAATGGCGCCGCCGGAGCTCGACGAACCCGAGCGCGATCGAGATGTCGGGGAGCACCATCGGGGAGCGGTCGAGCCCCTGGTGGTACGCGGCCGCGGCCTCCTGGTCCAGGCCGGATTCCGCGAGAAGCTCGCCGAGCTTGACCCAAGCGTCGAACATCTCCGGGTTCTCTCGCACGCTCGAGCGCAGGACTTCGATCGCCCGGGGGACCTGTCCTTCAGAAGCGAGGTGCCAGGCCTCCTCCATCCGCCGGAGAGCCGGGAGGTTATCGGCCGGATTCAACGATTTCGCGCCGCTGCCGATGTCGCGCAAGGTGCCGAGATATCCCAGCGACGACAGGCGCCGCATGGTTTCCTGGTCCACGTTCGTGGGTTTCGCGCTCCCTGTCGGAAAGCGGAGCAGCTCTCTCGCGAGACGAGAAACCGTGCCCGGATCACTCTTGGCCAGGTCATGTTCCTCGCGAGGATCCGCCACCATGTCGTACAGCTCGGGACGCGGCCCGTGAATATAGTGGTACCGGGCATCCAGGGCACTGTGAAGATCGCTCCACCCGAGCTGGAGACGCGGGAAGAGCGTCTCTCCGTAGATCACGCGGCCAGCCGCCCCCGTCGCACCGGCCGCGAAGAGCGACGTCCCGCTCACCTCCGTGGGCGTCGGGAGGCCGAGTGCCGCGGTGACGGTCGGAAAGATGTCCGAGAGCTGCACGGGCGCCGCCACGCGGCGTCCCGCCCCGGAGCTGCCCGGGAGCTTGAGGAGGAGCGGCACCTTGATCGCCTCGCGATACAGGAAGATCGAGTGCTGCTGCTCGCCGTGTTCCCCGAGGCCCTCGCCGTGGTCCGCGGTCACGATCACGATGGCCCTGTCGTACACCCCGAGCGTCCTCAAGGTGTCGAGGAACTGCCCCACGATCGCGTCGGCGGTCGCGACCTCGCCGTCGTACGTGAGGCCGTACTGGCTCCTGAAGGGCTCCGGAGGATCGTACGGAACGTGAGGCTCGTAGATGTGAAACAGAAAGAAGAACGGCTTGCCGGCGTGCTCGCCGATCCAGGGCTCCGCGAACGCCGCCGTCTTGTCGCCGGACCGCTGATAATTGACCGACTGGATGCCGGGGGTCGTGTCGAACGAGTCCTCGTAGAAGTCGAAGAGCGCGCCCAGCCCGGTTTCGTTGCGAAGCACATACGAGGAGACGGCGGCGCCGGTCGCATAGCCGCGCTCTTTGAGAAGGCGAGGAAGGCTCACGTGGGCCTTCCCGTCGAAGGCGAAGCCGATGTTGTTCCGGACCCCGTGCTCGGGCGGGAGCATGCCGGTCAGCATCGTCGTGTGCGCGGGGAGCGTCATGGGGCAGGGCGAATACGCGTTCTCGAAAAGCCATGCGTCCTTCGCGAAGCTGTCCAGAAAAGGGGTTCGGATCCCTGTGTACCCGTAGAGCGGAAGGCGGTCGGCGCGCAGCGTGTCGATCGAGATCAGGATGACCGACGCGTCGGGAAATGTGGGACGGGCACGCTCTTTCGAGCACGAGCCGACGAGGAGGCCGAGGAGGGCCACCGCGACAAGTCTCGCCCGGGCGACCCTCGTCACCTGCCGAACCCGGGGTACTTCCTGGCCCCTTCGGACCTGTAGCGCGACGCGCCGGCCGTGTCGCCCAGAATCGTCAGAGTACGCACGGCCAGGGCATACGCCTGGGAAGACCCGTTCGTCCGAACCATCTCGTCGATAGTCTTCTTCGCCTCGGGGACCCTGTTCTGCGAGGCGCGCGCCATCGCGAGCGCCGGCCACGCGTCGACGTACCAGGGGAAGTTCCTGACCTCCTCGGCGAACTCGGCCTCGGCTTGGGGCAAGCGGTTCATGCGCGCAAGGACGTTCCCGCGCAGGAAATGGAACCCGGCGAGGTCCGCCAGTCCCCGCTCTCCCACCAGCGTCTTCACCTGTTCCGTGATCTCCAGCGCTTTTCCGAGATTTCCCCGCCGGGCTTCGATGTCGGCGAGAACGAGATAGGAGCGCTTCCTCGTGCTCCTGGATTCGATCGATTGTCGCGCCTCGGCTTCGGCCCGGACGAGGTCGTTCTTCGCGAGGTAGGCACGCGCCTTGACCTCGTGCCCCCCGGTGTCTCCCCTGGAGACGGCGAGATCCGCGTTCTCGAGCGCCTCGTCGAAACGGCCGATCTGCATGCAGACGTTTGCGGCGGAGATGAGGTAGTTCGTCCGGTCGGGGGGCGACAGCTCCACCATTCTGCGGATCGCCTCGAGAGCCTTCTCCGGCCGTCCGGTCCGGACCAGCCCCTGCGCGTAGGATTCCCACGCGTCGACGATTCGCGGGTTCCTCGCCAGGAGCTTCTCGAACGTCTCCGTGCTCTCACGGAACCGTCCCGCCGCCGCGAGTCCCAACCCTTCCTTCAAGAGCTGCAGCGTCGCGATCTCGTCCTTGGGGTCCGGCGCCGGGCCGCCCGCCGGG
>CALAQS010000006.1 GCA_937888435.1 uncultured Acidobacteriota bacterium
GCCACGATGGCCGTGCGTCCCGACATGATGTTGCAGACCGATTGTAGGCGAGAATCGGGAATGCGCACGGTCGAAACGATCCTGACTCTTCTCGTCCTCACGACCGCGCTCGCGTTTCTGGCGCGCAAGGCGAACGTGCCGTATCCGATCTTCCTCGTCCTCGGGGGGATGGGGCTGGGTTTCGTCCCCTCTCTTCCCGCCGTGACGCTGGACCCGCAGCTCGTCTTCCTGCTCTTCTTGCCGCCCATCCTGTACGCCGCCGGGTACTTCACCTCGTGGCGCGACTTTCGGTTGAACCTCTTCTCGATCACGCTCCTTGCCGTGGGCCTCGTCATCGCGACGATGACGGCGGTCGCGGCGTCGGTCCATGCGCTCGTCCCGGGAATCACGTGGCCCGTCGGCCTCGTGCTCGGCGCGATCGTCTCGCCGCCGGACGCCGTCGCCGCCACGGCGATCGCGCAGCGACTGCGGCTTCCGCGACAGATCGTGACCATCCTCGAGGGTGAGAGCCTCGTGAACGACGCCACGGGCCTCGTGCTCCTGAAGTTCGCGACGGCCGCCGTCGTGACGGGCTCGTTCTCGATCGCGTCCGGCGTTCTCGAATTCCTAGCTTTGGTCGCGGGGGGCCTCGCGGTGGGATTCGCGATGGGGCACCTCTTCGTCTTCATCCAGCGCTTTCTCGACGACCCGATCCTCGCGACGACGGCGTCGATCCTCGGCTCGTTCCTCGTCTACATCGTGGCGGAACGCCTGCACGTCTCGGGCGTCCTCGCCGTCGTCGTGGCCGGGTTGCTGCAGGGGCGCTATGTGCCACACATCTGGTCGTCCGCGACGCGTATCGAGGGAGCCGCCGTCTGGCAGACGCTCGTGTTCCTGCTCAACGCGCTCGTATTCGTCCTCATCGGCCTCCAGCTCCCGATGATCCTGCGCGGCCTCGACCGCCCCTGGCCCACTGTCGTGGACGGCGTGTTCGCGGCGTTCGGCGCCATGGTGCTCGTCCGCCTCCTCTGGATGTTTCCGGGCGCGTATCTCCCGCGACTCCTCTCGGCGCGCTTCCGAAAGACGCATCCGTACCCGCCCTGGCAAGCCGTGACGATCGTGGGCTGGGCTGGGATGCGCGGCGTCGTCTCGCTCGCGGCCGCGCTCTCGCTGCCGCTCGCGCTGGCGGACGGAAGCCCGTTTCCGGCGCGCAACTTTCTCGTCTTCCTCACGTTTTCGGTCATCCTGGGCTCGCTCGTGATCCAAGGCCTCACGCTGCCGCCCCTCATCCGTTGGCTGCGCGTCGCGGAGGACCGGACCGCCGAGCGCGAAGAGCGCCACGCTCGTGTCGCGCTCGCCGAGGCTGCGATCGGACATCTCGACGGAAAGCTGGACACGGGCGCGCTTCACGCGCACCAGGTTCATCCCGTGAGGCAGGAGTACGTGCAGAGGATCCGCTCGCTGAAGGGACTCGAAGGCGAGGCGCCGGCGTCCGGGCTCGCCACGATGGGCGCCACGAAGACGCTGCGCCGCGAGGCCCTCGACGTCCAGCGCGATCAGCTTCTCAGGCTCCGGAAGGAGGAGGTCATCGGCGACGACGTGCTGCAGCGGATTCAGTACGACCTGGACCTCGAGGAGATGGGGCTGCGCTAGCGTTTCACCGCCGCCGGAGCCTCTCCTTCGACCCACCGGTAGAGGCCGGGAGCGAGGTCCTTCGCCGAGGCCGTCTTGCCGTCCGGCCAGCGGACGTCGATCGCGTCGGCCACCGCCGCCGAGCCGAGGCCGATGACGACGGTCCTCTCGCTCGCCGAGAGATAGCCGTCGCCGCCCGAGACTTCGTCGACGCGCTTGCGGCCGCCCACTGTCGAGACGATGCGGGCTCCGAGGGCGCCGCGATTCTTCACTTTCGTCGCGAGCTGCAGCCTCACGGAGCGCGCGGGTGTGTCGGTGACGTTCCGGAAGACGCGCGCGGGGCCTCCGTTCTCGGTCACGACGAGGTCGGGCCGGCCGTCGCCGTCGAGATCGGCCACGGCCAGACCGCGCCCGACGATCGGGACGAGGAAGGTCGCGCCGGCCTGGGACGACGCGTCGGCGAATCGGCCGGCACCGAGACCACGGAAGAGGAGCGGCGGCTGGCGGTACGTCACGGTCGGCTGCACGTCCTGGACCGAGTTTTCCACGTGTCCGTTCACGCCCACGAGGTCGAGCACGCCGTCGAGGTCGAAGTCGGCGAACGCGACGCCGAACGTGAGCGGCAGGAGGGACGTCCGCCCGATGCCGCTCTGGATGGACTCGTCCACGAAGAAATCGCCCTTCGGCCCGGCGCTCCACACGGACCACATCTCGTTCGAGAAGTTGCCGATCACGAGCGAGACTCCGCCGTCGTTCTTCGTGTCTCCGAACGCGGCGCCCATCGCCCCGCGCGCGCGGCCGTCTTCTCCAACGGCGACGCCGGCCTCGACGGCCACGTCCCGGAACACCGGGATTCCGTTCACGGTCTTCTCGTTCCGGCAGAGGTTGTTCGGGGACGTGTCGTTCGCGACGACGAGGTCGATGCGGCCGTCGCCGTCGACGTCGCGCACGGCCACGCCGAGGGCCTTGCCGAGCGGGTTCACGAGGCCCGCTTCTTTCGTGATCTCCCGGAAGCGCCCGCCGCCAAGGCCCTTGTAGAGGCGCGACGGGACGCCGTTGTAGCGCTCGGGCGTGCAGTACGACTTCGTCTTCCCGTCCAGCGAGCAGTACATGTCCGTCTTCGGCGTCCAGTTGACGTACTGGCCGACGAAGAGGTCGAGGACGCCGTCGCCGTCGAAGTCCGCGAACGCCGCCGACGTGCCCCAGCCCGCGCCGACGAGGCCGGAGCCCTTCGTCGCGTCTCGGAAGTGACCCTTCCCGTCGTTCAGGAAAAGGCGGATGTCGTCGAGACCCGTGATCACGACGTCGGGAAATCCGTCGTCGTTCACGTCGCCGACGGCGACGCCCATGCCGAAGAGAGAGATCGCGAGGCCGCTTTCCTTCGTTCGGTCCTCGAAGCGGATCGGGCCGCCGGGTTCCGTGACGTTGCGGTAGAAGGCGAGCGTGGGCTGTCCCGCCACGCCGCGGGGATCGCCCGGCCAGTAGCGGCCGTTCACGAAGAGCAGGTCGATGCGGCCGTCGCCGTCCGCGTCGAACGCGGCCACCCCGGAGCCCATCGTCTCCGGCATCCACTTCTTCCCGGCAGCGCCGTTCACGTGCGTGAACGCCACGCCCGAGGCTTTCGTCACGTCCTCGAACCGGATCGAGGAGACGGCGGGTGTGGGCTCGGGAGCCGGAGTGGGGGAGACGGGCTTCGCCTCGGGTTTCCGGCAGGCGGCGACGAGCAAGCAGAGGGAACCGGAGATGAAGACGAGAAGATTTCTTCGAATGGTCATAAGGCCGAAAATGTTACTCCAAGGCAGCGCGGCCCGATTCCATCGTAAAGTCGGCCGCATGAACCGAGCGATCCGAAACCCTTTCTTCGCGGCAGTCTCTCTTTCCGTCCTCGCCTTCGGGGTTCCCGTCCACGCAGCCGACCCGCAGCCCCCGACGCTGCGCCTCCCCGCGGGCGCGGTTCCGACGCGCTATGCGGCGGAGCTGTGGATCGATCCTTCGAAGGACACGTTCAAGGGAAAGGTGGAGATTCGGATTTCCTGGAAAGAGGAATCCGACACGCTGTGGCTGAATGGGAAGGAGCTCGCGATCGAATCGGCGTCGGCCGTGCCGGCGACCGGTCCGAACGAGGCAATTCCGGCCGAGGCGTCGGCCGCGGGCGCGGACTTCGTCCGCATTCACTTTCAAAGAAATCTCCCTCCGGGCGAATATGACGTGACGCTCGCCTATTCAGGACGGATCGAAAGCAAGGGCGCCGAGGGCATATTTCGAGAGAAAGAGGCGGACGACTGGTACGCCTTCAGTCAGTTCGAGGCGATCGACGCGCGCCGCGCGTTCCCGTGCTTCGACGAACCGTCGTTCAAGACACCCTGGCAGCTCACGATCCACGCGCCGAAGGGCGCGATCGCCGTGTCGAACACGCCGGTCGCGTCGGAGGCCGCCGGGGAGGATGGCTGGCGGACGTTCGTGTTCGCGCCTACGAAGCCCCTCCCGAGCTACCTCGTCGCGTTCGGCGTCGGCCCGTTCGACGTCGTGAAGGCGGGAACGGCGGGCCGGAACAAGGTGCCGATCCGCATGATCGTCCCGAAGGGGCGCGCCGCCGACACGCGCTGGGCGGTGGAATCGACGGGTCCGATCCTCGAACAGCTCGAGTCGTACTTCGACATCCCGTACCCGTACGAGAAGCTCGACCACCTCGTGATCCCGCATGGCAAGGGCGCGATGGAGAACCCGGGGCTCGTGACGTACGCCTCGAATTACATGCTCGCGAGGCCCGGCGACGAAACGATCCGCTTCCGGCGCAAGTACGCGAGCGTCTGCGCCCACGAGACCGCGCACCAGTGGTTCGGCGACTTCGTGACGATGGCCTGGTGGGACGACGTGTGGCTGAACGAGGCGTTCGCGACGTGGATGGCCTCGAAGGTCGTGGACCGCTGGAAGCCCGAGTGGAACGAGGCGGTCGAGCGCGCGGCCGACCGCTCGAGAGCAATGGCGATGGACTCGCTCGTGACGGCGCGGCGCATCCGCCAGCCGATCACGGGGAACGACGACATCGCGAACGCCTTCGACACCATCACGTATCAGAAGGGCGCCGCCGTCATCGCGATGTTCGAGGGCTGGGCCGGCGAGGAGGGCTTCCGCAAGGGGATCCAGAAATACCTGAAGTCCCACGCGTGGGGCAACGCGACCGCGGACGACTTCGTCGCCTCGATCGCGGAGGCGACGAAGGCCCCCGGCGTCGTCCCGGCATTCCGCTCGTTCCTCGACCAGCCGGGCGTCCCGCTCCTGACGGCCGAGCTCGTCTGCGCCGGCGGTGCGCCGAAGCTCCTCCTGTCGCAGAAGCGCTTCCTGCCGACGGGATCATCGGGGTCGTCGCAAGAGACGTGGCAGGTGCCGGTCTGCGCGCGCACGGGCGATCCCGGCGGCAAGACGACGTGCACGCTCCTGACCGAGCTGTCCGGCACGCTCGAGCTGCCGGGCGCGTGCCCGGCGCGGGTCCTCGCGAATGCCGGGAACGGTTACTACCGCGTGCTCTACAAGGGCAGCCTCCTCGGAAAGGTCCTCGAGGACGGCGGCAAGCACCTGGCGGCCGGAGAGCGCGTCGCGACGCTGTCCGACGTCGCCGCCCTCGCACGGAGCGGCGACGTGCCGATGGCGGCGGCGCTCGCGCTCGTCCCGGCATTCGCGAACGACGCGGACCGCCCGGTCGTCGAATCCGTCCAGCGGATCGCCGAACTGCCGAGCGACCTCCTCGTCACGGACGAAATGCGGCCGCGCTACCGCCGTTTCGTGAGCGACGTCTTCGGGGTGCGGGCGAAGGCGATGGGCTGGACGGGCAGGCCCGGGGAGGACGAGGACACGCAGCTCCTGCGCGGCGTGATCGTGCCGTTCGTCGCGAACGAGGGTGACGAGCCGGCCCTCGTTGCCGAGGCGAACCGCCTCGCGAAGGCGTGGCTCAAGGACCGGAGGGCCATCGACCCGCTCATGGTGTCTGCCGTCCTCGGCGTCGCCGCGTGGCACGGGGACATGGAGCTCTTCCAGGCGTTCCTCGCGGAAGCGAAGAAATCGTCGGACCGGCGGGAGCGCACGCGCCTCCTCGACGCACTCGGGCACTTCCGCGACCCGTCCGTCGTCCCAGTCACGCTCGCACTGACGCTCTCGAGCGAGTTCGACGCTCGCGAGTCGATCGATATCCTCTGGGAGGAGGGGGCGAACCGCGAGACGCTCCCCGTGGCGTGGGCGTTCCTGAAGGCGAACTTCGACCGGCTCGCCGAGCGGCTCCCGCGCGAATCCCCCGCGGAGTTTCCGTGGCTCACGTCGCTCTTCAGCGATGCCGCGCGCCGGGCCGAGGTCGAGGCGTTCTTCAAGGACAAGGCCGCGAGCTACACCGGTGGCCCACGGCAACTCGCGATGGCGCTCGAGGTGATCCAGCTCCGGACGGCCTTGAAGGCCTCTCAGCAGGAGAGCGTCAACGAGTTCCTGAAGAGCTATCAGGCCAGGCCCACTATCGACATGCGGCCGCAGCCTGGGTTCT
>CALAQS010000007.1 GCA_937888435.1 uncultured Acidobacteriota bacterium
GGTGACGCCGATCGAAGCCGTCGCCGAAGCTGCGTCAGCGCGGGTGCCCGCGGCGAGGATTGCGAGAGTTGAGGCGAGGAGTAAGAGTTTCATGGCGGCGTCTCCGCCAAGGTCTTTGCAACTGCGCCGCCAAACGTGCCGGCACGCAGGCCATAGGCCTGCAACGACTTATGAAACGGCCGCTGTGTCAGCTGTCCGGCTGGAACGTGCCGGTACACCGTTGACACAGCTCGTTAGGGCGCCTTCGCCTCTGGCGCCGGTGGGGCCGGTTCGACGATCACGAGGCCGAGGCCGTCGAGGATCGTGCCGTCCGGCGCGATCGTGATTGCGCGGGGCTCGGGCGCGACGAGGCCGAGCCTCTCGATCTGGGACGGCGAGACGCGCAGGCGGTAGGAGCCCGGTGGAAGGCCGGTAATGTCGAAGAAGCCGTCGTAGGCGCTGCGCGCCTTCGCCACGGCGCTCCCGACGCCATCCACGACCTCGATCTCGACGCCCGACGCCGGCTCGGACCCGCTCGCGCGGTGCCGGTACGCGGTGCCCGTCACTTCGCCGCGCATGACGATCGGAAACTCGAGCGGGGTTACGCGGCCCGGCCGCGCCACGAGCCGAACACCCGGCCGCAGCGGCTGCGCGAGCGGGTCTTCGAGCGTGCTCGTGTCCAGGCCGATGTCGACGTTCTGGTACGGCTGGAGGCTCGTCAGGAGCGCGACGCCGTCGGCGTTCGCCCGCACCGCGCTCCCGCCGGACGACGTCATGAAGCCCGCGCCCTCGACCGGCTTCTCGCCGGCATCGCGGACGCCGTTCCCGTTCGCATCGAGGAACGTGAGCGCGGAAAGCGCACCCGCGCCCGACAGCGAGCGGCTTTGGACGCGCCAGAGGCCCGTGTGCGGATCCCTCACGAGGCTCGCATTGAACGTGAGCGTCGCGCCGAACCCTCCCGGGCTCGAGACCTGGAGGCTGACGCCGAAGCCGAACGGCCCCTCGATGCGCGACACCCCCGCCGCGACTTGCGTGACGCCCGGATCGAAAGAGCGCGTGATGCCGCCGTTCACCTGCCACGCGTTCGGCAGCCGCTTTTCGGCCGTCAAGGCCACGCTCGTGAGCTGCGTGACCGGCCGCAGCCCGTAGAGGAGCTCGCCCCGGAGGACGAAGCTCCGCACGACCTGGCTCAGCAGGAGGTCGCCGAAGGCGAAGGCCGGCGGCGCATCCGTTCCGCGGTACTCGCGCCAGTCGATGGAATTCGACACCGCGAGGCTCCGGTAGCCTGTCGACACGCGGTTCAGGATCTCCCAGACGTCGAGCCCGGTCGTGATCCGGTCGAGCCGCCCTTCGAGGAGGACCGGGATGGGCGGCAGGACGCTCTTCGGGATCGTCGCGTCGAGCCGGAGGTCGGCGCGCGCTTCGATCGGGCCAAAGGTCGGAAGGAACACTTCGCTCGAGAAGTCCTGCAGCTTCGCGTACGACGCCGACACGCCGAGAAGCCCGACGCGCGTCTGGACGGAGGCCTGCGCGAGCCATCCCTTGCCGAAGTCTTCGATCACGTCGGCGGTCGCGTAGACGGGCCCCGAGAACCCGCGGAGCCCGAGTTGCCCGTAGTGGTGGCTCCCGTCGGCCAGGTCGGCGGAGGCGACGCTCGCGTCGAGGGAGAGGTTTCGCGAGAGGCCGTACTCAGTGTCGACGTGCCCGCGGCGTCCCGCGAGCTTCGGGTCCGTGCCGACCGCCCGGTAATAGAACGAGCCCTTCGGTGCGAGCGAGTCGGCGAGGTTGAAACGCCTCGTCTCCTCGCGCCGCTGGCCCTCCGGCCCGTAGAAGACGAGGCGGAAAACGTTGAGACCGAAGAGCAGCGGGACGTTCTGAAACTCGTACAGCCCGTCGCCCCGCGAGCCCTGGAAGGCGATGAGCGACTCGTTCTGGTAGAGCTCGACGTCCCAGCCCGCGGGCAGCTCACCGCGGAACGTGTTCTGGTTGGCCTGCGTCTGGCGGTCGAGGGGAAAGTTGCTCAGGAGGAAGCCGGGCGCCGTCTCGGGAAACGTGAGGTCCGCGAGGCCCGGGTCGAACACGGATCCCACGGCGTACTCGCGCGCGCCGATCCCGAGGAGCCCCCCGTTCGGGTCCTTGCGGCCGAGCGTCGCGCGCCAGTCCGTGACGCCGCCCTGGCTGTCGAGAAGCGCGTAGGCGGCGGCCTCGTGGTAGAGGAAGTCCCCCGCGACGTACGTCGAAGACTGGAGCCGCGACTGGTGTCCTCCGCCGGTCTGCGGGAGATACGAGCCCTGGAGACTCTCGTCGAGGACCGGCCAGTCGAAGAGCTGGTAAGGGTTCGGGACGGGCGGGTACGCCGGGACCGTCGAGGCGCCTCCGCGAAGGCTCTTTGCGGCGAGCTCCTCGCGCTGGTCGCGGCGCTGGATCGGCAGGGGCTCGCGCGGACGCACCGTGATCAGGGACGCGCCGTACTCGATCGTGAAGTCGAGCGGGAGCCACTTTCCGACGAGCTGGGTGTCGACGTAGAGGTCGTCGCGGTGGACCTCGACTCCCGAGTCGAACGAGCCCTCGCGCCCCTGGACGACGACGCGCCTCGCGTTCGCGTCGAGGAAGAAGCGGCGGTTCTCGGAGATGAACCAGCCGGTCGCCGTGCCGTGCGCGACGTCCGTCTCGATCGCGAGGCCGAGGAGGCGGCAGACCTCACCGAACGGCACGAGCAGGCCGCCCCGGATCGGATAGGCGGGCAACGCGTCCGACAGGATGTTCCGGTCGAGGCGCAGCGCCATGATCAGGAGCTCGGCGTCCGGCCTCTCGACGAAGGCCGGAGCCGCCGTCTGCGCGGCGGCCCGGAGCGGCGGCAGGGCAGCGGCGATCGCAAGGGCGGCGGCGCAGGCCGTCCGGCGGACGAGGGTCGGGGCGAGCACGGCGGCCCGCTACGGGACCGCGACCGACGCGTCGGCCAGGCGCTCGCCGTTCTCCTCCGGCTTCGAGAACGCCACCTCGAGACGCCCGCCCGAGAGCGAGAGTCCCGGCGGTGCCTGAAGGGGAACCCGGACGGAACGGGCCGCGAGCGGAGGGTATATGGCAACGCCGTTCATCGTCCCGACGACGCGCGGGGCGCCACCCTGCGCAGGCCGAAACGTGACCGAGATGTTCCCGTAGACGGACTGATTCCCGGCGCGGGTGAGGCGGCACCGGAGCGCCGGTCCCTCGCTTCCCGCAGCCGGGTCGAAGGCGAGGTCCGCGAGGCCGACCGTCGCGGAGGTCTGCCCGTGGCGCACGATCAGGGGAATCGATATCCCGTAGATCGGGATGAGCTGGACGCTGAGCTCGCCCGGCTTCGTCTCTGCCTTGCTCTCGATCCGGCGCTCGGGAGCGGTGTCCTCGTTCGGGATCGCCCGGAAAAGGAGGTGGGAGCGGTACTCGCCAGCCGACAGATCGGCCGGCAGACGCAGCTGGAGGCGGACGATTTGCGACGCGTTGGGCGCGAGGGTGACCTGGCGCGGCGAAAAGCGCACGAGGTCGTCCGCAAACGGCGCACCCGCATCGGGCTTCTCGATCTCCTTCAGCTCGCCGGTCTCCGTCATCGCGAGATGGAGCAGCGTGACACGGTACGTCGCGGGCTTGCCTCCGATGTTCACGAGCGTGACCTCTGCGCTCCGCGTCCGTCCCTCGAGGATGACGCGCGTCGGAGCTACGAGGAGGTCCCCGGCGCCTCCGGTGCCCGGCGGGACGGGCGTCGGCGTCGCGGCTGGAACCTGGGCGAGGGCCGCCGACGCCGCGAGGAGAAGGGCGAGGCCCGCGCCCGCGGCGCATCGGCGGGCGACCGTAGGCGCTGCGCGGCGATGGCCCTTCATCGGTTGGCTCGATTGTCTCGCGAAGGCCGGGTCCCCGCAATGGGTCACGACTCGTTCACCGTCACCGAGAAGGTGCCCACGTAACGGCCGGGGGTCTGGTCCGGTCCGATGTCGAGCGTGAGGCCGACGTCGAGCGTGAGCGGCGCGGCTCCGCAATCGCCACCCGGGCACCCCGCGGTCCGGCCGACGAAGTCGCGGGCGACGACCGTCTCGCCGCCGCCGACGCGGTTCAGGACGACCCGGGCGGGCAGCGTGACCTTCAGGCGCGTCGGGTCCGTGACGCTCGCGACCCGGAAGGACGCGGCGTCCGACGGGGACGCGACGAGCACCACGCCACCGCGGCTCGTTCGACTCGCGTCGGGCGCGAGCGTGACCGACCCGCCCGCGAGACCGGCCCGAACGGTGCCGATCTCGACGTCGCGCGTCTTTTGGAGCGTGAGGCCCGAGACGACGCGCGCCGAGAGCACGCCGGAGGCGGAAACCGTGGACTCCGCGCGAAGGCCCTCACCGCGCTGGACGAAGTCGTCCCCGGCGCGGGTCGGCTGCGCCAGCAGCGTGCCGAGCGCCGCAACGGCAGCCATCGACGCCGTGCGTCGCCTCGCGGTGGAACTCTGGCTGTTCATTGCGCTCGAATCGGCCCCCTCAGAGATGTAAGAAGAAGATCG
>CALAQS010000008.1 GCA_937888435.1 uncultured Acidobacteriota bacterium
GCCGCCGCGATGGACGCGGGCATCACGCAGGAGCGCTTCGAACAGCCGACACTCGCGGGCGCCGCTCGCGAATTCCTGGACGAGTCGGCCCTCGATGGGGCGAGGAGGGAGGTATGGGGTCCGTCCGGCCTCATCGCCTCGAAGGGTCCGGGGGGCGAGGTGGGTGCTGGCGGAGGTACGGCCGAAGCGAAACCGCATAAGGAGAAGGGCCGCTTCGTCGCCCGGCGGCGCACGGCGACAGGCCTCGTCGTAGCGGTTGCGGTGCCGGATTCATTCTCGGGCGAGCTCCGGCGGGAGATCGTCACGACGCTCCTCCTCGGCGTCCTTCCCCTCTCCGTTCTTTCCGCGCTCATCTCCGTTCGTCTCGCCCGACGGGCGCTTGCGCCTCTCGAGACGCTGGCGCGGGAGGTGGCGGCGCGACCCACGAGCGGTCCATGGAAACCGCTCGAGGCCATCTCCAGGGATGCCGAGGTCGTGCATCTCGCCGACGCGCTGAACGAAACGGGCCGAAGACTGACGCAGGCTCTTGCGGCCGAGCGGGAGTTTGCCGCGTACGCCGCGCATGCCCTCCGCACGCCGCTCACTCGCCTCGTCGCCGAGTCTCACAGCGGGATGCCGCCGAGCGGCGGCGCCCTCGAGACGCTTCGCCGTCTCGTCGAGAGCCTGCTCGTCCTCGTGCGGACGGACGTCCGTCTGCAGGAAACCGGCTCCGCGGCGAATGTCGCCGACCTCCTCAGGCACGTTGCCCGGTCGCGCGCCGGCAGCGCTCACCCGTTCACGGTCGAGGCCCCGGACGAGGTCCTCGTCCGGGGCGACGAGGAGCTCCTGGCCGCGGCGATCGAGCACCTCGCCGAGAACGCGCTCGCGTACGGCACGCCGGGCTCGCCGATTCACCTCTCGGCGTCCGAGAGGGGCGGCGTCGTGACGGTCGCGGTCCGCGACGAGGGCCCCGGAGTCGCTCCCGTAGATCTCGAGCGGATCTTCGAGCCCTTCGTCCGCGGAACGGGAGCGGAGGTCTCTGCGGGGAGCGGACTCGGCCTCGCCCTCGTGCGTCGGATCGCGGCCGGACACGGAGGCTCGGTGTGCGCGGTTCCGGCGGGAGGCGGGACCTCCTTCGAGCTTCGACTGCCGGTCTGGCGGCCCCGTTAGGCTGCGTTAAGACTTCCGGACGCATATTGGCGGGGGAGAGCATGGTCCCGCTCGACCGTCGCCTTCGATTTCGTGCGAGGCGCCCGGGAGAACGACCGGTGGCTCTGCAGCGTTCGAAAAGAGGTCTCGAAGGACGGATCGGTATAGCGCTCTTCCTGCTGGCGTCGGTTCACATCGCTTCCGCGCAAGACAGCTGGGAGCTCGCGATGCGGGGTGAGTTCGGCATCCCGCAGGGATACGTGCAGGTTCGAGAGAACGAGATTCAAGGGACGCGCCTCGACCTGCGCCACGACCTTGGCATCGAGACTTCAGAAACCTTCGGTCTCGAGGGGGTACGGCGGTTCAGTAACGGTTCCGATCTCCGGCTGAGTGTCGATGTACTCCTTCTTTACGGCTCTACGACTCTGCCAAGCGACGTCTTCTTCAACGGCGCCACACTCCAGGGCGGCACGCGTCTGGAGACACGCCCTTTCTTTCTTCGGGTGAACGCCCTCTACGAGCGACCGCTGGCTCACCTTGCCGGCGGGGGCAGCCTCGCCGCCGGAGTCGGTTTCTCCTACGTCCTTCTCAACTTCCGCCTCCAGGGCACTCTAGCGGCGACCACGCGCGATTCCGAGACGAGCGAAGACTTCTTGACACAGGAGCTGCCCGTGCCGCTCCTTACGCTGCGCTTCGAGCTGCCGATCGCCCGGACCTTTTCGCTGACGAGTGTCGTGACCGGCGGCTGGCTGCCGTCGGTCAACAGTCTCCGCTCCGAAGGCGGTATCGTGAGGATCTCGCAAGGACACGCGGACGTCTCGATCGGGATGTGCCGACGTCTTGGCGCGAAGGTCCGCCTCGACGCCACGATCCACGGCTCTTACTTCACCCAGCACGAAGTGAGCCGGGAGGACGACAACGACATCAGGCTGCGGAGCGTCGGCGTCGGCTTGGCGCTCGGCACCTGCTTCTGAGTCCTGCGTGCGTCACGGCTCTTTCACCTTCTCCCGCGCGGTAACATGAGGTGCCAGGCGTCGATGCGCAATCCACGAGGCACCTTCCTCCTCGTCCTCGCCGCGTTTCTGGCCGGCTGCTCGTCAACCACGTCTCCGCTTCCGCTGATCGATACGCCGCCGCCCGCCCCTTCGTCCTCGTCCGTCTTCGCTGGGCACGCCCGCGCGTTCCGATTCGTTCAGGGAGCCTGGGTCGCCGCGCCCGAGTACGACTACGACTTCCTCGTCCTCGAACGGCGT
>CALAQS010000009.1 GCA_937888435.1 uncultured Acidobacteriota bacterium
GGACGTATCGCGGCGCGATCCGGCGATTCGAGCGCTTCGTACACGGCTTCTACGAGCCGCACGTACTCGAGACGTTCTACACGCCGGCTCCGAACCGGTGGATCGAGCGCGGGATCACGACGGTGCTCGGCGGCGGCGTCTTCTCCCCGGGATTCAAGGCCCGCTTCTGGATGTTCGCCTTTCACGGCTCCACAGCCCTCATAAGGGTCCAGCAGGCGCTGCGAGGCCGGGGCGCTTTCGAGCGGGCGACGGGGATTCTCGAGCCTGAGAAGGTGCCGTGAGCTTCCGGCGCGGTCTGAAGCTCGCGGGTTTCGCGCGCCGCCACCTGGGCCGCATGGGTCGGGGACGCCGCGAAGTGATGGAGCACCTTTCCGCGCCCGGCCCCGGCAACCTCCCGATGCCGACGTTCGTGCAGCTCCGCGTCACGAACCTTTGCAACCTTCGCTGCAAGATGTGCGGACAGTGGGGCGACACCGGCATTTTCCGCGCGCTCGGCGCCCCCACCGCGACCGATGGTGAAAAGGAGAGGGGCCGGATTCGTGAGCTGATCGGGCTGAGCCGCCAGATGGCGCTCTCCGACTACGTCCGCCTCCTCGACGAGCTCGCGCCCTCGCGGCCCATCATCAGCCTGTTCGGCGGCGAACCGCTGCTTTATCCCGACATCCTGCCTCTCATCCGGGAGGTGAAGGGGCGCGGCCTGACGTGCTCGCTGATCACGAACGGCTGGCGGCTCGAGGAGGTGGCGCGCGAGCTCGTCGAGGCCGGCGTGGACTCGATCATGGTCTCCATCGACGGGCCTCCCGACGTTCACGATCGGATCCGGGGACAGGCCGGCAGCTTCGAGCGCGCGGCGGCCGGCGTCCGGGCCGTGGCCCGCGCCCGCGACGAGCTCGGGTCCGCGGCGCCGATGCTCCTCGCGATCCTGCCGATCACCGAGCGCAACCTGGAAGACATCGCGCCGGGGCTCGAGGCCCTCCGAGAGCTTCCGCTCGACACCGTCAACATCGGGCTTCGCTGGTTCGTGTCGAAGGAGACCGGCGCGGAGTACGAGAAGGTGATGTCCGAGACCTTCGGCGTCTCGGGCAGTTCCTGGAAGGGATTCGAGTTCGACGGCGCGGACTTCGCGGTCTCGAAGGGGCGTCAACTCACCCAGCTCGTGAAGCTCCTGAAGGGCCTCCGCCGCCGGCGCTTTCTCGACTCCGCGCGAGGCCGCCCCTGGATCTCTTTCGTGCCCGATGTGCCTGCGGAAGGCGTGCCCGACTACTTCGCCGACGCCGGCAAGACTTTTGGACACGACCGCTGCCCCGTGGCCTGGTACTTCGCTCAAGTCGAGCCGGACGGGCAGGTCTGCTTCTGCGGGGACTTTCCCGATTACTTCATCGGCAACGTGCGGAAGACGTCGTTCCGCGAGATCTGGACCGGGAAGCTCGCCGGCCGTTTCCGCGAGAAGCTCGCGAGAGAGCCGCTCCCCATCTGCAGCCGGTGCTGCGGAAACTATGTCTACGGCGCGTGGACGCGCCCGCCTCACTCCGGCCGAGATCTCGCCGCTTCTTCCGACGCGCTCCCGTCCTTCCAGAACCGGTAGAAGTTGAACCACTGCGTCGGGTGCGCGCGCACGACGGCTTCCAGGTCGGCGGCCACGCGACTCATGATGCGGCGGGCGTCCTCGTCGGGAGAGAGCGACTCGTCGGCCGCGAGCGGCGT
>CALAQS010000010.1 GCA_937888435.1 uncultured Acidobacteriota bacterium
TTTTTAACGAAACGAACCGCTCCACGAAGCGGCGCGTCGCCACCAACGGTCGCATCAGGGAGGCCCGCCCCTGGACGAAGGCCGACGTGCTGAGTGTCATCAAGAATCCCGTTTACGCGGGCTACATGCGGAGTCACGGCGAGTTCTACGAGGGCGAACACGAAGCCCTCGTTGACCGCGAGACGTTTTCGCGCGCACGAGCTCTCCTGGACGGGGCGACAAGGACCACGAATGAGCCGTCCCGCAACCCGGACTACCTCCTGCGTGGGCTACTCCGATGCGCCTGCTGCGGTTCGGCTTTCACACCCGCCTCGACCAGGAAGGGGCGGACCGAGTATCGCTATTACCGCTGCCTCCGGAGGGACAAGGAAGGCAGGGAGGCGTGCCCCTCGTCGCCTCTTCCCGCCGGAGCCATTGAGGTCTACGTAATCGAGCGTCTCCGCGAGTTTGCGGCGGAAGAAACCCACGCAGATGCAGCCAAGATCGAGACCTCATGGGTCGGACGATGCCTCTCCGACTTCGATGTCTTCTGGGATGTCCTGACACCTGAGAACCGGTGCCGGCTGTTACGCGCTGTCGTCCAGTCAGTCGAGGTCGACGAGCCGGCCAACCGGGTCAAGGTATTCATCGTGGACCTCAGCGACAGCCTTTCCGCTCCACCTCCCGACGATGTTCCCCACGAGGCGCTCGCGTGAGTACCCGGGCCACGAGAGTAATAGACGGGGAACTTCATCGGGTCCGGTACGGACGAGAGAAGCGATTCGTTGCCGTCGTGTCACCGAGTCCGTTGCACCGCCCCGCCCGCGTCGCCATCACACTGGCCTTTGCCCACAAGATCCGGCAGGCGATCCTCAGCGGCGAGATTCAGGATCAAGCCGAAGCCGCACGGAGGCTCGGCCTTACTCGAGCGCGCCTCTCGCAGATCCTCGACCTGACGAATCTCGCCCCTGACCTACAAGAAGAGTTCTTGTTCCTCGAGGCGATCGATGGCCGCGAGCCCCTGAGAGAGCGGGCGCTGAGAGAAGTGCTTCGTTTTACGGCGTGGGCGGAGCAGAGGCTGAACAGTAACCGGGACAAGCTCCTCCGCCCCACCCGCCTCGCCGCCCGGGCGAATTGTCCATGAAATACGCGCCCATGTAGGGGCGCAATGGGAATTGCGGGGGGCTTTGACGAGTAGAAAGCAGCGGTTT
>CALAQS010000011.1 GCA_937888435.1 uncultured Acidobacteriota bacterium
ACGAGGCCCGGGCGTCGAAGCTCGAAGCTGTTCTTTGGGGCTTACTTCGTGGCGGGAGCCTTCGGGGTGGGCGCGGGCGACGTGGCGGTGGCCGCTTCGGTCGTCTTCGTGGTCTCCTTCGTGGCGCCGCTCTTCTTCGTGACCTTCTTGTGCGACTTCTTCTTGGTCTTCGCGCCGGTCGAAGAAGCCGTCGAGGCCTCCGTCGAGGACTTTTCGGTCGTGGCGCCCGTGACCGGGTTCGTGGTCGTCTTGGCGTCGGCCTTGGTCGTGGTCTTGGTCTCGTCCGCGAAGGCAACGCCCAGCGACAGGAGGGCAACAGCAACGAGAGCGGAAAGGGTCTTCTTCATTTTTTTCTCCATTCCCCTGTTTCTGTGGCCGGTTCGGGGCCTACCGACAGGATTCTCTGCGCAACCCCTCTGCCACGCGCGCGACCGACGCCGTGCCAAGGCGATAAGTTGTTTTTCTTAGAATGGGTTAGCGGGCGTTTGAGCTCCGAGCCGCGCGGGCCCGCCGGGAGGCGCCTGCACCTTTCCGTGCACTGCTGATACGGGAACCGTGAGATTTCCGCGCCCTATTTCAGCTCGACGTTCCAGTACGCCATGTCGAGGAAGTTCTTCCAGGTCGGGTGAATCCGGTTGGGCGACATGAGGCCTAGCGGCGTGCCCCTCGGCTTGCCCGGGGCGCGGCGCAGCCTCATGCCGGCTTCCTCGGGAAGGCGGTTGCCCTTCTTCACGTTGCAGGGCAGGCAGGCGCAGACGATGTTGTCCCAGTTCGACGGCCCCCCGCGCGAAAGCGGGATCACGTGATCGAGTGAGAGGTCCGAAGTGGAAAACCGCTTGCCACAGTACTGGCAGCGGTTCCCGTCGCGCATGTAGATGTTGTGCCGCGAGAATTTCACGTCGTTGCGGGGCGAGCGCTCGCAGGAGAGAAGCTGGATGACGCGCGGCACCCTGATCACGAGATTCGGAGTGGTCACGACGTCGTCGTCGGCCTGGACCGGAATGTCCTGCCACTCGTCCCAGGCATACGTCGTGTAGTCGGGCAGGACCGCGCGCACGTGCCCTTTGTAGAAAAGCGTGAACGTCCGCTTCACGTCCGTCAGCGTCAGGGCCGCGAAGCCGCGGTTCAGAACCAGCACCGGAGACTCGAGCATGGCCCAAGGATAGCCCAACGGCTGCTAAGGTTGCGTGAGTCGGATGCGGATCCTCTTCGTGCGCCTCTCGTCCTTCGGCGACGTCGTCTTCGCGCTTCCCGCGGCGAAGGCGCTGAGAACGAATCTCGCCGCCGCGCATCTCGCGTGGGCGATCGAGCCGCCGCTCGTCCCGCTCGTCGCGGGCGCGCCGTACGTCGACGACGTCGTGCCCGTCGATACACGGGGCTGGCGGCGCGCGCTCTTCGCGCGAGGAACGAGAGAGGGGATTTCGGATTTTCTTAGAAGGGTAAGAACCCCCTTCGACCTCGTCGTGGATGCGCAGGGCCTGTTCAAGTCGGCGATCGTGACCGCCGCGGCTTCGTCGGCCGGGCGCCGCGTCGGATTCGGCTGGCGGACCGCGACGGAGCGGATCAACTGCATCTTCACGAACGAGCATGTCGACGTCGACCGTGCCTCGCGCCCGCACGTCGCCGACCAGATGCTCGCGCTCGCCGAGCACGTGACGGGAAAGACGGGCTTCGACCGCATTCCGGACGTGAACCATCTGGTCGAGAGGAAAGATCCCGTGGTCGATGCATGGCTCGACCAACAAGGGTCACGTCCGTTCGCGGTGTTGCAGCCTTTTTCTTCGAAGGTGAATAAGGAATGGACAGCGGGGGACGTCGTCGCTTTCTCCGCATGGCTGGGAGCGCAGGGAATCCAGCCCGTGCTCCGCTGGGGACCAGGCGAAGAGAGCCGGGCGGAAAGTCTTCTGACCCTTTCTAAGAAATCTTCTTCTTCTCTTTCCCCCTCAACGTCTTCCTCTCCTCTTCCTCTTCTCCTGGCCCCCGCCACGACGCCCGCCTCCTCCGCCCGCCTCGCGTCGCGCGCGGCGCTCTTCGTCGGCGCCGACACTGGGCCCACTCACCTTGCGGCCGCCGCGGGCACGCCGACGCTCGTCCTCTTCGGCCCGACGCCCGTCGAGCGCTTCGGCCCGATCGGGCCGCGCACGGCCGCCCTCCGGGAAGTCGCAGCGGACTACAATCGTTCCGGGCCGGGATGGCCTGCCGATGCCGTTCATGAAGCCGTCCGCCGTCTCCTCGCGTAAGACGCGGCGGTGCGTGCGCGCCGCCGCCGGCGTTCTCGCGGCCGCCTTCGCGCTCGCCGTCCTCGTTGGCGGGCGCGCCGCCGGCACCGTCGAGAAGGGTCCGGCGCTTTCGGCGGCACGCGAGTCGCTCTCGAGAGACAGGCTCTACCCCGTTCCCTTCGGCGACGGCGAGACGCTCGTCTACACGATCGCGTGGCTGAAGATCGAAGGCGGCGAGATGACGCTCAGGACCTCCCGCGAGACGTCGACGGACGGTGTGCCAGTGCACCGGATCGCCCTCATTGCGTCCTCGAACGACTACGTCTCGAAGTTCTACCCCGTGCGCGACCTCTACGAGACCTGGGTGGACGCGCGCGACTTCCAGCCTCTTCGCTTCGAGAAGCACGCGCGCGAAGGGCGCTATGAATCCGACGAGGTCGAGGAGTTCGACCTGACGCGCCGGATCGGGAGCTGGCGGGAGGACCGAACCCCCCTGCCCGAGCGCGTGCAGGACATCATTTCGTCCTTCTATTTCCTGAGGACGCAGCCTTTCACCTTGGGTCAGGACGTCCGCGTCGACATGTTCTCGCGCGGCAAGATCTACAAGCTCAAGGCCTCGATCCTCGACCGGGAGAAGGTCGAGACCGAGGCCGGCACGTTCGACGCGTTCAAGGTGCAGCCGCAGCTTCGGGAGAACGAGACCGCCGAGGATCGCAATCGCGGAAGGCTCTTCCTCTGGTTCTCGGACGACGAGCGGCGCCTCCCCGTCATGGCGAAGACGGTGATGCCGATCGGCTCGGTCACGGCCCGCCTGCGGAAGATCGTGGCCGGGGCGAAACCGTCGACCTCGCCCGAGAGCAGGGCCCCGAAGAGCGATCAGCCGGCCGCACCCTGAGAAGCTAGAATCACCCCATGGCCGTGAAGCTCGGGGACCTTCTCGTCAAGTCGAAGCTCATCTCGAACGAGCAGCTCCAGGAGGCGCTCAAGGAAGTGCAGTCCTCGGGGATGAAGCTCGGAGAATCCCTCGTCAAGCTCGGCTACATCACGGAAGACGACATCACGGAGACGCTCTCGGCTCAGTTCGGCGTCCCGTCGATCAACCTCTCGCATTTCGAGATCGACCCGGCCGTCCTCAAGCTCGTCGCCGCCGACGTGGCGCGCAAGTACAACATCCTCCCCGTCAACAAGACCGGCGCGACGATCACGATCGCGATGGCCGACCCGACGAACGTCTTCGCCATGGACGACATCAAGTTCATGACGGGGTACAACGTCGAGCCCGTCGTGGCGTCGGAGGCGGCGCTCCAGCTCGCCATCGACAAGCACTACGGCGCGACGCACGCCCTCGAGCTGAAGAAGGTCATGGAGGAGATGTCGGTCACGGACACGGCCGACACGTCTCTCGAGGTCGTCGAGGAGTCCGAGCAACAGACGATCGACCTCGAAAAGCTCGTCGACGAGGGTGAGGAAGCGCCCGTCATCCGGCTCGTGAACATCATCCTGACGGACGCCATCAAAAGGGGCGCCTCGGACATTCACATCGAGCCCTACGAGCGCGAGTACCGCGTGCGTTATCGCATCGACGGCATCCTCTACGAGGTCATGAACCCGCCTCCGAAGCTCAAAGAGGCCATCGCCTCACGCATCAAGATTCTCGCGAAGCTCGACATCGCCGAGAAACGCCTGCCTCAGGACGGGCGCATCAAGATCAGGATGAAGCTCACGGGCAAGGTGAAGGAGCTCGACTACCGCGTCTCGGTCCTCCCGACGCTCTTCGGCGAGAAGATCGTCTGCCGCCTCCTCGACAAGGACAACCTCATGCTCGACATGACGAAGCTGGGGTTCGAGAAGGACAGCCTCCTGAAGTTCGAGAAGGCCATTCTGCGGCCGTGGGGCATGGTCCTCGTGACGGGGCCCACGGGCTCGGGCAAGACGAACACCCTTTACTCGGCCCTCTCGCGCATCAACACGCCCGAGACGAACATCATCACGGCCGAGGATCCGGTCGAGTTCAACCTGCCGGGCATCAATCAGGTCCAGATGAAGGACCAGATCGGGCTGAACTTCGCGGCCGCGCTGCGGTCGTTCCTGAGGCAGGACCCGAACATCATCCTCGTCGGCGAGATCCGCGACTTCGAGACGGCCGAGATCGCGGTCAAGGCGTCCCTGACGGGCCACCTCGTGCTCTCGACTCTCCACACGAACGACGCGCCCTCCACGATCAACCGCCTCATGAACATGGGCATCGAGCCCTACCTCGTCGCGACGTCGGTCGTCCTCATCGCGGCGCAGCGCCTGATCCGGCGCGTGTGCGCGAGCTGCAAGGCCCCCACGGAAGTCGCTCCGCAGGTCCTCGTGTCGCTCGGCTTCACGGCGGAGGACGCCAAGAGCGTCCAGGTCATGAAGGGCAAGGGCTGCGAGAAGTGCAACAACACCGGCTACAAGGGCCGCGTCGCCCTCGTCGAGGTGCTCGAGATCTCCGAGGAGATCCGCGAGCTCATCCTCTCCGGCGCGTCTTCCATCGAGATCAAGAGAAAGGGCCTCGAGGAGGGCATGGTCTCCCTTCGGCGCTCGGGCCTCCAGAAGATCAAGGACGGCATGACGTCGATCGAGGAGGTCGTCAGGGAGACGGTGCTGTAGAGCATCTGGCCCGACTTGACGTGGCCAACTGGAAACTCTCGAGGAGGACGGTAACGGCGGTCGGCCGGATCATCTGTGGTGATCCGTCCAGGCTGGATCGGAGCCGACGTCAATTAGCGTCTCTGTGAAAACAAGTTTTAGGGGCATAAGGTTAGCAGGCTCCTCGGGACCTCCTTCTCGCACGCCGCAGACACTCGCAATCGCACTCGCGCGGCCTTCCGGCGCGGATGATGCAGATCCTATTAGGTTAGAATCTGTATCCGGAGGCAGATCGTGCGGACGACCCTGAACATCGACGACGAGGCGCTCGCGGCGGCGCTCGAGGCCGATCCCGGAAAGACGAAGACCGCCGTGATCAACGACGCGCTGCGCGACTACGCCCGGCGGCGCGCGCTCCGCGGCCTGCGGAGGCTCGCGGGTAAAGTCGGCTGGCGGGGCGACCTCGACGCGCTTCGCAGGAGGCGGCCCCGGCCGTCGTGAAGGTTCTCGTCGACACGTCGGCATGGGTCGAGTTCCTGAACGGGACAGGGTCCCCGGAAGCTCTCGCCGTGGATCGCCTCCTCGCGAGCGAAGACGACGTTTGCACCTGCGGAATCGTCGTCGCCGAAGTGTTCCAGGGGATTCGCCGCGAGCGCGAGGCGCTGGAGGAGTTCTTCCGGAAAATGACACTGCTCGAGGCCTCCGGCCTGTCGACGTATCTCAAGGCAGCCGAGCTCTACCGATCGCTTCGCCGACGTGGCGTGACCGTGAGGTCGACGATCGATTGCCTGATCGCAGTCCTGGCCGACGAAAACGGCTGCGCTCTGCTTTTCCGCGATCGCGACCTGAGGCTCGTTCTTTCGAGCGGTCTTCTCTCTCTACCCGCCTGGCCCTGACCCGCTCCGTCAGCCTCGCGTCGCCCTTTCGACCAGATGGACGAACGAGCGGTAGCGCTCCCCCGTCGCGCGCGAGAGGCCCGCCTCGCAGGTCCGGCTGGACGACCAGTGCCCCGCGGCGCCCGCCGCCCGGGCCTCCTCGGCCTCGAGGCGCGTCGCGGAGGCCGTCAGCTCGGGGAAGAGGAAGCCACGGTCGCCCGCGAACCCGCAGCAGCCCGCGTCGGGCGGGACCGTCACGTTCTCCGCGCAGGCGCGGGCCACGGCCTCGAGCTTCGGGACGAGGCCCATCTTCACGAGGGAGCAGACCGGGTGGAGGACGGCCGAGGGCTCCTTCTTAGTCACGGTGAGCTTCGGCAGGAGGACGTCGTGGACGAAGGCGACGCCGTCGAGGATCGCGAGCGCGTCGAAGCGCCGTCGGTTTTCCTCCGTGAGGGAGTCGCGGGAGTGAAGGAGGCCGTACGTGCACGGGCTCGTGTCGACGAAGAGGGGCAGCCGCCCTCCGTCCGACCAGCGCCAGAAGCGCTCGATCGCGCGGTTCGCGGCGATCGCGTGCGCCTCCGTGTAGCCCTTCGACGAGAACGGAACCCCGCAGCACGTCCCGGCCGCGTCGGCGGGCACGTGCACGGGGACGCCGGCGCGCGCCGCGAGCGCGACGACTGTGTCGACGAGGGGCGGCGTCTCGGAGTCGCCGGCCTCTGGCCCCATCGTCCGCGAGAGGCACGACGGGAAGTAGATCGCCTGCGCCCCGGCGGCGGACGTCTTGGCCCGCGGCGCGGCCGCGGCCCGCGGCATCTCCGCGCTCCACTGCGGGAACGGCCCGCCCGAAAGGGCCCGCAAGGCCTTCGTGAGCCCCGCCATCGCGCCCGCGCCGAAGAGCGATTGGACGGCGTGCCCCGCGCGCAATCCCGCGCGGAGCGCAGGCTCGACCAGGCCGAAGGAGCGCGCGAGCGCGGCCGCGGTCCGGTTCGCCGCGGCCGAGTGGCGGACGGCGCGAAAGCGCTTCGTGAGCTGGCCGGTGTCGATCTTGACCGGGCAGGCGGTCGCGCAGAGGCCGTCCACGGCGCACGTGTCGAGCGCCTCGTAGGGGAAGTCGGCCTCGAGGGCGGATCGAAGGTTTGGATCGCTCCGCGTCTCATCGAGACGGGCGAGCTCGCGGCGCACGACGATCCGCTGGCGGGGCGTGAGCGTGAGGTCGCGGCTCGGGCACAGCGGCTCGCAGAACCCACACTCGATGCAGCGGTCGACCTCGTCCTCGACCGTCGGAGTCGACTTGAGGTCCTTGAGGTGGGCGCGTCGGTCGCCGTTCACGAGGACGCCGGGATTCAGGAGGCCGGCCGGATCGGCCAGCTCCTTGAGGCGCACCATGACGGCGTACGCCTCGGGCCCCCACTCCGTCTCGACGAACGGCGCCATGTTCCGGCCCGTGCCGTGCTCGGCCTTGAGCGCGCCGTCGTACCTTTCCACAACGAGCGGGACGAGGTCGTCGATGAAGCGCGCGTACTGATCGATGGTGCGGGCGTCCCGGAACGACTGCGTGAGGACGAAGTGCAGGTTCCCGTCCCGCGCGTGGCCGAAGATGATCCCGTCGGAATAGCCGTGCACCCCGAAGAGCGCGTTGAGGTCGACCGCGGCGTCCGCGAGGCGGTCGACCGGGAACGCGACGTCCTCGATGATGACGGTCGTCCCGGTCTTCCGAACGGCGCCGACGGAGGGAAACATCCCCTGCCGCACCCGCCAGAGACACGCCTGCTCCGCGGCGTCGTGCGTGAACCGCGCCGGCTCGAGGAGCGTGAGCCCGGACACGGCGGACGCCGCGATGCGAGCGAGCTCGTCGCGCTCGTCCTCGCGCGCCGCCTGGAATTCCGCGAGGAGGCCCGCCGCGCCCGGCGGCAGCGTGCGCAGCGCCGGCGGCACGCCCGGCTCGTCCTCGACCGAGCGCAGGGAGGCGCGGTCCATGACCTCGAGCGCCTTCGCGCCCGCCGAGTTCAGCGGGACGATCGCGGCGCAGGCCGCGTGGAGGTCGGGGAAAAGCAGGAGGCCCGTGACCTTCACCGGGAGGTCTGGCACCGTGCCGAGGACGGCCTCCGAGACGAAGGCGAGCGTCCCTTCCGACCCGACGAGGAGGTGGGCGAAGACGTCGACCGGGCGCTCCCAGTCGAGGAACGCGTTGAGCGAGTAGCCGGTCGTGTTCTTCGTCCGGTATTTCGCGCGGATGCGCGCGAAGAGCGCCGCGTCCGCGACGAGGCGCGCGTGCAGCTCCGCGAGCCCCTGCCAGAGCGCCGGCTCCTTCGCCCGGAAAACCTCGTCCGCGTCGGGACGCGCCGTGTCGATGGCCGTACCCGAGGGGAGGAGGAACGTCAGGGACTCGAGCGTGTGGTACGCGTTCTGCGCGACCCCGCAGCACATCCCGCTCGCGTTGTTCGCGAGAATGCCGCCGATCGTGCATGTCGCGATCGAGGCAGGATCGGGCCCGATCTTCCGGCCGAAGGGGCGGAGGGCACGGTTCGCGTGGGCGCCGATCACGCCGGGTTGGACGCGGATCCTCGCGCCGTTCCCCTCCACCGTCAGACCGCGGAAGCCGCGCGCCGTCTCGACGAGGATGCCGTCCGTGATGGATTGGCCCGAGAGGCTTGTCCCGGCGGAGCGGAAGACGAGCGGCACGCCGTGCGCGCGCGAGACGGCGAAGAGGCCGCGGACCTCGTCCGCGCTTCGCGCGTGGACGACGGCCTCCGGAACGAGCCGGTAGAAGCTCGCGTCCGACGCCCACGCGATCCGGTCGATCGCGCGCGTCAGGACGCGCTCTTCCCCGACGATCGCGGCGAGGGCGGCGGCGAGGGAGCGTGGATCGCGCGCCGCAGGCGCGCCGGCCGTCGGCATGGGGTCCTCGTCAGGCTCCTTCCGGCCGGGGGCGCGGGGCCCCCGGCGGAAGGATCCTACTCAGGTGCAGATCACCTGTCTCATTTTCCGATGGGTAAGGCGGGGATGGCGCCCGTGAAAACGTAAGCCTGAAGGAGCGCGATGATTCCGATCACCGCGGCGCCGGCGACCGAATGCCACCACACCGTCCGGAAGATCGGCCCGAGGGCATGGGATCTTTCCTTCGGGTCCTCGTAGCATGCGGCGCAGGCGACCATGATCGACTGCGCGTCGATCATCTTTCCCATGACCCCGCCGGTCGAGTTGGTCGCGACGATGAGCACCTCGTTCAGGTGGAGCTGCTGCGCGGTGATGCGCTGCAGGCTGCCGAACAGGGCGTTCGAGGCCGTGTCCGAGCCCGTGAGGAAGACGCCCAGCCAGCCGAGGTAGGCCGCGAAAAACGGATAGCCAGCCCCGGCCCCGGTGAACGCGAGGCCCAGCACCGCGTCCGTGCCGGAATAGCGCGTGAGGAACCCGAGCCCGAGCACCTGGCCGATGACAAGCACCGGGACCTTCATCCGGCGCGCCGTTCGCAAGAAGGCCTCTTTCCACTGGGCCGCCGTCAAACGGAGGACGAGCCCCGAGAGAAGGGCCGCCACGAAGACGCCGGTGCCCGCGGCGGAGAGCCAGTTGATCGCGAATCGGGCGCCTTCCGGCTTGGCGCCGGCCTTGACCACGGGCGGCACCCGCTGCACCTGGTTGTGAAGGGCCGGCATGTCCCAGCCTGGCAGCGAGAGCGTGCCCGTGAACGGCGAGCCGAGAAGCGTCGTCTTGATCTTCACGTTCGAGAAGACGTTGTTCAGGGTCGTCTTCCACGTGGGCATCCCCCAGATGCCGCAGCAGAGGATCAGGATCATCCAGGGCAACCAGGCGTACGCCGTCTGGCCCACCGTGTATTTGTACTTCCACGTCTCCAGAGGCGCGGCGCCGGCCGTGGCCGCGTTCGCCTTCGCCGCCTCGCGTTCGGACTTCAACAGGAAACGAGTCTTCGGGTGCCAGACGAAGCGCAAAAAGAGGGCCGTGCAGACGACGGAAAAGACGCCCGACACGACGTCCGTCATGAGATGGGTCGGCGCGTAACCCGAGGCGAACCACTGCATCACCGCGAACGATCCGCCCGAACAGAGCGCCGCCGGCCACACCTCCCAGACCTCCTTCCACGTCCCTCCCTCCATCTTCACGAACGTGGCGATGAGCCAGAAGGGGACGAGGACGGACACGAACGGAAGCTGGTGGCCGGCCATCTCCGAGAGCGTCCTCTCGTCGAGCCCGCTCACGGCCGCGAGCGTGACGATCGGCGTCCCGATCGCGCCCCAGGCCACCGGCGCCGTATTCGCGAGAAGGTTCAGCACCGCCGACTGGAACGGCTTGAAGCCGAGGCCCACCATGACGGCACCGGCGATCGCGACCGGAGTTCCGAAGCCCGAGGTCCCCTCGATGATCGCCCCGAAAGAGAACGCGATCAGGAGGACCTGGAGCCGGCGGTCGAACGAGATGTGAATGATGGATTCCTTCACGATCTCGAACTTGCCCGTGACGACGGTCATCGTGTAGAGGAACATGGCCGCGAGCACGATCCAGATGATCCCGAGGAAGCCCGAAAGGGAGCCCAGCGCGAAGGCGGAAATGGCCGACGGGAGCGGCATTCCAAACGCGACGCACGAGACGAGGAACGCCGCCAGGACGCCGTAGAACGCGGCAAACGGAGCGGAGATGCCGAGGTGCCTGACGCCCTGCTTGTCGCGATTCGGATGCAAGGCGATGAAGTAGAGCAGGACGATGATCGGCATGGCTGCCACGATCGTCGAGAAAAAGGCGTTCCCAAAGGGGTCGTAGTTCTGGTGAAACATCGAACCTCCGTCAGCGAACGGTTAACGTTTCCGATCAGGGTGGATCGGGGGCGACAACATGGCGATGATCTGGATGAATTATCTTCTCCTCGCCGCGAGGAACGGAAAAATACCGGCCGATGAGCAATAAACTTAGAGTGCCGTCCCTGCGGGGGACATAATCACGGCCCGAATGAGCGTCGCCAACGCGCCGGCCGTCACGATCTCCCGCGACGTCGTCGCACGGATGTCGGCGCTCGTGGGCGCGAAGAACTGCATCTCCAATCCCTCCGACCTTCGCACCTACGAGTGCGACGGGCTCACGAGCTTCCGCGTCATGCCCGGACTCGTCGTCCTTCCCGCCTCGACCGCGGAGGTCGTGGCCGTCGTGAAGCTCGCATGGGAAAACGGCCTCGCCCTCGTCGCGCGGGGGGCCGGCACCGGCCTGTCCGGCGGCGCGCTACCCGTGCCGGGCTGCGTCGTCGTGGCGCTCACGCGCATGAAGAGGATTCTCGAGGTCGACCTGGAAAACGGCTTCTTGCGCGTTCAGCCCGGCGTGGCCAACCTCGACGTCAGCAAGCATCTCGGCCCCGCGGGCACCTACTACGCGCCCGACCCGTCTTCGCAGAGCGTCTGCACGATCGGAGGAAACGTCTCGGAAAATTCGGGCGGGGCCCACTGCCTGAAATACGGCTTCACGTCCAACCACGTCCTCGGCGCACGCGTCGTCCTCGCCGACGGCACGGTCGTGGACCTGGGGGGGCCGGCTCTCGATGCGCCAGGGTACGACCTGACCGGAATCTTCGTGGGAAGCGAGGGGATGCTCGGCATCGTCACCGAAGTCGTGCTCCGGATGCTCCGCAAGCCGCAGGCCACGCGCACGTTCTTCGCGACCTTCCCGTCCACCGACGAGGCGGGAAACGCCGTCTCCTCCATCATCGCCTCGGGCGTCGTGCCGGCCGCGATCGAGATGATGGACGGGCTCGCGATGCGGGCGGCCGTGGCCGCCACCGGCGTCGACTGGCCGGACGTGGGAGCGTCGCTGCTCATGGACGTCGACGGGCCGCTCGCCGAGGTCGAGCACACGTCCCGCCACTCCGTCGAGCTGGCGCGCGAGGCGGGCGCCCTCGAGATCCGGATTCCGAAGGACGAAAACGAACGGGCCCTCATGTGGAAGGGCCGCAAGAGCGCCTTCGCCGCCGTGGGCCGCATCAGCCCGAACTACATCGTCCAGGACGGCGTGATCCCGCGCTCGACGATCGCCGAGGTGCTCCACGAGGTCACGGAGCTTTCGAAAAAGGCGGGGCTTCGCGTCGCGAACGTGTTCCACGCCGGCGACGGCAACCTGCATCCGCTCGTCCTCTACGACGCCCGCGTGCCGGGCCAGGAGAAGGCCGCCGAGGAGCTCGGCGGCGCGATCCTCAGGCTGTGCCTCCGGCTCGGCGGCTCCATCACCGGCGAGCACGGCGTGGGCGCCGAGAAGGTGGCCTACATGGGCGAGATGTTCACAGAGGCGGATCTCGAGACCATGCAGCGCGTGCGGTGCGCGTTCGATCCCGAAAGGCGGCTCAACCCCGGAAAGGTCTTTCCGACGCCTCGGCTCTGCGGGGATCTTCCGGGGCCCTATGTCCCGCATCCCTCCGAGCTGTCGGGCGAGGCGACGCGCGGATGAACCGGAGGACCGAGGCGCAGCCGAGGGCCGCAGGTACGTGCCGCGGCCGAGCCGACAGGCGAGGTCGCGGATGAACGCGACCGCTCCCGCCGCCGTCCGGGCCGGTGCGAGCGCCGACGCGATCCTCGGCGTCCTTCCGAAGGAGGTCTTCTCTCCTTCGACCGTCGAGGAGGCGGCCGCCGTTCTCGAGGAGAAGGCGCGCGCCTCCGCGAGCGTCGGATTCGTCGGCGGCGGGACGGCGCTCGGGCTGGGCCGGCCTCCCCGGCGACTCGACGCCGTCCTCAGGACGGAACATCTCACGCGCATCGTCGAGCATGCGCCCTCCGACCAGATCATCGTCGTGGAGGCTGGCATCACGCTCGCCGACCTGCAGCGCGCCGTCGGGGCGCATGGGCAGCGCCTGGCCCTCGATCCACCGCTCCCAGAACGAAGAACGATCGGCGGCCTCCTCGCGACGAACGGTTTCGGCCCACTGCGGACGCGATACGGATCTCTCCGGGATCTCATCATCGGGGTCTCCCTCGTGCGCGCCGACGGGGTCTCCGCGAAGGGAGGCGGAAAGGTCGTCAAGAACGTGGCGGGCTTCGATCTGCCGAAGATGATGGTGGGATCGCTCGGAACGCTCGGGCTCGTGGCGACCGTCACCTTCCGGCTGCACCCGCTTCCCGAGTCCGACGTCACCCTCGTCGCCCGGGCTCGGACGGCCCGGGGCGTGAGAGAGCTCGCATCGGCGATGCGCGGCGCGCAACTCGAGCCGGCGGCCGTCGCCGCGCTTCTTCAGGGGCGGCTTTTCGACGTCGCGATCCGCTTCGAAGGGTTCCCGGCCGGCGTGGCCGAGCAGCGCGACCGGCTCCGGCAGCTCGTCGGCCAGCCGCCGGGAAGCGACTGCGACGTCCTCTCCGAGACCGAGGCGCGCGCTGTCTGGGAACGCCATGACGCGCTCCGAACGGCCGGCCCCCTGCGCGCGAAGCTCGCCTTTCTCCCCGCGGCGCTCGAGGCCCTCGTCGAAGGCCCGTTCGCGAAGCTCATGGGCGCCCTCGGCGAAGCGTCCTTCGTGCTCTATCCGACTCTCGGACTGGGGTTCGTCGCCGGGCTCCCGCAAGGTGCGGTCCTCGTTGCGCAGGCGGTGGAATCCGTTCGCGGCTCCCTCGCGGGGACGGGAGGGTCGCTCGTCCTCGAGGAGGCGCCGGATGACGTGCGCGCGCACGCGGACCCCTGGGGCCCGCCGCCGCCGTCCTTCGCGCTCATGCGCGAGCTGAAGAACCGGCTCGATCCCGAAGGCCGGCTGAATCCCGGCCGCTTCGTGGGGGGGATCTGATGTCGGAGTCGGCGCCGACGGGGCGGAGCCTCCTCGACGACTGCGTGCACTGCGGCTTCTGCCTCCCCGCGTGCCCGACGTACCAGTCGTGGGGCGAGGAGATGGACTCGCCCCGCGGCCGCATCCATCTCATGCGCGGTCTCGCCGACGGGACGCTGACGCTCGACGCCGACGTCGTCGCGCACTTCGACCGATGTCTCGGCTGCATGGGGTGCGTCCCCGCCTGTCCGTCGGGCGTGAAATACGACGTCCTGATCGAGGAGACCCGCGCGCGGATCGAGGAGCGTTACGACCGCGGCGGTTTCGACGCCCTCTACCGGGCGATGCTCTTCGCGCTGCTTCCCTATCCGCGAAGGCTGAGGGTGCTCGCGGTTTTCGCGTTCCTGTACGCGAGGAGCGGGTTGCAAGCGCTCGTGCGGCGGACCGGCGTCCTGCGGCTCCTGCCCCGGCGCCTCGCGCAGCTCGAGGCGCTGATGCCGGAGGTCGACGGCGCCGCTCTGACGGCCGGCCTCCCGAGCCTCACGCCGGCGATCTCAGCCCGGCGCTTCCGGGTCGGGCTCGTGGCCGGCTGCGTCCAGCGCGTCTTCTTCC
>CALAQS010000012.1 GCA_937888435.1 uncultured Acidobacteriota bacterium
AACAGCCTTGGGCTAGAGGTTGAAATGTGCGCGCCGAGAAAGAGACCGAGGGCGTGACTCGGGTCTCATCGCGCCACAGTCCCCGGCAATTCCCATTGCGCCCCTACAGGATGATGGCCTCGCTCGGAAAGTTCCGATCGCTGTACCAGACGTTGCCGCCCTACCAGCAGCGCGAGGGCATCCGGCTGGTCATCGCAAACGTGAGAATCTCCGAGGACGCGCTGGAGATCTCGATCCTCGGGAGACCTGCGCCGGAAGAGGTCCTAGAAAAACTCAGAGCGCCGGAAATTCATTCTCCTCGACGCTCTGAGAGATCAACCTGGCTCCCCGGGCTGATGTCTCAGAGCGCGGTGGTCCGGGACTACCGGGCTCTTGACGTCGGAAGACGCCGAGCGAACCGTCTCGTCTTAACCGTTGCGGGATGAGGAGTTTCGTCGCTTCGTACCCCCGCCACGCTCGTGGCGGTCAACCGAATCATTGACGCCGCGACTCAAACTTCCTATCCCTTAACAAGGACCTCCAATGCAGCCGGGTACCCGCCTCGGCCCCTATGAGATCGTGTCCCTTCTCGGCGCAGGGGGGATGGGCGAGGTCTGGCGGGCGCGGGACACACGGCTGGGGCGCGACGTCGCCATCAAGGTCGTCCGTCCCGGCCTTACCTCGGACCCCGATCGCCTCTCGCGCTTCGAGAAGGAAGCCCGCGCGGCCGCCCAGCTCGACCACCCCAACATCCTCGTCGTCCACGACGTCGGAACGCACGAAGGAAGCCCCTTCATCGTCTCGGAACTTTTGCAGGGCGAATCCCTGAGAGAGAAGATCGGCGTTCCCCTCCCGCCGAAAAAGGCCGTCGACTACGCGATCCAGATCGCTCACGGCCTCGCAGCGGCCCACGAGAAAGGGATCGTCCACCGCGACGTCAAGCCTGAGAACGTCTTCGTCACGAAGGACGGGCACGTCAAGATCCTCGACTTCGGCGTCGCCAAGCTGCTTCCCTCCTTCGAGCCCTCCGGCGTCGACACTGAGACGCCCACGGCCACCGCCACTCAGGCCGGCACTGCAGTCGGCACCGTCGCCTACATGTCTCCCGAACAGATCCGCGGCCAGCCCGTAGACGCCCGGACGGATCTCTTCGCGCTGGGAGTCGTCCTCTACGAGATGCTGTCTGGCAAGAGACCCTTCCAGAGAGACACGCCCGCCGACACGATGTCGGCGATCCTGCGGGAGGAGCCGCCAGACATCTCCGAGACCAACCGCGGCGTGTCGGCCGGGCTGGAGCACGTCGTCCAGCACTGCCTCGAGAAGGAGCCGGAGAGCCGGTTCCAGTCGGCTCGCGACGTCGTCTTCGCGCTCGAGGCGCTCCAGGAGGTTTCGACTGCAAGGCCAGCGGCTCCGATGTCACCGACGGGCGTGTGGCTGCACCGGCGCCGGAAGGTGCTTGCGGGCGCGGCGCTTCTTGCTGCGTTGGCCGTCGGGGCGCTGATCCTCGGCAACCGGAAGCACTCGGCCGTCTCCAGCGGCCTGCCGAGCGTCCTCGCCCTCCCGTGTACCGTCTACGGCGCGCCGGAGGTGGCGTTCCTGACAGACGCCGTCCCGGGCACCATCTCGACTCTTCTTTCCCAGGTCGAAGGGCTTGACACGAAGGTGCCACCCACGAGTCTTGAGGTGGAGAAGGTCAAGGGCGATCTCTCCAAGCTGGCCGACCTGTACCAGGTTTCCAGCTTCATCGTCACGTCGATCAATACCTCACCGGGTCGATTTGCGCTCAATGTCCAGCTCGTCGACGCGGCAACGAGAAAGGTGCGGTGGGGAAGGCAGTACGAGGGCCCCCGCGAGACCTACAACGATCTCGCACGCCAGGCGGCCGAAGGGATCCGTCTCGCGGTCAGGCCGGCAGCCTCTCCGGTCCCAACGACCGTAGTCTCGTCCGCGGCTGAGCTGGCTCTCCGGGAAGGCGATTACTTTGGGAACCGCTACCTCAACCTGCGCCATCCGCGGGATTTCGATGCAGGCATGACGGCATACCAGCGTGCCTTGAAGGAAGATCCTTCGTTCGCGAACGCCGCTGTAGGGGTCGGAGGCATGTACGCCCTGAAGTTCGATCGCGAAGGAGAAGCGAGCGGGGCTAAGAAAGAGTGGGAGGCGTGGATTCGCCGGGCCCTCGAGATCGACCGCCGCTGCGGCCGAGCGTGGGCCCACCTCAGCGTGATGGAGTGGTACGCAAGGGAGCCCGACCTCGAGCGCCAGCTCGAGTACGCACTCAAGGCGGCCTCGTTCTCGCCGAGCTATGCCCTGACCCACGAGGCAGTTTCGAATGCCGTGGTGAGGGGCTCCCTCTCCCTGCAGCTCGCCGCGGCTCTCTGGGCGGTTAACGTCGATCCCTTCTACCTCCCCGCAAGCGCCATCGCGGTGTTCGATCTGAGCGTTCTCGGGAGACCGGAGGAGGCACTCCTCGTAAGCGACCGCGCGATGCGGGTGGAGCCTGACGGCTGGATGTGCGTGGAGAGCAAGGGATACGCGCTCCTGAAGCTCGGCCGGCTCGACGAGGCGCGGAGGACACTGGCGCGAGGGGAGCCTCAGTTTCTCGAAAACCCCAACGCCTCCACGAACCAGTTGTGGGGCCAGATCAGGTTCCAACTTGCCGCGGCAGAGCGGGACACCGCGATGATCGAGAAGCTGGAGCGACACATCCTCCCGCCGCTTCTCGATGGAAGAGCGGCTCCCATGACTCTCAGAAGCGGTACGGGTCTTGTCTCCCCGGCACTCGCCCTCCTCGGCCGGACGGACGAATCGATCCGCATCCTTCTCCGTGGCGTCGAGGCGGGCATCCCGCCTCCGTACGACTTTCTCCTCTACGAGCCCAGTTTCCAGCCGCTGCGAGGCGACCCGCGCTTCGCCAAGGTGCTCGCCGCTTCACGGGACGAGGCCGCCAAGATCGCGAGGATTCTGGGCGAGGCCCGCTCCCGCGGCGAGCTGCCGGCGTATCTGGATGGCCCCCTCGACGATCTGGTCCAGCTCTTACGGAAACCTGTAGGGGCGCAATGGGAATTGCCGGGGGTGTGGCGCGTCGAGAATTAGGCACGCCCTTCCTTGCCTTTGAACCCCGAGCACCGGTAGTAGACGTACTTTCCCTTCTTGATGTCA
>CALAQS010000013.1 GCA_937888435.1 uncultured Acidobacteriota bacterium
GGAGGCGTGTATCGCGCGCGCGCCAGACCTCGCCCATGCCTCCGGCCCCGAGAGGACCGAGAATCTCGTAGGCCCCGAGGCGCGAGCCGGGTCGGATGGGCATGGGAGTCTCTCGGAGAATATCTCGCGCGGCTGGCACCCCATTCGCTAGACTGGCTGGCGGCGAATGAGTATCCCGTGGATCCTGAAGAGCCGGCCTCTTCCCCTTCTTCGTATTACGTCGATTGCGCGACGTGCGGTACGTCGTTCAATGCCCTGAGCGTGCCCTGGTGCTCCTGCCTTGCGACCGAGCGCACGCTCGTCTGCTCCGGATGCGGGAAGTGCTTCTGCCAGGCGCCGCGCGCGTACCGCCAGAAATTCTGGAGCGAGGCCCCACCCGCGCTCTGGGAGGCGAAGCTCGAGGAGCACCACCGGCCGGCTGAACCGGCCTCGAATCCGCCTCCCGAGTCGGTCCGCCGCCCGCTTCTCCTCATCGTGGACGACGAAGCCGGCATCCGGCGCATGGCCGCGAAAGCCGCGGCGCGCCTCGGCTTCGGCGTCATCGAGGCGTCGGACGGCGTGGAGGGAAAGACGCTCGCCAAGAGCTACGGGCCCGACGTCATCCTGACCGACGCGCTCATGCCCCGTCTCGAGGGCCGCGAGATGTGCCGCCGACTCAAGGCCGACCCCGAGACCCGGGACATCAAGATCATCGTGATGACGGCGCTCTACAAGGGGCAGCGCTACCGCACGGAGGCCATGTCGAACTTCGGCGCGGACGGCTACCTCGCGAAACCCCTCGACCCCGAGCTTCTCGCGACGGCCCTTCGAGCACTCGTCCCGACGCCCGAGAACCCATGAAACCGATCGCGGTCCGGAGCTGCGGCCGGGCTTACGGCTCGTCGCACGCGCCCGGGCTGGCGCTGGCACTCCCTGATCCTCGCGTGAAGGCGAGGTTGACATGAAGTCCTCGCGCATCGGACAGCGGCTCGGCATCGGCGTCGGCATCGGCGTCGTCTTCCTGATCGCCGTCGGATGGCTCTCGTTGAGAGGGATGGCGGCGATGAACGCCAGCCTGCAGAGGATCGCCAACGAGCCCGCCGTCGTCGTGGGCCTCACGAACGAGGTGCTCCAGCGCTCGATCGATAACGCCCGTATCACCATGCAGCTCTTCGTGGTCTCCGGCGGTCCGTCCGAGGAGCAGCTTCTGGCTCAGAACCTGGAGAACACGAAGCTGATCAGCGCCGGGATGGAAAAGATCGAGGAGCTCCTCTCCAACGAGAAAGAGAGAGCCCTCTTCAACGACGTGAAGACCCTTCGGACGCCCTACCTCGACAGTCGGGCGGAGGTGAAGAAGATCCTCGCGGCCGGCCGGCGGGACGCCGCGATCGCCATGGCCAACGACGACATGATTCCCAAGCTGATGGTGTACCGCGCCGCCTGGAACCGGCTCCTCGCCGCCCAGAACGACGCTCTGAACGCCGCCGTGGCGGAAGGGACGGCGCGCTACCAGGCCACGCGTGCGATGGCCCTCTCACTCATCGTCCTGGCCGCGCTCGCCGCGACCGTGATCGGCGCAGCAGTGACACGGCGTATCGCGACGCCGATTCTCGATCTGACGAGGACGGTCGAGCGTGTTTCGAGGGAAAGGGACTACTCGCTCCGCGCGGTGCGTTCCACGAGCAACGAGCTGGGTCTGCTCGCGGACGGCTTCAACGACATGCTGGGCGAGATTCAAAAGCATAACGTCGCCCTACAGGAAGCCCGCGACGGCCTGGAAGAAAAGGTGAAGGAACGCACGCACGACCTGGAATCGGCCAACGTCCGGCTCGGCGCCACGAACGACGAGCTCTCCGCGGCGACGGCGCGCGCGAACGAGACCGCCGAGGCCCTTCGCGCGAGCGAGCAGCGAACGCGCGCGATTCTGGAGAACATGCTCGGCGGGTTGATCATGGTGGACCCGCAAGGTCTGATCGAGCTCGTGAACCCGGCGGCAGAGAGAATGATCGGGTACACGAGCGCCGAGCTCGTCGGGAAGTACATGGGCCCCCTGCTTTCTCTCCCGCCCGGCGCCGATCCCCACGTCTTTCTGCGCGAGGTGCTCGGGAAGTCGCTCGGGAAGGTCACGGAGCTCGAGGGGAGGCGCAAGAATGGAGAGATCTTTCCGCTCGAGCTCTCGCTGTTCCAGGTCGACACGCCGGAAGGCCGCCGCTTCGCTGGGAGCATCGTGGACGTGACCGAGCGGCGCGGAGTGGACCGCCTGAAGCGCGAGTTCATGTCCTCCATCAGTCACGAGCTTCGTACCCCGCTCACGTCCATCCGAGGCTCTCTCGGGCTTCTCGCGGGCGGCGTTCTAGGCCCGCTGTCCGCCGAGGCCGGCGAGATCGTCGCGGTGGCCGAGCGCAACGCCGTGAGACTCATCGGCCTCATCAACGACATTCTCGACCTCGAGCGGCTCGAGGGCGGCCGGCTCGAGATGGAGCTCGAATCGGTCGAGATCTCTCCGATCGTGACGCGGGCCCTCGAAGCGGTCCAGAGCTTCGCGGACCAGGCGGGGGTTTCGCTCGTGGCCGAGCCGGCATCGGTCCGCGTGCGCGCGGACGCGGATCGCCTCGTGCAGGTCCTCGTGAATCTCCTCTCCAACGCCGTGAAGTTCTCGCCGGCGGGCAGCACGGTGACGGTGCGGGTCGTTCCCGGACCCTCGATGGCGGAATTCCAGGTGGAAGATCGGGGCCGGGGCGTCCCGCCGGCTCTCAGGGAGGCCATTTTCGAGCGCTACCGGCAGGTCGAAGCCTCCGATTCGCGGCGCAAAGGCGGTGTGGGGCTCGGGCTCGCGATCTGCAAGTCGATCGTCGAGCAGCACGGAGGCTCGATCGGCGTCCGGGACGCGGAGGGCGCGGGCAGCACGTTCTGGTTCCGTATCGCTCTGGCTTCGGTCGCCCGCTCTTCACTCAGCGGGAGCATCAAAGGCGCCTTGGGCCTCGCGCTTCTCGTAGACGACGACGAGGAGCTGCTCTCGATTCTCGAGCTTCGGCTCGCGCAGGACCGGGTCGCGACGCAAAGGGCCACCACGGCTCGAGAGGCGATCGCCGCGGCGCACGCCCTGAAGCCCGACCTCCTCGTCCTCGACCTCGGCCTCCCCGACGGCGACGGCTCGCAGGTCGTCGATGCGCTGCGCCGGGACAAAACGCTTCGCGACCTCCCTCTTCTCGTCTACACCGGGCGCGACCTCCTGCAGGGCGACCGTGAACGGCTCGTCCTCGGGCCGACCCGCTATCTCACGAAGTCCCGCGAGGCAGAGGATGAGTTTCGCTCGGTCGCCCTCGAGCTTCTCGCGGAAGGGGCGAGGAGGTCCGCATGAAGATTCTCATCATCGACGACGAGGACGACATTCGCGCCATCTCGCGGCTCGCCCTCGGGCGCGTTGGCGGCATGGAAGTCGTGGAGGCCGCAAGCGGAATGGAGGGGATCGCCAGGGCGGTCGCGGACGCTCCCGATGCGATCCTCCTCGACGTCATGATGCCCGAGAAGGACGGTCCCGAAACGCTCGGTCTCCTGAAAGCCGATCCGCGCACGGCTGGGATTCCCGTGATCTTCCTGACCGCCAAGGCGATGGCGTCGGAGGTCGAGCGCCTCAGGGCTCTCGGCGCCAAAGGCGTCCTGACGAAGCCATTCGACCCGATGTCCCTCGCCGCGAACGTGCGGGCGATTCTCGGGGCGGGGTAAGCGTGGACTCGTCCTGGCGCCGGACCTTTCGCGAGCTGCGCGGGCAGTTCGCGGAGGGCGCGGCCGACCGGCTCGCGGCGATCGACGGCGCTCTCGACAGGCTCCTCGCGAAGCCGGAGGACCGAGAGAGTCTCGCCGAGGTTCGCCTGCGCTTCCACGGGCTCTCCGGAACGGGGGCGACGTTCGGCTTCCCACGCGTCAGCGTCCTCGGCATGCGGGGCGAGCATGCCTGCGACGCGGTCGCGGAGGCCGCCCGCTCTCCGACGTCGAAGGAGATCCGGACGTGGCGCGAGCTCGTCGAGGAAGTTCGCGGAGCGTTCAGCGCGGAGGTAGCGCCCGCCACGTCGGAGCCGGGCGGTGCGGTGGAGCCGGCCGGAGAGGCCGCACCCTCGGCCTCGGCGCGCGCGATCGAGATTCTCGTGGCGCACGATGACGCTGAGTTCCGCGCGGCGCTGGCCTCGCAGCTCGATCGGGAGGGGATGACGGTCACCGTCGCATCGGATCTCGCGGACGCCAAAGCGATCCTCTCGCAGCGCGTTCCGGACGTGCTCGTCGTCGACATGCTCTTCGACGGCGGGGAAGGCGGGGCGCTCGTCGAGAGGCTGCGGGGAATGCCCGGAGGCGAGGGTCCGGCGGCGTTCGTCGTGGGCGCACCCGCGGGTTTCGTGGACAAGGTCGAGGCGATCCGCTGCGGGGCGGACGCGTACTTCGAGCAGCCTGTCGACTGGGAGCTCTTTACGCGGCGGCTCCGGCAGCTCCTCGAGCGAAACAAGGCGGAGGCACCGCGCATCCTCTCCGTCGAGGACGACCCCGATCACGCCGCTTTCATCAAGGCCGTCCTCGAGTCGGCGGGATACGCGGTGCGGATCTGCTCCGAACCGGCACGTTTCGAGGCCGAAGCGATCGGCTTTACGCCCGATCTCGTCCTCATGGACATCAACCTGCCGGGTTTCTCGGGATACGACCTCGTGCGCTTTCTCCGGCAGAACGAGAAGTACGCGGCCGTGCCCGTCGTTTTCCTGACGGCCGAGAGTCGCGAAAAGTCGCGGATCGAGATGATCCGTGCCGGCGGCGACGACCATCTCGTCAAGCCGGTCGCCCCGGCGCTTCTTCTCTCCACGGTCGCCGCCCGGATCGAGCGCGCACAGTTCCTGAAGAGCCTCCTGGGCCGGGACGGGCTCACGGGGCTCCTGAATCACACCGCCTTCCTCGAGGGCGCGCGCGGGGCGCTCCTCCGCCAGACACGCACTCCCGGCAAGGGAGCGTCCTTCATCCTCATCGACCTCGACCATTTCAAGGCGGTCAACGATCGCCATGGCCACCCCGTCGGGGACCGCGTGCTCGCCGCCCTAGGCGCGCTCCTCAGGAGGAGGCTGCGCGGCTCGGACCTCGTCGGGCGGCTCGGCGGAGAGGAGTTCGCGGTCATCCTCGAGGACCTCACCGAAGGGGAGGCCGAACGGCTCATGAACCGCCTGCTCGAGGAGTTCTCCGTCATGCCGCACAGCGGCGCCGGCGGGTCCGTCTTTCACGTGACTTTCAGCGCCGGCGTGGCCGGCTTCGTCAACGGCATGACCGTGGACGCTTGGCGCCAGGCGGCCGACGATGCGCTCTACGCGGCAAAATCTGCGGGTCGCCATCGCGTGGCGCGCGCGAAAACGGAAGCTGTGCCGTGATGCGGCACCGCGCTCTCGCGGGTCTCGTTCTCGCGGGTGCCCTCGGCGCACGGCCCGCTGGCGGTGCCGGCGCGGATGCGTCCGCGCTGTGGGAGGCGTGGCCGCACACGGTCGAGATCTCGCCGTTCGCCCTCAAGCACGAGGAGCTGCGCGCGCGGCTCGCCGCGATCGCTGCCCGATACCCAGGGCTCTTCTCGATCGTCGAGGAAGGCGTTTCGGCCGAGGGACGGGACATTCCCCTGCTCGTCGTCGGCGGCGGCCCCACGACGGTCCTCCTCTGGTCGCAGATGCACGGCGACGAGCCCACGGCGACGAGCGCGCTCCTCGACATCCTCGAGTATC
>CALAQS010000014.1 GCA_937888435.1 uncultured Acidobacteriota bacterium
ATCCGGGCGTGCCTTCCATGATCTGGAAATCTCCTCTAATTCATTCTAAGAAAATGAGTTATTAGCCAAGATTGCCTGTGTATTCCGGCCTCCTCCTTGCTTTATCCGCGCTTTCTCCCTAGATTGAGTCTTGGAAGAGGTTGCCTTGAGCATCAAGATGGATGTGAAAGCGTTGATCGTCGACCCGATCGCGAATATGCCGGTCGTGATTCTGCGCGACGAGGAGGAGAAGAACTTTCTGCCGATCTGGGTCGGAGTGTTCGAGGCGAACGCCATCGCGCTCCAGATGGAAGGCGTCACCACGCCCCGGCCGATGACTCACGATCTCCTGAAGAACCTGATCATGCAGATCGAGGGCGACGTGCAGCGGGTCGTCATCAATTGCCTCAAGGAAAACACGTTCTACGCCCAGATCCACCTCAGGATCGCAAACAAGGACGTCCTCGTGGACAGCCGACCGTCGGATGCGATTGCCCTGGCTCTCCGGCTCCGGGCACCCGTTTTCGTGGAGGAGTCGGTCCTCGAAATGAGCCGGAGCGGAGAAGACACCGCGGAAGCCCAGAACTCGGAGCGCCTGAGAAAGTGGCTCGAGGAAGCCGATCCGGACACCCTCGGCAAGTACCGGATGTGATTTTCCCGGCGGGACGAACGATTCGTCCTTGAAGCCTCCTCGCCCCCTCCGTATCATCCGCGTCTCCAGCGCATGATCATCACTGTTGCAAATCAGAAAGGCGGCGTGGGAAAGACCACGACCGCGATCAATCTTGCCGCTGCGCTCGCGCAAAAGGGTCTCCGGACTCTCCTCATCGACCTCGATCCCCAGGGCAACTCGACGATGTCTTTCGTGGATCGCAAGGACGTGGAAAAGTCGATGTACGAGGTTCTCACCGACCCGAACGTGTCGTTCTTCGACATCGTCAAACAGACGAGCGTCCCGAAGCTCACGGTAGCGCCTGCCCGCATCTCGCTCGCGAAGGTCGAGTCGAAGCTCCTCGGCGAGCTCGACGGGCACTTCCGGCTCAAGGACAAACTTCAGGTCGTGCGAGAGTCGGGGGAGTACGACGCAATCCTCATCGACACGCCGCCCACGCTCGGCATGATCACCGTGAACGCGCTCGTCGCTTCGACGCACATCCTGATTCCGATTCAATCCTCGTACTTCGCGCTCGAGGGCACTGACGACCTTCTCGAGACGATCGAGAAGATCAAAAACCGGCCGAATCCGAACCTCCAGATTCTGGGCGTCGTGATTACGCTTCACGACAAGCGCACGACGCTCGGAAAAGACATCCAGAGCCAGATCGACCAGGTCTTCAAGGGAAAGCTCTTCAAGACGACGATCTCGAAGTCCATTCGGCTGGAGGAGTCGCCCGCGTATCGAGAATCCATCTTCACATTCGCTCCGCGCTCGTCAGGCGCGCTCGAGTACTACAGCCTGACGGAGGAGATACTCTCTCGTGTCTAAGCGCCGCGGTCTCCCCGAAACTTCGCGCATGCGCCACGACTCGCATTTCGTCGAGCAACTCGTTCGAGCGGACGAGTTGCCGGTCGGACGCCGCATTTCCATCCACCTCATCGAGGCGAATCCCGATCAGCCGCGGAGCGCTATGGGCGACCTTTCGGACCTCACGAAGTCGATCGTCGACAAGGGCGTGCTCGAGCCAATTCTCGTACGTCCACGTGGCGATGGGCGCTTCACGATCATCTCGGGCGAGCGGCGCTTTCGCGCATCCCTCGACGCGGGTCTCTCGGAGATTCCGTGCATCGAGATGGACGTACCGGACAACGAGCTGCTCGAGATTGCGCTCGTCGAGAATCTCCAGCGCAAGGACCTAAGCCCCTTCGAGGAGGCCGAGGGATACAAGGCGCTTCAGGAACGTCACGGATACACGCACGAGCAGATCGCCGATGCCGTGGGGAAGTCGCGCGTGACGATCACGGAGGCTCTATCGATCTCGCGGCTTCCCGACCGCGTGCAGGCAGAATGTCGGCGCGCCGACATTGGATCGAGGTCGTTCCTCCTAGAGCTTGGAAGACTGAAGGACGAAGACCTAATGCTCGCAGCGGTCGTGGCGATGGCCGGCGGCGAGGGATTGAGCCGCGACGTTCTGCGAGAAGTGAGGAAGGACGCGCGGCGCGGTACTAGCTCGAAGCTCGGTGGAATGAAGAAGGCCTACACCCTGGACTTCGCTCCGGAGGACAAACGCTACAAGGTGAGCCTCGTCCTGAAGGGACACATTCACAAAAGGTACGAGATCCTCGAGGCGATTCGCGATCTTGCGCGCCGGATCGAAGCAGGGGACATCGACCTCGAGGCGCAGGGCCGGTTCGTCAAGGCGAAAGCGAAGAAATAGGATTCTGCTTCCCGCCCCCACGACATGGTCTATACCTAGACGTGCCTGCAAATTTCTCCGAAAGGTGAGGACGGGCGCGGCGAGAGATAAGGGCCAGGCGTGGAGCGAACGCTTGGCGCAGGCCACGCTCTAAGAAAATCCACCGGCCCCCGGAACCAAGCGACTAGCCCGCCGCGCGGGGGGGATCCGGAGTTCCTGGCAGCCTTACGATTTATGGCAAGGTGGATATCAAATTTAACATAATAAATATTATCGGACGTTGCATATTGGCGGGACGATGCGGCCCGCACGCCCCGGTCGACGCACCCAGCCAACTGCCCGCAGCGCTCTTTACCTTCTAAGAAACGCTCATCTTCCGGCTACCATCGGGCGTGCTTCGGCGTCTGGATGGGTACGTGTTCCGCGAGGTGCTCGCGCCAACGCTCGTCGGCTTCCTCGCTTATACGGGGTTCATGGCCGTCCGGGGGCTCGTGCAGTTCGCGGAGCTTCTCGTGCAAAGCGAGCAGCCGTTCGTCGAGGCCGGACTGGTTGTCGCCCTCTCGCTCCCGCACATCGTCGTGCTCACGCTGCCCGTCGCGTTTCTCCTGGGGCTTCTCATCGGAATTGGCCGGCTGTCGGCTGACTCCGAGCTGACTGCCCTCCGCGCCTCGGGCGTCGATCTGATGTCCCTTTATCGGCCGATCGCACTCCTCGCTGTCGCGATCGGAGCCGCAACGCTCGCGCTCATGCTTGGCGTCGTCCCGCGGACAAACCACCTCCTTTACGCAATGAAGCTCCGCCTCTCGAGCTTCGCGTTCGCCCAGCGGATCCAGCCGGGCGTCTTCAGTCCGGAGATTGCCGGGCTTCGGGTTTACGCCGAGGGGGCGTCCTCCGACCGCCGCGAGCTCACGGGCCTCATCATCTCGGACCGCTCCAGCGCCGAGGGTGAACGGCTGACCCTCGCAAGGCGAGGCTGGTTGGAGCTGGAGGAGGACCAGGGCCGTCTCTGGCTGCGCGTCGAAGACGCCGAGACCCACCACATGCAGGACGGCGGCGCCCGGTACGACGTCACGTCCTTCTCCGAACACCGCATGGTCCTGCAGGACAATGGCCCAACCCGCGGCGTCACGGAGAAACAGATTCGCGAGCAGACGCTGCGCGAGCTTCTGGAACGCGCCGCGGCCCGCACGCGGCGGCCCGAAGACCGAAGGCTCGCGCTCACCGAGGTCCACAAGAAGTTCGCGCTTCCGGCGGCCTGCCTCGTATTCGGCCTCATAGGGCTGCCCCTCGGAATCGTCAACCGGCACGGGGGGCGGGCGGCCGGGTTCGCAGTGTCGGTAGCGATCGTGCTTCTCTACTACGCCCTTCTCGCCACTGGCGAGGCCCGCGCGATCGAAGGTCGGATGTCACCGGCTCTCGCCATGTGGCTGCCGAACCTCCTCCTCCTGGCTTTTGGCGTTTTCGCGCTCGCCCGCGTGCGGCGTGACAAGTCGGTCTTCTCCCTTCCTGTGTGGACCGCCGCTCCGGCCGATTCGACGGAGGCGGCGGACGCTGGTGAAACCCTCATCACCGAGAAGGGGCGGAGCCTTCGGGGCCGGCGGGGTCCTTTTCCGGGCCTTCTCCTCATCGATCGCTACGTCGCGCGGCGATTTCTCGGCGCCTTCGCCCTCGTCGTCACCTCGATTGCCACGCTCTACGTGCTCATCGATTACCTCGAGATCTCCGACGACATCGCGCGGCATCGGCCACCGACGACTCTCATCCTGCGTTACTACCAGGCCTTCCTGTCCCCGATCATTCTGGACATCGTACCGTTCGCGTTTCTCGTGGCGGCGCTCGTGACCATCGCGGGCCTCGTGCGCTCCGGCGAGACGACCGCCCTTCTCGCGCACGGAGTCTCACTGCATCGGGCTACGGCTCCCCTTCTCGTGCTCGCCGCCGCGGCGGGAGCGGGGCTGTTCCTGTTCGCCGAGCGCGTCGTTCCGGCGGCGGCTTCCGAGTCCGACCGAATTCGCTTCCTGCTCAAGGGCCAGAAGCCACCCCTCAGCGGGGCCGGCGGTGCCTGGTTCCGAGGCGACGGAGGACGCTTCCTGGCGGCGGACGCATACGACCCGGCCTCCCGGGTCGCGAGTGGCGTCACCGTGCTTCAAATCGACCCAGCGAGCTGGCGGCTCGTCTCGCGCCACGATGCTGCCCGGGCGCGCCTCGTACCGGGGAAGGGTCTTCTCGCGGAAAGCGGCTGGATCCGGACGTTCTCGCCGGGCAATACCCTCGCCATTCGGCGCGACGATCCCTTCTTCATCGAGGCGCCCGAAGCCGCCGCCGGCTTCGCCGCCGGCCGGGCCGACCCGCGTCAGATGACGTTTCGCGAGCTCGCGCGGTTCATCGACGTGCGTCGCAGAGCCGGCGCCGACACGGCTGCACTCGCGACCGGTCTCCACCAGAAGACAGCGGCGGCGGCGTCCGCTCTTCTGCTGACGCTCATCGGACTCCCCTTCGCGTTCGCGTACGGAAAGCGTGGGGCCGTAGCGGGTGTCGGCGTCGCGCTTTTCCTCGGCTTGACGTACCTCTTCCTCTCCGCGCTTCTCGTCTCGTTCGGGCAGCAGGGCGCGATCCCGCCCTTCCTCGCCGCCTGGGCGCCGAACATCTTCTTCGGCCTCGGCGCGGCGTGGGGGCTCCTCGGAGTTAGGACGTAAGAGCGATTTTCTTAGAAGGTGCCCGAGCAGGACGCGGCGGCGGCGCCGAAAGGCCCCGGCCGCCCCAAAAAATCCTTTCTAAGAAATCTCTTCTTAGGTTCCCTCCTCCCATCCTGCCAGATACTTTTCCTGTTCCTTCGTGAGCACGTCGATCGCGATGCCCATCGAGGCGAGCTTGAGGCGCGCGATCTCGCCGTCGATCGCCGCGGGAATCGAGTGGACCTTGTTTCCGAGCGTCGCGTGGTTCCTGACCATGTACTCGGCGCCGAGGGCCTGATTCGCGAAAGACATATCCATCACCGACGCCGGGTGGCCCTCGGCGGCCGCCAGGTTTATGAGACGTCCATCTCCGAGCAGGAAGATCGTGCGGCCGTCCTTGAGACGGAACTCCTCGACGAACTCGCGGATAATGCGGCGCGACGAAGCCCGCTTCTCGAGCGACGGTATGTCGATCTCGACGTTGAAGTGGCCCGAGTTCGCGATGACCGCGCCGGACTTCATCATGGCGAAATGCTCGTCGGAGAGGACGCTCTTGTTGCCCGTCACCGTGACGAAGATGTCTCCGATCTTCGCGGCCTCGGACATCGGCATCACGCGGAAGCCGTCCATCGCGGCCTCGATCGCACGGACCGGGTTGATCTCGGTGACGATCACGTTCGCGCCGAGGCCCTTCGCCCGCATCGCGACGCCCTTGCCGCACCAGCCGTAGCCGGCCACGACGATGTTCAGGCCGGCGATGAGGAGATTCGTCGCGCGGATGATGCCGTCGATCGTGGACTGGCCCGTGCCATACCGGTTGTCGAAGAAATGCTTCGTCTCCGCGTCGTTCACGGCGACGACCGGAAACTTCAGGACGCCTTCCTTTTCCATGGCCTTGAGGCGGATGACGCCCGTCGTCGTCTCCTCGGTTCCGCCGATGATCCCTTCGAGAAGAGCCTTCCTCTCGGCGGCCGAAAGGCCGCGGACCCAGGCCGCGAGTGAGGGCTCGAGCTGCCCTTCCTTGCCGAGGGCGATGAACAGCAGCGACGACACGAGGTCAGCGCCGTCGTCCATCGTCATGTTCGGCTTGTGCTGGAGAGCGGCCTGAATGTGCGCGTAGTACGTCTGGTTGTCCTCGCCCTTGATCGCGTACGTCGAGATTCCGAATTCGGCCACGAGCGCGGCGGCCACGTCGTCCTGCGTGGAGAGCGGGTTCGAGGCGCAGAGCACCACGTCGGCACCGCCGGCCTGGAGCGCGCGCGCGAGATTTCCCGTCTCGCTCGTGACGTGGAGGCAGGCCGAGAGTCGAATGCCCTCGAGCGGTCTTTCTTTCTCGAATCGCTCGCGAATCCTGGCGAGAACGGGCATCGAGCGATCGGCCCATTCCATGCGGAGCCGCCCCTTGCCGGCGAGAGCGAGGTCCTTCACGTCGTGGGCGGGGAGGGTGGCGGTCGTCATGCGATCTCCTTCCGGCCGTGCACGGGATCCCGGACGGCGTCAACGATGTACGTGGCGAGTGCGACTTCCCCGGACTCCGAGGAGACGCGGTAGGGAGCGAAAGCCGAGAAGCGCGCGGCGGCAAAGCCAGCGCGCCTAAGACCGGCGCGGAGAGTCTCGCGCGGCAGGCCGAGGTGCTGCGCGCCCGTCACGGCGCGCAGCGCGCGGAGGCCGTGGGGCTCGAGCTCCACGAGGACGACGCGGCCGCCCGACTTCACGGTTCGCCCGAGCTCCGCGAGCGCGTCCGCCGGCCGGACGAGATGCCGGAGAAGGTGAAACGCGAAGATCGCATCGAACGCACCGTCGTCGAACGGCAGCTTCTCCGCGCTCGCGCGCCGCACCGTTACGTTCGCGGCGCCTGCGCGCCGGAGCTTCTCTCGCGCGAGGCGCACCATGCGTTCGCTCGCGTCCACGGCATCGACCCTCTCTGCCACGCCGGCAAGCGTGAGGGTCAGGAGGCCCGTGCCGCAACCGACATCGGCGACCCTGAGGCCGCGCGGCACGAGTCTGAGGAGCGCCGCCTCGCGGACTCCCGGCGAGTAGAACGGGCCCTGAAACCGGTCCCACTCCCCCGCGACCGCGTCGAAGCTCACTTCGGGAAGCGCCGTGGCGCGCTCCTCGAGCACGTCCTTCAGCCGCTCGTCGTCCGACGGGAAAGCGGAGTCCGTGACGGCCGGGGCCACCGAGGCCCAGAGCTTCCGCCCGTCGCCTGTCGCCGCGTAGCGCTCGGCCCCGTTCGTCCGCCGCGTCTCGACGAGACCGGCGCGCCGCAGCACGGCGAGGTGGTTCGAGACGCGCGATTGAGCGGCCCCGAGGATCCGCTGGATTTCCCGCACCTGCAGCTCGTCATGGGAGAGAAGCCGAACCGCCCGCAGACGCAACGGGTCGGCGAGGGCGGACAGGGCGGCGGCAGAGTCCAGCACCGCGAAACCATATCATACGATCATGCTTGCGTGATACGAAGGAGAATGAAGAGAAGAAGATAGAGAAAGATTTTCTTAGAAAGATTCAGAGAGAGTTGCACGCTCGAGAGGGGGCGGCGCGTCAGGCGGTGGCGGGCACCGCCGAGCGGAAGGCCGCCGCGAGGGATTCGGCCTTGTCGGTGCGCTCCCACGTGAACTCCGGGAGGCGCCGGCCGAAATGGCCGTAGGCCGCGGTCTTCTTGAAGATGGGACGCCTCAGGTCGAGCGCGTCGATGATGCCTTTCGGCGTGAGCTTGAAGTGCTCGCGCACGACCTTCGAAAGCGCCGCGGGGTCGACGTTCGAGGTTCCGAACGTCTCGACGAGGACCGAAACCGGATCCGCCACGCCGATCGCGTAGGCGAGCTGGACCTCCACCTTGTCGGCTAGGCCGGCCGCCACGAGGTTCTTCGCGATGTAACGCGCCATGTAGGAGGCCGAGCGGTCCACCTTCGTGGCATCCTTGCCCGAGAATGAGCCTCCGCCGTGGCGCCCGAAGCCGCCGTAGGTGTCGACGATGATCTTGCGGCCCGTCAGCCCGGTGTCGCCCTGCGGCCCTCCGACGACGAAGCGGCCCGTCGGGTTGATGTGGAACTTCGTGTTGTCGTCGAGGAGCGCCGCGGGCACGACGCGCCGGATGATCTCCTCGCGCACCGCCTCGCGCAGCTCCGACGTGGGAACCGTCTCCGCGTGCTGCGTCGAGATGACGACGGCCTCCACGCGCACCGGCCGGTCGCCTTCGTATTCGACGGTGACCTGGCTCTTGCCGTCGGGGCGCAGCCACTCCAGAGCCTTCGACTTGCGGGCCTCGGCGAGCCGCATCGTGAGCTTGTGCGCGAGCGTGATCGGAAGGGGCATGAACTCTTCGGTCTCGCGCACGGCAAGCCCGAACATGAGGCCCTGGTCGCCGGCGCCGCCCGTGTCGACCCCCATCGCGATGTCGGGCGACTGCTTGTCGATCGTCAAGAGGACGGCGCACGTCTCGTAGTCGAATCCGTATTTCGCTCGCGTGTAGCCGATGTCGCGGATGGTCTCCCGCACGATGCCGGGGATGTCCACGTAAGTCTTCGTCGTGATCTCGCCCGCGATCAGCGCGAGGCCCGTCGTGACGAGCGTCTCGCAGGCGACCCGCCCGAGAGGATCGTCCTTGAGGATCGCGTCGAGGATGGCATCCGAGATCTGGTCGGCGATCTTGTCCGGGTGGCCTTCCGTGACGGATTCCGACGTGAAAAGGCTGCGATTCATGCCCATGGCTCTATGCTCCAAAGCCGCGCTGCGGCGAAGCGCGGAGTTTAGCAGGGCCGTTGATCCCCCGAGGGGCGGAAGATGAGGAAGCGCGTCGTGCCATAGCGCCGGCGGTCGACTGGCTCGAGTCCCGACGGATGAAAGACCTCGTCGTCGCCCCGCTCGTGAAACAGCCAGCCGCCGGGGCGCAAGAGGTGAAGGAGAAGCTCGAGATCGGACTCGGAATTCTCTTCGAAAGGGGGATCGTGGAATATCACTTCGAACGACTGACGCTGCGGCCGACCGGGCCGACTCGAGCCGTGAAAGCCGCTCACGTCGCGCGCCGCCCCGCTCCCCTCTTCATCATTCGAAGAAAAACGGGCCACAGTCGTCTCTTCGACCAATGCCCGTTCTCCCGCGTCTAACCGTTCCACATTCCCCCTCAAGACCTTCACGACACCACGATCCGCTTCGACGAGTGTCGCGTGCGCGGCGCCCCGCGAAAGCGCCTCCAGGCCGTAGGCTCCCGAGCCCGCGCACGCATCCAGCACTCTGGCGCCGACGACAGCCTCCCCCAGGATGTCGAACGCCGCCTTGCGCGCGAGCTCGGTCGTCGGCCGGATGCCCGGCGGAATCTCCAGCTTCCGCCCACGCCATGTTCCGGCAGTCAGACGCACCATCCTCAGCGCCTCGTCGCGGGCGAAGGCGCGGGCGGCCGCGAACCCGCGGCGGCGGGATCCTCGAAGAGGCGCGGGATGTCGCCGCGATACACGAAGATCCTCAGCTCGTGGCTCCCCTGCTCACCGTTCGCGTCGAGCTCCTCGAGCTCGAAGTCGTGATCCAGCGTGTCGTCGTGGACGACGCGATACCAGACGCCGTCGGCCCGCCTCCGAAGAAAGGTACCGTCCTTCAGGGGCTTCGTGTCCCACTTCGTCTCGGCGAGATCCTGCTTCTCGAACCGAGACCGGAGGTCCTCCAGCGCCCCCCGCGCTCTCCCAACCGCCAACGGCAGCGAGGTGAGATCGTCGTACGTGTAGATGCGCGAGCCGCTGGCCGGATCTGTGATCTCGATCGTGATGCGCCGCGCCTGCGCGTCCCCGAGGACCGACCGGCCGGGGTCCTCGACGTCTTTCGCGCGCACGGCCAGAGCCTCGAGACAAACCCTCCGCACCACGTCGATCTCCTCCCGCGAGATCGCCTTGCGGTCGACGATCCGCTCGGAGCGATATCCGCGGACCCTCACGAGGGTCCCATCGTCGAAAAGCGCCACGCGCTCCATCCCCATGCCCTGCCGGGACTCGAGCGCGGCGACGAGATGAGGATCGCGCTTCTCTGGCGTCGGCGTCGGAAGGGCCGTCGGTGTCGGAGCGGGCGATGGAGAGGGACCTACCGCGAGCAGCGCCGCGAGCAGCACGGTCCGCGTCATGGCTCTTCCGCCTCTGCAGCGCGCCTCAGAGCTTTCGGGAAGTTCAGCCGAGAGGCGACAGCCGCGCGCTCGACCGCCGTCAGCGGCGCGAGGAGACGCTTCCATGAGACTTCTGGTTTTGGACTCTCGGGCTCACGGCGCAGCGCGTCGAGGGACGCCGACGCAGCGGCCAAAATCGATTTTTTCTTAGAAGGTGAATGGGGGCCCGCCCAGCCGGGGAGCACATCGCCAAAGAGTTCAAGTTCCGCCGCGAGCCCGAGGGAGCGGTCCCAATACCCTTCTAAGAAAATCTCCTCGAATCCCCTGCGCATCCGGTCGCCGGAAAGGGCACCGAAGGCGCCTGCGGCACGGGCCTTTTTGAGAGCTTTCTCGAATTCCCCGTCCCACGCGAATCCCAGCCGAACGGCGTATTTCACCGCCCGGTAGGCGCGCGTCGGGTCGTCGACGAGGGACTTCGGGTGCAGGAGGCGGAGCGTCTTGGAAGCGAGGTCCCCCCGGCCGCCGAAAGGGTCGAGGACGCTTCCCGTGAGGCCGCGCTTGCCAACCCGTAGGGCCATCGAGTTGATCGTGAAGTCCCGGCGACCGAGATCCTCCTCGATCGTGGTCGTGCCCGTGACGACGGGCAGGCTCGCCGGCGCCGGATACTCCTCCCGGCGCGTCGCGGCAACGTCCACGCTCAGGCCGCCGGGCCCCCGGAGCCTCGCCGTGCCGAACCGCGCATGGGACTTCTCGAGCGTCCAGCCGGGCAGTTTGCCGAGACGCATCGCGAGCTCGAGCGCCGTCGCGGCGGCCGCCTCCACGGCGAGATCCACATCGTGAAGCGGGCGGCCGAGGAGCAGGTCGCGCAACGCCCCTCCGACGAACCACAACCCCACTTCGCGCCGGTCGGCGACTTCGCCCGCCCGAACGAGCTGGGCGCTGACCTCCTCGGCGGCGAACCCGGGCGCGGTTTCGCCCTCGGCGGTCATGGAGCAGCCGCATAGGAGTATCGGACGGAGCTCGGCCCGAGAAGGGTCTCCATCGACGCCGTGAACTCGGGCGAGGGTCGCACCCACAGGCGGGAGTCGATTTTGTGGCGGGCGGCGAAGTGACCCGGCCGGCGCAGCTCGAGCGAGACGGGCACCGAGCCCGCGTATCTTCTAAGAATCTCCCTAAGCGCCTCTTCGTCGAAGGTCTCGAAGTTCTGAGGAACGATGAGCACCGCGCGCGCGCCTTGCTCCTTCAGGCCCTCGAGAGGCTGGATCTCGCGCGCGATGATCTCGATCGGCATGCCGGCGGACTCATTTTCGGACGGATCGTGCGTCCCGCCACCGGACGCCATGGACAGGCGCACCGTTCCGGTGACGAGCACGGGCCGGCCCGGCGCGAGCCACGACCCGACGCGCTCGAGAAGGCCCGCGAAAACGGTCACCGGCACGGAGCCCGTGAGGTCCTCGACGACGGCCTTCGCCATCATTTTCCCCTCGTTCTGGCCCTTTTTGATCTGGCTCTTCTTGACCGCCCCGACCAGTCCCACGAGCTTCACCTGTGCGTCGAGGCGCTCGCGCAGCGTCTCGCACGTAACGTCGCCGAACATCCGGATTTCGTCCTCGAATCGCGCCAGCGGATGGCCCGTGATGTAGAAGCCGAGCGTCTCTTTCTCGTAGCGGATCTTCTCGTCGACGCTCCATTCCGCCTTGTCGGGAAACTGATCCTCGACCTGCGTCTCCTTCGGAACGTCGAAGAGGAGAGTTTGAGTCGACGACGCGGCCTCACGCGCGTCGGCCGCCACGTCGATCGCATGGTCGAGCCCGTCGAGAAATGCGGCCCGGCTCTTCCCGAGGGAGTCGAAGCAGCCCGACTTGATCAGCGCCTCTATGACCCTCCGGTTGTTCAGGCGGAGGTCGACACGCGAGCAGAAATCCGTCAGCGACTTGAACGGGCCATCGCCCGCGCGCGCTGCGAGAACGGATGCGACGGCGCCTTCCCCAACGCCCTTGACGGCACCGAGGCCGAACCGGATCGCGGGCCCGTCCGGCGTGAACGAAAGGTCCGACGCGTTGACGTCCGGCGGCAGCACGGGGATCTTCATGTCGCGGCAGGTGTTCACGTACTTGACGACGTCGTCCGAGCTGCCCGAGCTGGCGGTGAGCGTGGCCGCGAGGAACTCCACCGGGTGATGCACTTTCATCCATGCCGTGCGGTACGCGAGAAGCGCATAGACGACCGAATGCGACTTGTTGAAGCCGTAGCGGCCGAACGGCAGGATGAGCGACCACAGCTCCTCGGCCTTCCTCTTTGGCGTCCCGTTCGCGACCGCCTTCTTGACGAACTTGTCGCCCTCGGCCTTGAGAAGCGCCTCGTCCTTCTTCCCGATGGCCTTGCGGAGCTTGTCCGCCTCGCCGGGCGAATAGCCGGCCACGGCACGCGCCGCGAGCATGACCTGCTCCTGGTAGACGAGGACACCGTACGTGTCCTTGAGGATCGGCTCGAGCTGCGGCAGGGGGTACTCGAACTTCGTCCCGCGGCGACGCTGGATATAGACCTCCACGGTTCCGGCGTCGAGCGCGCCCGGCCGGTAGAGCGCGTTGAGGGCGGCGAGGTCGTCGAACACCTCGGGCCTCACCCGGCGGAGCAGGTCGCGCATTCCGGACGACTCGAACTGGAAGACGCCGTCCGTGCGTCCGTCCGCGAAAAGCCGGTACACCTCGGGGTCGTCGAGCGGAATCGCGTCCATGGCAGGGCGCTTTCCCGTCTTCTTCATCACGAAACGCAGGGCGTCGTCGAGGATCGTCAGCGTGATGAGCCCGAGGAAGTCCATCTTGAGGAGGCCCATCCGGTCGACCGACTTCATCTCGAACTGGGTCGTGATCTCGTCGTTGCTGTTGCGGTAGAGCGGCAGGTACTCGACGAGGGGCCTCGGGGCGATGAGGATCCCCGCCGCGTGGACGCCCGCGTGGCGCGACACGCCTTCGAGCCGCTCGCCCAGATCGAAAAGGCGGCGGTACGTCTCGTTGCCCCTCAGGGCTTCGGCCAACTCCTTCACATCGCGCCGCGCCTCGGCGAGCATCGTCGGCTTGCCGGGGTTCGCCGGGATGAGCGAGCAAAGCCGGTTCACCTCGGCGAGCGGGACGTCGAGGACGCGGCCCACGTCGCGAATGACGGCCCGCGCCTTCATCGAGTTGAACGTGATGATCTGGCCCACGTTTTCGCGCCCGTACTTGCCGCGCACGTATTCGATGACCTCGCCGCGGCGGCGCTCGCACAGGTCGACGTCGATGTCGGGCATCGAGACGCGGTCGGGATTCAGGAAGCGCTCGAAGAGGAGGTCGTACACGAGCGGGTCGACGTCCGTGATCGCGAGCGCGTACGCGACGAGCGAGCCCGCCGCGCTCCCCCGCCCCGGGCCCACGGGGATTCCCTCGTCCTTCGCGTACTTGATGAAATCCCAGACGATCAGGAAGTAGCTCGAGAGGCCCATCTTGCGGATGACGGAAAGCTCCCACGCCAGCCGCGCGTCATACTCCTGCCGGGGCTTTTTCGCGGTGCCGTTCTCGAACGCCGCGCGCTGAGGCTCGAGCCGCCGCTCCAGCCCTTCCTTCGCGAGGTCCTCGAGATACACCTCGGGCGTCCGGTCGCCTCCGGGGACGGGGAACATCGGGATCTTGAGCCCCGTATCCACGATGACGCTGGGCGTGATGCGCTCCGCGATGGCCGCGGTGTTCCTCACCGCCTCGAGCGTGAGCGGGCGGAACACGTCGCTCATCTCCTCGGGGCTCTTCACGTAGAACTCCGAGTTGTAGAACTTCATCCGCTTCGCGTCGTTGAGCGTCTTTCCCATCCCGATGCACAAAAGGACGTCCTGGGCCGCGGCGTCGTCGCGCGTCAGGTAGTGCGAGTCGTTCGTCGCGACTGGCGGAATGCCGGTCTCCGAGGAAAGCCGCATCTGGTCCGGCAGGATCTGCCTCTGCTCGGGGAGGCCGTGATCCATGATCTCGATGAAGTAGCGGTCCTTGCCGAAGAGGTCGCGATACTTGAGGGCCGTCTTCTTCGCGCCCTCGTAATCGCCGATCCGGAGCCGCTTCGAAACCTCCGAGTTCAGGCAGCCCGAGAGCGCGATGATTCCCTCGTGATACTTCTCGAGAAGCTCCCAGTCCATGCGCGGCTTGTAATAGAAGCCTGAGAGGAACGCCTCGGACACGAGCCGCGCCAGGTTCCGATAGCCGTCCGGCGTCTCGACCAGCAGCGTCAAGTGATAGTTATTCCCTTCGCCGTCGAACGTCCTCACGCTCTCGCGGTCGAAGCGCGATCCGGGGGCAATGTACGCTTCGACACCCAGGATGGGCTTGATGCCCGCCTCCAGCGCGGATGTTTGGAGCTCGTACGCCCCGAACATGTTCCCGTGGTCGGTGACCGCCACGGCATCCATCCCGGACACCTTCACCTGCTTGATCAGATCCTTCAGCCGGTTCGCGCCGTCGAGGAGGGAGTACTGCGTGTGCAGGTGGAGGTGGACGAAGTCGCCGGACATCCGGCCAGCGATTGTAGCGTTCGCACAGATGGCCTTCCGGAAGTCTTCAGGCGACTCCGTCTCGTCCACGATGATGTCCCGGCAGATTCGGTACCGCCAACACCTCTTCGCCTCAGCGCCGGTCCCCGTACCAGTAGTCGTCGATGACACCTCGAGCCTTGCGCCGGCCGAAGAAAGCGTCGAGGGCGACCATTGGCATCATCCGAAAGTAGTGCCAGTCGCCGTAGGTGTCGAACTTCCTCACGGACGCGATTGCCTTGGCGCGGCGTAGCCGCGTCAGGCGCTGTCCGCGGCGCCGACCGAGGCGCGCAAGGGCCGCGAGGAGCGCCACGTCCTCGGCCACGCGAAGGCTCTCGTCGTAACCGCCGAGGGCCTCGAAGTCAGCCCTCCGGCAAAACGTCGGACCCGTGTCCATTCGCGTCAGCCACACCATCGGCATGAACGCGGCGTACGTGAACGCGAGGCCCACCGACAGCCTCTCCAACCGGACTCCGGTCGCGCCGCCGACGACGCGGCCCGTCGCGAGCGCACGGTCCATCTCGTTGAAAGTCTCCCGGTGCATCTGGATGTCGGCGTCTACGAAGACGAGGATCTCTCCGCGGGCCGCGCGGGCACCGGCATTCCGTACGGCGCCGATCACGCGCCTTTCCACGGCCACGACGCTGGCGCCTTTCGCCCGCGCGACTTCCGCCGTGCGATCCGTCGAGACGTTGTCGGCCACGATCGTCTCGGTCTCCCGGACGCCGCCGCCGTACGCCTCCCGCGCGGCCTCCACCGTCTCGAGCAGCCGGGGCAGGGATTTCTCCTCGTTCC
>CALAQS010000015.1 GCA_937888435.1 uncultured Acidobacteriota bacterium
TCGAGCTCGTGGAGCTGGTAGCGGAAGGGGATGTCCGTGCGCGTGCCGCCCGAGATCACGAGCATGGGGATCCCGTCGAGGAAGGCCTCGCCGATGCCGCTCATGGCATGCGTGAGACCCGCGGCCGGCACGATGACGAGCGTTCCGATCGTGCCGCCGCTCGTTCGGCTGATCCCGTCGGCCGCGAAGGCCGCTCCCGCCTCGTGCGTGACGAGCACCGGCTGGATCTTCGCCGACCGGCTGAGCTCGTCGTAGATCTCCGTGTTGTGAACGCCCGGGATCCCGAAGGTGTGCGTCACGGGAAGCTGCTCGAGGGCGTGCCGCACGAGCCACGCTCCAGATCTCTTCGCGCCGATCCTGACCGACCTCGTCATACGGGCGCTTCCGCGATCGTGCGCGCCGCGACGCGTCCCGTGAGGACGCAGCTCCCGAGAAACGTTCCCTCCAGAGAACCCATGCCGTGGATGCCGCCGCCGCCGAAGCCCGCCGCTTCGCCGACGGCATAGAGGCCGTCGATCGCCGAGCCGTCGCGGCGCAGGACGCGGCAGCCGAGATCGGTCTGGATGCCGCCGAGGCTCTTGCGCGAGAGGATGAACTCGCGGATCGCGATGAGGGGCATCGCGCTCTGATCGAGGATCTTCTGGAACTTGCAGAGGCGGATCCGGTCTCCGCGGTACTGGCGAAAATTCCAGAGGCGGCGGAGCTGGTCGTCGTTGAAGTAGGCCGGCCCCCGGTCGATCTGCGCGTCGTAGTCGCGAACGACCTGCTCGACCGTCGCGAGGTCCGTGCGCAGCCCGTCGAGGTTGCGTGCGTTCATCCTGTCCACGAGCTCGGCGAGCGAGCGCGCCATGACGATGTCGTCCGGGCATTCGCGCGCGAGGCGGTCGACGAGCTCCTGGTTCCCGAGCAGCAGATGTTTGGCCATGAGGAGCTTCCTCTTGTGGCGGAAAGCCGTCATGTAGTCGCAACCCGAGACCGCGAGCTCCTTCTTCGCGATCGTGTTGTTCATGACCTGCCACGAGTACTGGCCGGGCTGCCGGAGGACGCTTTCCACGAGGAAGCGCGTGTCGGTCGAGCCGACGAGGGGCACGGGGCCGATGCGCTCTCCCATCGCGTTCAGCCAGAGCGCCGAGCGGGGGGGGACGAGGGACAGCCCGTCGTTCGGCTTGCGCTTCGCGGGATGGTGCACGCCGGCGGCATAGTGCCAGTGCTTGTCGAGGTGCGTGAGGTTGCCGCCGGCGCGCGCGACCGCGTCGTGCATCCCGCCGTCGCCATAGGCGTGGGCGCCGTTGAGCAGGACCTTCGGAGGCGCGCCCCAGGGCGCGTACCAGTTCGCGCGCACCTTCGAGAGGTCTCCTCCGCAGATGCCGCCGGTCGCGATCACGACCTGGTCGCCGCGCGCGACGAAACGCCCGCCGGTGGAGAGGTCCTTGCCTATTAGTCCCGTGACGCGGCCGCCCGCGACCTCGACGTCTTCCACGGCGTGCCGGAACCGGATCGCGTGACCGGCCGACCGCGAGTGGGTGGCGAGCGCGCGCACGACCTGCTCGATGATGGCGTGGCCCGTGCCCCAGGCGATGTGCCAGCGCGGGACCGTGTTGCCCGGTGCGTAGAGTCCCCGCTCGGGCCAGTTCACGACGGGCAGGAACTTCACGCCGACGCCGTCGAGGTAGGCGTGGATGAGGTCGAGCGAGCGGTCGCAATAAAGCTCCGCCCAGCGGCGCGGCCAAGAGTCCCCCTCGCCGAATTGCGCGAACGAAAGCCAGTCGCGGAGCGCCAGCTCGGGCGAGTCGGCGATGCCGGACTTTTTCTGATGCGGCGTGCCGATGAGGTGAACGCCGCCGAACGACTCCTTGGCTAGGCCGCCGAGGTTCTCGGGCACGTCCTTGTCGAGGAGGAGCACGGACTTTCCGTGGTCGAGCAGTTCGTGCGCGGCGACGAGCCCCGCGAGCCCGGCGCCGGCGATGACGACGTCCGCCCGCAGGAGGTTCTCGGTCATCGGTTCTGCTCGGATCTTCGCATCTTCCGCCCGCGCGACCTCCTAGAATCGCGCGCATGTCCTCGAGGGCGCGACGAGTGGAGAAGGGGATCCCGCACGCGCTCGCGCGTTTCGGTTTCTTCGCGCTCGGAACCGTGTACGTCGTGGTCGGCGGCCTCGCCGCGCGCGTGGCGATCCTCCAGCGAGGTCGCACCCTCGGGCCGGCGGGCGCGCTCGCGAAGATCCTCGCGGGGTGGGGCGGGCGGCTCGCCCTCTGGATCGTGGCGGCGGGTCTCCTCGCGTTCGTGCTCTTTCGCGCCGTCCAGTGCCTGAGAACGCGCAGCCGCCTCGCGCGGATCGGGTACGCCGTCGGCGCGCTGGGCAGCTTGTTTCTCGCGGTCACCGCCGTGCGCGTCCTCCTCCATTTTCACGCGGGTGGCGACGAGGAGGCGCTTCGCGAGGCCGCCGCCCGCCTGGTCTCTCACGCGTGGGGGCGCGGCGCGCTCGAGCTCGGAGGAGCGATCGCCGTCGTCGTGGGCGTTCTCGAGGCCGTGCGGGCAGCCGTCGGGATCCTCCCGGCCGACTTCACGGCGGCGATCATTGCTCGCGGTCGGAAGAGGTGGACGGCCGTGCTCGCGCGCGTCGGAGTGCTCGCGTACGGCGCCGTCGTCGCGGTGACGGGGTACTCCGTCTTCCGGGCGGGCCTCGAGGCGAATCCGCGCGGCCTCAGCGGTACGGGGGCCGCACTCCGCACGATCAAGGGCGCGGAGAACGGGCCCGCGCTCTTCGCACTCGCCGCCGCCGGGCTCATCGCGTATGGCCTCTCGCTCTTCGTGCTGGCGGCCCACCGGCTCAAACGCTCGCGCTGAGAACGCCGCCCGCGCGGACTCGGGCGCCGGCTCCCGTCGTCAGCGCGCGGGCCGCGCCGCGGAATCGTATGCGTCGGCGAGGTCCCTTTGCGCCTGGGCGAGTCGCGCTCGCTTCGCTGCCGTGTCTTCGGACGACATTCCCTTGCGCACCGCCGCGTCGTCCAGCGCCTGGCGTGCCGCCCGCAACTCGGCCTGGGCGGCGCGCACGCGGGCGTTCGCTGGCGAGGCCGAGGCGTCCGCCGTATACGGCTCTCCGGTATGCACGCTGGCGGGTGCTCCGGAAACGCCCGAGACCGAGAACGTTCCGCCTTCGACGCCCTTTTTTCCGAGCTTCCTTTCCCGCGCGACGTCGGCGAGAGTCCTTGGCCGGGCCGAAATGGAGCTCGAGGCGCTGCCGACAGGGGCCGGGGGCGTCGGTGCCGGCGCGGACGCCGACGAAGGTGCCGCGGCGACCTGGGCCAGAAGCGCGATCACGAACATCACAGCCCCGGATTCTATCGCGGTGTCCGTCGAGGAAACCGGTCGTGGGCGTCGAACCCGTGAAGCGGTTGCATTCTTCGGGTGTACGCTTTAAGCGAAAGGAGGGGTTTTCATGCCACTGAGGAGACTTGCTTTCGGTGTCCTGTGCGCTGCCCTCGTGCTCCCCACGGCCGCGGCTCCTCCCCAGCCGGCCGCGAAGAGGGCCGTCAGCAAGGTCCAGCGCGACCTGTTCGATGCCGCCAGGGGTGGCCACGCGAAGGACGTCGAAAGGGCGCTCGCGGCGGGCGCGAAGGTCGACGGGCCGGACGAGCATGGCGTCACGGCCATCACGTATGCGATCGTCGAGAACTCGTTCAACGGTCGGGAGGTCCTCCGGGCGCTGCTGAAGGCGAAAGCGTCGGTGAACGCGAAGAGCGAGGACGGCAGGACGCCCTTGATGTTCGCGGCTCAGAACGGGAAGAACGAGCACTTCGGCGACCTGCTCGCCGGCGGGGCCGACCTCAACGCGGTGGACGACGACAACTGGACGGCGCTGATGTACGCCGCCTTCTACAGCTCTTCGTTCGGCGTGAACGATCTCCTGAAGGCCGGCGCGGACCCGAAGGCCGAGGCCACGGACGGCAAGACGGCAGTCCTTCTCGCCGTGCAGCATGGGAATTCGACGAGCATCGAGGCTCTTCTCGCGGCGGGCGCCACTTTCGAATCCAGGGACCTCAAGCACACCACGCCGCTCGTCCTCGCGGCGATCGGCGACGACATGAGTACCGTCGAGCGCGTCCTGAAGGCGAAGCCCGACGTGAACGGCAAGGACAAGGACGGCTGGACCGCCCTGATGGTGGCCGCCGACCTTGGAAACACGGACACCCTGATGGCTCTTCTCAGGGCCGGCGCCGACGTCACCTTGAAGGAGAAAAAGGGCTTGACCGCGCTCGACATCGCGAAAGAGTCGAAGTGCGAGGAGTGTGCGGCGCTGCTCGGTGACAAATGGGAGAGGAAGCAGCCCTCCGGCGGAACGACACTCTCGGTCCCTTGCGACGCGCTCGGGGGCGCGCTGGACGTCAACGTGAAGACCGAAGGGGCCGATCTCGCCTGGTCGATCTTCTACCCGAAACCCGTGGGCGCGTACCTCGGCGGTTTCAGCAGCGGGGCGAAAAAGGTCTCGGCGGACGTCGAGATCTTCCTGGATTTGGACAACAACCCGAAGACGGGGCTTTCCCCCAAGTCCGGCGTGTCAGGCGACCTCGGAACGGGCGGCGCCGAGTACGTGATCGGCCTGATGGAGATCGGGACGTCTGTCCGCAATGCACAGGGCAAGTACGTCAACCGGCAGGTCCTCGACCCATCGATCTCGAAGGGCGAGGAGCGGCTCAGCTCAGACCAGATGAACGGCTGGTTCCCGAAGGTCGAGCGGGATCTCAACGCCGTTCGCCTCGGCGTGCCGCTGTCCGTGCTCGGCCTGAAGAGCGGCACGAAGATCCGCGTCACGGTGCGTCCCGGGTTCTGCGCTCCGAAGAGCAAGGTCGTGACGCTCGGGTAGAGGCCTCTCGACGATGCGCTCAATGGAGCGGGTGATGGGGATCGAACCC
>CALAQS010000016.1 GCA_937888435.1 uncultured Acidobacteriota bacterium
GCGGAGTCGGACATCGGCCGGATCAAATCCGGATCGCGCGCGACGTTTACGGTGGACGCGTACAAGTCCGAGCGGTTCACGGGCGTGGTGCGGCAGGTTCGGATCAATCCCCAGACCGTGCAGAACGTGGTGACGTATGACGCGGTGATCGACGTTGCCAACACCGACCTCCGGCTGCTGCCGGGCATGACGGCGAACTGCACGTTCGTTTACGACCAGAAGGACGACGCTCTGCGCGTGCCGAACGCTGCGATGCGCTTTCGCCCGCCGAACGAGCTGCTCGCCTCCCTCGGCGGGAAGCAGGGCCGGAGAGGGGCCGCGGGCGACCCGCCGGGGGGCGCGACCGCATCTCCGTCGACACCGGCGGGCCAGCGGCCTCCGCGGACCGCGGGCGAGGGCGCGCGGCCGGTGAAAGCGAGCAATGAGAAGACCGTCTGGGTCCTGCGCGACGGCTCTCCGCGTCCGCTCGAGATAAGCGCAGGCGTCTCCGACGGGTCGCTGACGGAGGTCGTGGACGGCGACCTGAAGGCCGGAGACCAGGTGATCACCGACGTGACCTTCGGAGCCGGGCCGGCCGGAGCCCAGGCGAATCCTCTGGGCCGCCGGATCTTCTGAGGCGACGCGAGAGAAGACAGAGAGAAAACGCGAGATGAGCGCCTCGCCCGCACTCCTGAAGCTCGATGAGGTCACGAAGGTCTACCACATGGGAGACGTGGACGTGCACGCGCTCCAAGGCGTTTCGCTCGAGATCCCGGAGGGTGAGTTCATCGCCATCATGGGGGCCTCCGGCTCGGGGAAGTCGACGCTCATGAACATCATCGGGTGCCTCGACCGCCCGAGCGGGGGTCACTATCTCCTCGCAGGGGAGGAGATCTCGACGTTCGATCGCTATGCGCTCGCGCGAAAGCGTAACCAGACCCTCGGCTTCGTCTTCCAGAACTTCAACCTGCTTTCGCGCACGTCCGCCGTGGAGAACGTGGAGCTGCCGCTGCTCTATGCGGGGCTGAGGACGAGCGAGCGACACAAGCGCGCAGGTGCCGCGCTCACACGCGTCGGGCTCGGCGATCGCCTCGACCACCACCCCAACCAGATGTCCGGCGGGCAGCAGCAGCGAGTCGCGATCGCCCGAGCCATCGTCTCGAACCCGCGGGTGATCCTCGCCGACGAGCCCACGGGAAACCTCGACTCCGAGACCAGCGGCGAGGTCATGGGCATCTTCCAGGAGCTGCGCGAATCCGGGATCACCGTCGTCCTCGTGACGCACGAGCCCGACATTTCCGCATATGCCGCGCGCGTCGTGACGATGAAGGACGGACGCGTGCTGTCGGATCGCCGCCAGGAGCCTCGACGCCGGGCGCCAGCCGCGGCTGCGGAGGTTTCGGCATGAACATCCTTCAGACGCTGCGCGTCGCCGTCCTCGCGCTCCTGCGCAACAAGCTGCGGTCGTTCCTGACGACGCTCGGCATCATCATCGGCGTCTCGGCGGTCATCGCGATGGTTGCGATCGGAGAGGGGGCCAAGGCGAGGGTCGAGGAGTCGTTCGCCTCGATGGGCTCGAACCTCCTCGTGGTGCTGCCCGGCTCGACATCGCTCGGCGGCCAGCGCGGAGGCTTTGGCAGCATGCCGACTCTCACGTGGGACGACCTCCGCGCGATCCGGACAGAGGTCCCGACCGTCAAGTACGCCGCGGCACAGCTGCGGGTGAGCGCGCAACTCCTGTCCGAAGAGCAGAACTGGAACACGAGCGTCTACGGCACCACGCCGGAATACTTCGCAGTGCGCAACTGGCCGCCCTCCCTCGGCGCGCCCATGACCGATTCCGACGTGGAGAGCGGCGCCAAAGTGCTCTTCCTCGGGCAGACCGTGGTCGACAAGCTGTTCGGCCCGAACACCGATCCGGTCGGTCAGCTCGTCCGGATGAAAAACATCCCGTTCGAAGTCAAAGGAGTCCTCCAGAGGAAGGGTCAGTCCCCGACCGGCCAGGACTACGACGACGCCGCCTTCATGCCGCTCAAGGCTTTCCAGACGAAGATCCAGGGCGGACTGCAGCAGTACATCGCCGGCGTGATCTACGTCGGGGCGGACTCGCCGACCACGACGACGAGAGCGCAGCAGCAGATCACGAACCTCCTTCGCGACCGGCATCACATCGGCCCGGGCACGGACGACGATTTCTCGATCCGCAACCTCACCGAGCTCGCGAGCGCCCAGGAGCAGGGAACCCGGACGCTCACGACGCTCCTCGCAAGCATCGCGGCCGTGTCCCTTCTCGTCGGAGGCATCGGGATCATGAACATCATGCTCGTGTCCGTCACCGAGCGGACGCGCGAGATCGGCGTCCGCATGGCGGTGGGCGCCAACCCGACCCACATCCTGTCCCAGTTCCTCGTCGAGGCCCTGACGCTCTCCATCGCCGGGGGAGTCTTCGGGGTCGCCATCGGCCTTTTCGGCGCGGGGCGGCTCGCGGCCAACTTCGGCTGGCCCGTCCTGATCCGGGCCGACATCATCGTCATCTCGGTCGCTTTCTCCGGACTCGTCGGCGTCGTGTTCGGCCTCTACCCGGCGCGCAAGGCCTCGCTCCTCGATCCGATCGACGCGCTGAGGTTCGAGTGATCCTGAGCGCCGCGCTCCTCGCCGTGCTCTCGGACGCGCCACCCGCCGTCGCTCCGGCGACTCCCGCGCCGGCGCGCCGCGTGCTGGCCCTCGCCGAGGCGATCGCCACGGCGCGCGAAAAACAGCCGCAGATCCACCAGGCCATCGCGGCGACGCAGGCCGGGGTCGCCCGTGCCGACGAGGCGCTCTCGGCGCTGCTTCCCCAGGTGAGCGGCACGGGGTACTACGAGCGAACGACCGCCAACTACGCTCTTCGGCCGGGGGCGCTGCCCCAGGGGGTCGGGACGGGCGGCGGCGCGGAGAGCTGGCAGACCTTCAACTACTTCAACCTGGGAGTGAGCGCCAGCCAGCTGCTCTACGATTTCGGCCAAGCCAGAAACAAATGGCGGTCCGCGCGGGCCAGCGCATCGTCGCTGCGCGACAGCGAGAAGACCACGCTGTCCGTGGTCCTCTTCGGCGTCCGCACCGCGTTCTTCCAGGCACGGGCCGCGAAGGAGCTCGTCGTCGTCGCCTCCGAGACGCTGTCGAATCAGAAGAAGCACATGACTCAGACGGAGGGCTTCGTCGAGGTCGGCACCCAGGCGCAGATCGCGCTCGCCCAGAGCCGCACCGACTTGGCCAACGCGAGGGTGCAGTTCATCAGCGCAGAGAACGGTTATGAGACGGCCCGGGCGCAGCTCAACCAGGCCATGGGCGTCGAAGGGACGATCGACTACGACGTCTCCGACGAACATCAGCCCGCGATCGAGGGCGAGGACGCCACGACGGACGTTCTCCTCGGTGAGGCGGTGAAGAACCGTCCGGAGCTGTCCGCCCTCATGAATCAGGTCGCCGCCCAGGAGCTGACCGTCCGCTCTCTCGAGGGGAACTACGCTCCGACGTTGGGCCTTTCGGCGACCTATTCGGAGACGGGCATCCAGTTCTCGAACCTGACCTGGAACGCGGCCGCCCTTCTCAATCTCTCGGTTCCCATCTTCCTGGGCGGCCTGACGCCGGCCCAGATTCGCGAGTCCAGGGCCAACGTCGACGTTTCGCGCGCGCAACTGGATCTCGAACGGCAGCAGGTCCGTCTCGAGGTCGAGCAGGCCCGGCTCGCGGTCCGGGCGGCGAAGTCCGTCGTCGACGCGGCCGCCGAGGCGCTCGTGAACGCAAGGGACCTCCTGAACCTCGCCGAAGGCCGATACGAGACCGGCGTCGGCAGCATCATCGAGCTCGGAGACGCGCAGATCGCGCTGACGGCGGCGGGGCAGCAGAGCGTGCAGGCGGAGTACGGCCTCGCCCAGGCGCGCGCGCAACTCGTCAAGGCGCTAGGCCGGAATTGAAAGAATTCATCGGGAGCACGAGGCATCGTCTTCGCACGCGGGTCCGTCCGTGAGCGGAGCGCCGGTGAGGACGACGACCGCCGCCGCGAGGTCTTTGGTGTGCGTGATCGTCACGTGCGCTCCCGCGACGCCGAGCCGCGCGCCGCAGTCGAGCGCCC
>CALAQS010000017.1 GCA_937888435.1 uncultured Acidobacteriota bacterium
ACAGGGGCCCCACTGGATGACGGTGGCGGCCCAGACGAAGCCGAGGCCCGCGCCCACGAAGACGACGCGCGACCCGTCCCGGATCTTTCCGTCCCGGAGCCCGAGCTCGAGGGAAAGCACCTGGTCGTTCTGGCCGAGGTGGCCGTAGTCGTCGAGGTAGGTGCTCTGCTCCGGCTTCAGGCCCAGCTCCGCGAGCACGGCGTCGTGGGCGCTCTTCTTGAAATGGAGGATCGCGAGGTAGTCGATGCCGTTCTCCGGCGCTCCCGAGCTCTTCAGCGCCTCCCGAATCACGGCGTAGAAGTTCGGCATCGTGACCTCATTCAGCTTGTTCTTGAACGCCTCCTCGTCGGGCACCACGAAGTGGGCGCGTGCGACGTCTTCCGGCGCGGGCGGCCAGGCTTTGGCGCCGAGCGCGGGCACGATGCACATCTCCGAGAGCGACCCGTCCCCTCGGAAGGCGGACGCGAGGACGGCGTTCTTCCCCGCGTTCCTCCTCAGGACGACGGCCGAGCCGCCGGACCCGATGTCGAGCATGAAGCGGGTCGCGGGCACGGAAAGGTCGATGAGGTCGTTGTTGCGGTAGCCCGACACGAGGAGGACGGTGTCGAGCCCCTCGTGCGTCAGCATGAGGGACTTGGCGACGTCGAGGGCGGCCATCATGGAGCCGCACATCGCCTCCATATCGAAGCTCCACGCCTTCTTCGCGCCGATCTTGTCGGCCACGTAGAGGCCCGCGAGCCAGCAGGGATAGTCCTTGTGCTGCGCTCCGCACCAGATCACGAGGTCGACGGCGGAGCCTTCGATGCCCGCGGAGGCGAGGGCCTTGCGAGCGGCGGCGAGGCCCATGAAGGCGGTCGGCTCGGCGGGACCCGCGACGGGTTTTTCCTTCACGCCGAACTTCAGGGCGATGACGTTCTCGGGGATCCCGGTCGCCGCGGCGAGGTCGGCAGCGGTCATCTTGCCCGGAGGAAGCCAGGTCCCGTAGCCGAGGATACCGACGTGCATTTGATTCCTCCGTGAGAAGTGAATCAACTCTCAATATAGGCCGATTCGCGGGTATCTCAAGGGAAAAGTGCAATGAATTTCGATCGAATACCGCGGAATAAGGACCGGAGGCCTCGCGCGATTCGTTTTCCTCGCGCCGCTCGCGAAGTCGGCGGAAATGAGCCCGAAATTCGAGTTTGCCTGGGTCTTTTCGCTTGCCGAGCGCGAAAGCAGGGTTTACCTTGTACGTGACGACTGAATCACTTCTCACGCAAGGCATGGAGGTCGGATTGCCGCCCCGGGTGAAGCAGGCGAGCGCGTCGAACAAGGGCCGAGGCAATCAGGAGGCGGCGGAGCGCCTCCTGACGGCCGCAGTCGAACTCTTCTCGCAGAAGTGGTACGGCACCGTGTCCGTGGCCGAGATGTGCCGCGCGGCTGGCCTCTCGAACGGCGTCTTTTACCGCTACTACGACGACAAGGAAGCCCTCTTCAAGGTCATCCTCGGCCGGATTCTCGACCAGGTGCGCGAAGCACTCGAGCGCACCGACGGAGAAACGCCCCGCGAGCGCCTGCGCAGCTATGCCGAGGCGATCGTCCGCTTCTCCGAGGAGCACGCCGACCTCGTCTCGGTGTTCCGCGAGGGCCAGTACCGCTACTTCGAGTACGAGCGGCGCCTCGTCGCCATCTACATGCGGAGCCTCGGCGCGGCCCTCGGACGGGAGGTCGGCCTCGCCGAATACCTCTTCGCCCTCGGCGGCCTCAGGTTCTGCGCGATCAACTGGGCCTTCAACGCCGCCCCTGTCCAGCTCGAGGCGGTCTGCGGCATTCTCACGGACGGACTCTTCCGCGGCCTCGACTTCGATCCCGAAAAGGTCTTCGGCGGGACCGCGACGCCCCTCCCCGTCGCCCTCGAGGAGGGGGCGCGCGAGCGCCTCCTCCAGTCCGGGCGCAGGCTCTTCGGGGACAAGGGCTTCTTCGAGACGAACGTCCACGAGGTGACGGACGGCGCCCAGCTTTCGGTCGGGGCCTTCTACACTTACTTCGACTCCAAGGAAGCCTTCTACGGCGAGCTCATCGCGAAGGTCGGCCACGACGCGCGCGCCTTCATCGCGGGGAACCTGGCGGCCCCCGGGACGGCGCGGCTCAACGCCCTCGAGTTCGAGCTTCGCGGGCTCTGGCTCTGGCTCATCTACCTCTCGATCGACAAGCATTGTTACAACATCGTGCGCGAGGCCGAGTTCGTCCTTCCCGCGGCCGTGCGCAACTACTACGCGGCCTTCACGGCCGGCTACCGAAAGCGGCCGGCCCGACTCCGAGTCACGCGCGCCGCTCCCGGAGTGGATGAGGGGACCGCGATCGAATACCTCATGGGCCTCGCCCATTACTTTGGAATGGAAACCGCCTTCGACGGATCGCCCGTGGACGCGCGGGCCCTCGTCGAGACCATCGGGCGCTATCTGGGCCGGGGACTATCGGAGTTTCTGTCCCGAGAGGAGCTGACATGAACCCGCAGGACATCTACCGCAGCAAACTGGTCGCCGTGGACGACGCGGTCTCCCACATCGGCAGCAACGACGACGTGATCGTCGCGATGTGCGCCTCCGAGCCCCAGGGCTGTATGTCGCGCTTCCACATCGTCGCCGACCGCGTGGAGAACGTCCGCGTCTTCTCCTGCCTCACGCTGAAGCCCTACGACTTCTACATGAAGCGCGAGATGAAGGGGCACTTCGAGCTCGCGAGCTGGTTCCACGCGCCCGGGTCGCGCGAAGCCCTGAAGAACGGCGTCGGGACCGTGACGTACGTCCCCAACATGCTCCACCGCGCGGCCATGGACCGCATCCAGGCCCGCCGGCCAGACATCTTCTTTGGCACCTGCACCCCGCCCGACAAGCACGGGTTCGTCTCCCTGTCCCTCGGCATCACCTACGAGCAGGACATCATCGAGGCCGCCCGCCTCGTGGTGCTCGAGGTCAACCCGCGCCTCCCGCGGACTCTGGGCGACACCCAGGTCCATGTCTCGAAGGTGGACTTTTTCGTCCTGAACGACCAGGAGGTCCCGACGCTCCCCTCGCCCACACCCTCTTCGACCGACCTCGCGATCGGCGCGTACATCGCGGACCTCGTCGAGGACGGGTCGACCATCCAGCTCGGCATCGGCGGCATCCCGAACGCGGCCGCCCTCGCCCTGAAGGACAAGAAGGAGCTGGGCGTCCACACGGAGATGTTCGTCGACTCGCTGATGGAGCTCTACGAGATGGGCGTCATCACGAACACGAGGAAGGCCCTCAAGCGGGGAAAGTTCGTCACGACGTTCGCGATGGGCTCGCGCAAGCTCTACGACTGGCTCGACGACAACGTCGCGGTGGAGTTCATCAGGGGGAACTGGGTCAACAACCCCGCCGTCGTCAGCCAGAACTCGAAGATGGTCTCTGTCAACACCTGCATCTCCGTGGACTTAACCGGGCAGGTGGCCAGCGAGTCGATCGGCGCGAGCCAGTACTCGGGCACGGGCGGCCAGTCCGACACGGCGCAGGGCGCGGTGGCCGGCTTCGACGGCCTCGGCAAGAGCATCATCGCCTGCGCGAGCACGGCTCGGGG
>CALAQS010000018.1 GCA_937888435.1 uncultured Acidobacteriota bacterium
GTTCGGCCGGCGTCACGGGGCGAGCGGAGAATGCGCCCGGGCCGCGGTCGCCCGAGTAGTAGGTGCCATCGGCGCGGGATTGGGAGAAGCGGCCGGCCATCAGCGTGCCTTCCGCTCGGCAAGCTGCTCGCCGAGGTAGTCGAGAAACGCGCTGCTGTTGTCGTTGAAGCACGCCAGCACGATCGCGTCGCCCACGTCCGGCGAACGGCCGATGCGCTTCTTGATGTCGTCCTTTTTCTCGATCTGGATGCCCGACAGTTGAACCGAGAAGCGCGGAGAGGTCAGGTCGCCGAGCACTTCGGGATGCGGCGGAAGGCAAAGCGGCTCATCCGCGTCCGGGGAAAGCAGTTCACGCAGGCGCCAGTAAGCGTAGGCGCGCATATTCGCGAAGGACAGCGTGCCGGAGGAGTCGTGCTCGCTGCATCCCGACCCGAAGTCCACCGGCTCGACGGCGAGCCCTATGCCGCGCCCAATGTCGTAGGCTGAGGCGCCAATCCCAATTACGTCGAGTTTCGCAATGCCGCCATCCACGAGGACAACGCCGATCTTCGCCGCGGCCTTCTGGCCGGTGTCGGTTTCGGCGCCCTGCAGCTTCTCGGGCATAGAAAGCCACGGACCGAAGCGCCGGATGATCGTGGTCGAGTCGGCGCCGCCGTGCGCGAGGTCAACGCCCACCTGCATCTGCGGAACGCCATCCGGCCGCGCCTCCGTCCAGCGCTTCTGCGCGGCACGCACCCATTCGGTCGGGATGACCTGGAAGGCGTCGTCCTTCAAACCGATCGTGAAGTCGCCGTGCTTGAGCTGCGAGCGGAACGGTTCGGGCATCGCATCGAGCGTTTTCGCATAGCTGCCGAGCGCGTAGGTCGGATTCTCGTTCAGGATCTTTGGGATGTAGGTCCTTGAGTGCGGCGTGCGCATCTCGCCTTCAATCTCGACCGGCTCGGGACCGTCCACTTCGAGGTCCGCATCGTCGGTCGCGACGAACCACCGGAGCTCGCCCGGCTGCGCATGGTTTGCGTGCGTCGGGTCGAGCCACGGCGCGAATGCGGTCACGATCCAGAGGCCTTCTGCGGTCGTCGGCGGGTTGCCGTTCAGGATCACGCGGCATCGCTGGTCTGGAATCGCCGAGCGCAACCAGCCTGTGACGTACTGCACCATCGAGCGCGTGAACTGCGGCGCCTCGTCGAAGACGTAGAGATCGCGTGCGCGGCCCTGCTGCGCGTACTTGTCTGCCTCGCCCTTGATGCCGGCGAACTCGATGAAGCGCCGGGCGCCGCCGGAGACGATGCGCCACGAGTGATCGTTCGCGTTGTAGACGCCGAACGCATTGAGCATGTCGCGCGACTTCTCGATCAAGCCTTCCGCGCCCTTGAGGTCCGTGAACTCGCGGCGGAAGATGACGGCGTTCCGATGCTGCGTCGCGGCAATGCCGAGCGCGCCATAAGACGAGCCGCCGCCGGCCTGACCGCCGTAGAAGGTCCAATCGGCGAGCGTGTTGGCAAGCATCGCCTGACCGCCAGGATTAGGAACGAAGACTTCGGCTGCGTCTTTCAGGTTCAACCGCTGCCGACGCTTCATCTCGCGAATGAGAATCAAGGCCTCGGGCGGTAGCGCTTGCGGCACCGCGCTCAATGCAGTGACTCCGGCCGCACACCCATCCGGCGCAAACGGTCATCGATTTCCTCAGGGCTCATCTGTGCGGCCTGCTCTGGCGTCACGCTCAACGCAACCTCGCGGCGATCGCGCCACTCGGCGGGGCGACGATTCTTCAGCCAGAAGATCATCGCGGTCGTGTCTTTTCCGACCGTTGCCTTCGTGTACAGCGAGTGGATGACGACCTCGTCCGCCTGGGCGCGCGCGTCCTCGACTCGTTCGGAGAGGGGGGCGTCCGCCTCGACCGCGCGGCGCAGCGTCATCCGCGAGGTTGAGATGAGACGGGCGGCCTCCTGCCAGTCCGCCCCCATTGCGAAGGCCCCTATCACGCGCTCGGCCAGCTCGGGAGTGAGAACGAAGCTCATGCCGCCCTCGAAATGGCAATCCGTGCCGGGTTCGCCAGCTCCGAGAGAACGAGAACGCGCGCGAGCGCAACGTCCGGAACGACCGCGAGAATCGAGCGCGTTGCCTCTTCGACGTGGCGATGACACGAAGCGCAGAGCACGGAAAGGTTCTCGCACTCGTTGACGCCGCCGTTCCGCCACGGGATGACGTGGTGAACGTGGAGCCGCGCGGCCCGGTTCGAGCAGCGCCAGCACGCGCCGTACTTCCGGAGCATCTCGCGCCGCACGCGCGGCCAGTCGTCACCGCGATAGAGCGGGTCCTTCGTCCGGCCCGGCTTCCGCTGCCCGGCGTGAGAGCACGGCTTCGAGCAGAAGCGTGCGGCGTCGTGGAGGAGTTTCGACGCTTTTACGCGGAATGCGCTTTTTAGGGCGCCCAAAGCGGGGTTCTGTTCAGCCGCCGTGCTCATCATGCGGACAGGATTCGAGCCAGAGAACCGTCAGCGCAAGGATTTCTTCAAACTCAGTTTCAGAATTTCCGAGGCGTCGCGTCGAGGCCCGGGACCTCGAAGCCGCTGCCAATCACACCATGGGCAGAGCTTTGCGCGCGGCCAGCGCGGGTTCTCGACACGCTGGTTAGCCTTGGTGTAGACGATGTGGCAGAGCCGGTAAGTGGCGCCGAAGGGATGAGGGCGAGGACAGAAACCGAGCTCGATTTCGCTCATGGCGTGGGCCCCATCTCGAACGCGTGGCGCTTCACGCGGCCTCCCGCTTCGTCTCGCGGCCGGTCCCTCGGCGCCAGTCGTCGAGGGCGGACTCGCATTCGGCGAGGAAGACGAGATCCTTCGCGGGGGCGTAGCGCTGGCTTTCGATCCAGCCGAGCACGGTCGTTTTAGTGACGTTCGGGTGAAGGGATCGGAGCATCCGGAGCGCCGCGAGCTCGGCCGGGGTCATGTCCAGCTCGATGATTGTCGGCTGCTCGTGGTGGCGGTGAAACGCGTCCCGCTTCAGGTTCCGGTTCTTCACGCACCCGTCGCACGAGGGTGGGGGCTCGTCCTTCCCGCGCTTTGGGCAGGAGCAACCACAGACGGGACAGGGCCTCGACGAGTAGTCGCGCTCCGAGACGCGGCGCAGGTCGTCGCAGGTGGCGCAGCCGGGGGGGGATGAGAATGGATTCTGAAAACGGGAGAGGCTCTGGCTCATAGCTTTCCTTCGGCGCGGAGCTGCTCTTCGCGAACTTTGCAGAGCCGCTCGGACTCCGCGCGCTCTTCGGGCGTGTCGGGCGGTAGCCAGCCGTTTTCGTTCCCTTCGCGCTCCTCGCGGGCCCGGGTGGCCGCGGCACGGTTGCGGGCGATCTCGTCGCCCTCGCGCTCTCGGTCGAGGTCGGACTGGTTTTTGTGGATCACGACGCGGGGGGCGTTCTGGGTGTTCCCTGCATCTCGGCGTCTCCAGTTCCGTGCCGCGGCTTTCCAGTCCTTCATCGGCGCGGATCCAACCTTCCAGCCCTTCGAGGCGTAGAAGTCGTGGAAGGCTGCCGCGTCGAGTCCCGGGATTTCCTTCCCGTACTCCCGGACCTCGTCAAGGCTGGGGGGCGCGAAGCGCGAAGCGCGCTCCCTCCCCAGTATTTCTTTCTTCTCTGTCTCTGTCTCTGTCTCTGTCTCTGTCTCTGTCTCTGTCTCTGTCTCTGT
>CALAQS010000019.1 GCA_937888435.1 uncultured Acidobacteriota bacterium
TCCCGCGTCCTCGAGCGCTCCGCACTTCGTGCAGGACAGGTGCGTCAGAAAGGAGAACGGCACGGCTCTGATCTTATGATCGATGGCTCGATGACGAGGAGCGCCCGCTTCTGGACCGGTGCCGGCGTGGCGGCGCTCGCCGCGGCGCTTTTCGCGGCCCATCGGGTTCCGACGGTCCTGTCCGAGCCGACCGGACGGTTCGAGGACCCGGACGCGATGTTCCACGCGCGGCGGGCCGCGCGGGCGGTGGCCGAAGGCACGTTCCTGCCGCCCGTGTTCGACCGTTTCGAGAATTTTCCGGACGGCGGCCGGGCGCTCTGGCCGCCGCTACACGACGCGACTCTGGCGCTCCTCGCCCGGCTCGGCGGCTCGACCCGCGAATCGCCCGCGCGCGGGCTTCCTCTCGCCGCAGCGTTTCCGGTCGTGGAACTCGCGCTCGCGGTCCTCGTCGCCGCGGCGCTCGCGCGGAAGACGGGTGGCGACACGGGAGGCGTCGCCGCGGCATGGCTCCTCGCGCTGACGCCGGCGATCGTGCGCCGCGGCTCCTTCGGCGAGATCGACCACAACCTCACGGAAGTTCTCTTCGGCCTCCTTCTCGTCTATTTCGTGTCGCGGCTTTCTTCGGTGGTGAAAGAGAGACCGCCTCGTCTTCGCGTCTTGGGGCTGTGGGCGGTGGGGTGGGCGCTCCTCGTTCTCGTGGCCCTCGGCTTCTACGCGGGGCTCGTTCTCTCAACAGGTGTCGTCGCCGCCGCTGCCTGCGCCGCGGCCGTTTTCTTTGAGAGGAAGAACGGGAAAAGTGCGGAGCTCGGAGTCCTCGCCGGCGGATTCGCGCTAGCCGCGGCTGCTCTTCCCGTTTTCGCTTCATGGCGGGTGCACCCCGAACCCTCCGACCCCTGGCGCCTCGGCCCGACCTTCGTTCTCCTCCTCTGCGCAGGCGCCGCAGGAACCGCGGCGGTCTCGCTCTCTCTCTCTCTCATTCGAAGAAAGACTGCGTTTCCCTCGCCGAAGCCTGACTCGATCGAGAGAACCCTCGCGGGCGCCGCGCTTCTGACCGCGGCCCTAATAGCGGTGCTCCAGCCCCGCCCCGCATGGGGCGCGCTCGCGCGCGGTTTCGGCTTCATCGGCGCGCGCGACCCGTGGCTCTCGACGATCGACGAATTCCGCCCGCTCGTGACGTCGCCAATCGGGCTCCTCGCCGCGCTCCCCTCGGTGCCGGTCTTCTTGGTCGCGCTCGCTCTCGCGCTTCGCGGGCCGCGGAAGATCCCCGCCGAACGGCGCGCGGAGGTCGCCCGCCTCGCCGTCGCGGCGCTCGCCTTCCTCGTGCTCGCCCTCTCGCAGAAGCGCCTTCTCCCGCCGGCGGCGGCGCTCTGTGCCGCCGCAGCAGGCGCCGCGTGGGTTCCGCTCGAGGCCGCCGCGCTCTGGGTCCGGCGCGGAGTCCTCGCTGCGGGGATCGTCGGCGCGGCTCGGGCATTCCTCGTCTCGTATCTCTCGATCACATTCGAGGGAACGCCCGCGCCGGTCATCTCCCCCGGCGAGGAGGCCGCCGCAGTCCTCGTGGCTCTCACACCGGCGCCGGCGAATTTGCCTGAGTGGGGCGTCCTCGCGCCGTGGGATTACGGACACGACCTCCTCACGCATTCGTCCCGCGCCATGGCTCTCGACAACTTCGGCAGCATGCAACCGGGATTCGCGCGTGCGACACGCATCTTTCTCGATGCAGATCCCGCGAGGGCCGTGGCTGAGCTCGACGCGCTGCGCCTCCGGTACGTCCTCGCCGTTTATCCGCCGAACGTCCTCCCGCACGCGGCGCACAGCCTCGGCGAGGACCCGCGGAAGATCTTTCCCGGCGGATATGACCCGGACCGCATGACGCCGTATCGCCCGACCGCCGCGGGCATGCGCACGTTCCTCGTACGCCTCCACTTGTACGACGCGGCGCCGCTCGCGGACGATTCGCCGCAGGCGCGCGCTGCTCTCGCGCGACTCCGGAAAATCTGGCAGTCACCGGAGACGGGGCCGGATCCGGACGGGCTCGAGATCCCCTTCATGAAACTTTTCGAAGTCCGCCCGCGTTGAGGGCCCGGCCGCGGCCCGCTACTGGTCGACGATTCCGAGCGCCTTCCCCGTCGCGCAGTCGATCCTGAGAGGAGACGGCGGGAATCCACGCCGTACGTCGAATCGAGCTCGTAATCCAGGCCGAGCACCTGGTAGTCGCCCGTGCCGTTCTTCGAACGCATGAGGTTCAGGGCCGTGCCACTGCGCGGATCCAACATCGGGTTCCGGCAGCCCTCACCGGGTTTCGGCTCTTCCTTCTGGGCGATTCC
>CALAQS010000020.1 GCA_937888435.1 uncultured Acidobacteriota bacterium
ATACGCTGACCTCGGCGGTTAGGGAGCGGGATCGAGACTCATCGCGCGACACGAGCGAAGGGTAGAAGTTTGGTAGTGGACGGCAAAGCGGATCGCGCCGGAGAATTCGAGTGTTAATTTTCTCGAGTGCCTCCCGGTAGATGGGCTCGGCAACGAGGATGAGGAGTCAGGATGTACCCCTTCGACTTGAGAACCGACGATCCGGCGGTCACAAGGGAATGGAAGCGACTTGAAGGTTCAGTCTTCCGAAGACAACACAGGTTCGTCGCCGAGCTGGGCGCGGTAGCATGGCTGGCGCGTTCGCGGTCGTACATGTGGTTCCGTGACGTGAGGCTCCAGACGTCAGGAACCGCGTCGATCAAGTGCTACGAAAAGAAGCATGCGGACAACGACATCGCCGCAGCACTTTTTAGAGGCCTTCTTGAAGCAATGAGCCCCGAATTCGAGCTGGATGCCGCGCGGAACTGGCTCTCGCGAACGAAGGCAGATTTGGAGTCTGCGAGCTCAAGTGAGAGCAGTGGCGAGCGAGAGATCCGGAAGACGGTCTGCAGAGGCCTAGAGCTGATCGTTGACTACTATGCGCGACCGCGGTGGTTCTTTAACGAGGGGCTCTTTGTGGGCTTCAAGGAGCTTCTCGGCCCGAAGGTCTATCCCGACGCAGATCGTCTGCGGGAAAACTCGGTAGCTCGAAGAACGGCCGCAGTGCGGCTCGGATACGCGCTGTGGTTCTTCGGACCCGCGGCGTTGCTGAACGAGAGGGGACGCGACACCTTCCTGCTGTTGGAGCCCCATCCGCCCGATTTCGGTCTATGTCTCGTCCTTGCGAGCGGCATCCTCGATCCCGGAAGTGGGCGACCGCCGGGCAGCCCCACCTCTCCGGACTCCGAGACGCAAAGACGGATGTACGAACGCAAGCGCCTCTACCACGCCGTCTATGCGTTCGTGTGCGATGGAACGGACCCCGGAAAGCGGGCACGTGCACGTCGAATTCTTGAAGAGAAGGGGTGCCTCGGGCCCTTGAAGCGCCTGGAGGACGGCGTGTCCGAGGCCGAAGCCGAAGACGAGGCCCTGAAGATTGTGGTCAAGACAGAACCAGGTCTCACCCGAAAGAACCTGAAGAAGTCGATCGACAAACCTCCGGTCTTTTCACTCTAGGCCGTCCGCTCTGTCCGCCGTCCGCCACTGGGAAAGCGGACGGGGCGGACGAGGCGGACGGCGCTCACCAAGAGTCGGCGCTAGGGTGTGACCCGCGGGACGATTGCGCCCGGGAGGTACCAGGGAAAAACCCTCGTCGATTCTCACGGGCCAGTTGGTATCGCTGCATCTCCGTGGTGCTCTGTAGGGGCGCAATGGGAATTGCCGGGGGGCTGTGGAGTGTGAAACCGGAGCCATTCTGTCTCTTTCTCGGTGCGGCCGAGGTATTTTGACCCC
>CALAQS010000021.1 GCA_937888435.1 uncultured Acidobacteriota bacterium
CAGACGTGGGACAAGCTCACGAACGCTCAGCGCGCGACGTCCCAGGTCAACACGGGCAATCTCACGTGGTCCGGCACGGCGGCGAACGCGTTCGCGTCCACGTATCTCGGCAAAAGGCAGCGGCTGCTCGTGACCGCTCCGGCAGCAGCGGCCAGCACCTACTCCGTCGGCACGGCCTCCTTCGGGCCCGCGCTCTCGAATCCGGGCATCACGGGGCAGATCGTCGCGGCGCTTTATGGCTCCGCCACGGATGCCTGCAGCCCGATCACGTCGAGTGTCTCCGGCAAGATCGCGCTCATCGACCGCGGAAACTGCACCTTCACGGTCAAGGTCAAGAATGCCCAGACCGCGGGCGCGATCGGCGCCGTCATCGTAGACAACACCGTCGAGGGCCTGTTCGGAATGTCCGGCACGGACGCCACGATCACGATCCCGGCCGTTCTCGTCACCATGAGCGACGGCGCGACTCTCCGCGCGAACCTTCCCGCGTCGGCGAATCTGGGTACCGACGCGACGCTCCTTGCGGGCGCGGATGCGGCCGGCCGGATGCTCCTCTACGCTCCGAACCCATACGAAGGCGGCGCGTCGGTGTCCCACTTCGACACGTCCGCATTCCCAAACCTTCTCATGGAGCCGGACATCTCGCAAGACCTGCCGATCGGAGTCGACGCCACGCTTCCCCTGTTCAGCGACATCGGGTGGTTCGCCGGCACGAGCGGTCCGACGACGACGTACCTCCTGCCCTCGAGCGCCCACGCGAGCGGCATCAACGCCTTCTACACGACGGACCTGACGATCGCGAACCGCGGCACGACGGACGCGAGCCTCACGCTCCAGTTCCTGGGCCACGACCAGGACGGTACCGCGGGCCCTAAGCAGCACCCCGCTCTCGCGACCAACAAGGCCGTGACCTACACCGACATTCTCGCCTCGGTCTTCGGCGTCAGCGCCACGGATGCGCAGAACTACGGCGCGATCCTCATCACGGCCGACTCGGCTTCGCTCAAGATCGTCAGCCAGACGTCGACACCGACGGCGAGCGGCGTGGGCACTTTTGGTCAGTCCGTTCCGGCCCAGGGCGCGAACGACTTCGTCACGCCGGCCTCGCCGAAATCGCTCATCTCCCTTCGCGAGGACACGGCGTTCCGCACGAACGCCTTTCTCGCGAACGCGACGACTTCGAGCGTCGACGTGACCCTCACGCTGCTCGCCGGGGACGGCTCGACGCTCGGCACGACGACCCGGACGCTGCCGCCGCTCGGGATGACACAGGTCAATCACGTCGTCACGGCGCTCGGCGCGCCCTTCGGCACGACGAACGCGGTCCTCGTCGTCTCGACGGCGACGACCGGCGCGCAGGTCGGGACGTATGCCTCGGTCATCGACAACAACACGAGCGACCCGAGGACTATCCTCCCGTAAGTAGGTTCGAGAAAAGGATCGTGACACCCGCATGGCCATGACCGTGGGCATCATGGGCTTCGGAAGGATCGGACGTAACGTCTTCCGGATCCTCTACAAGAGAGACGACATCCTGATCGGCGCCGTGAGCGACCTGGGCGACACGGCGTCCGTCGAGTATCTGCTGAAGTTCGATACTCTCTTCGGCCGCTTCCCGGACGAGATCAGCGCAAAGGGCGGACATCTCTACGTCGTCGGGCGCCAGATCGCGCTCCTCGCGGGACAGGAGAAAGGCGTCATTCCGCCCTGGGGCGACCTCGGCGTGGACATCGTCGTCGAGGCGACGGCGCGCAGGCTGACGCGGGCCGAGCTGGAGAAGCACCTCGAGGCGGGCGCGAAGCGCGTCATTCTCTGTGAGCCGCCGATGGATCCGCTCGACCTGACGGTCGTGAACGGCATCAACGACCACCTCGTGAAGAGAGAGCACCGTCTCCTCTCGAGCGCATCGTCCACCGTTCACTGTGTGGCGCCGGTCGCGAAGATCCTCCTCGACGCGTTCGGCATCCAAAAGCTGCTCTTCACGACGATTCACTCCTACACGAACCAGCACCGGCTCGCGGACGTGCCGGCCGAAGACATGCGCCGCGGCCGGGCGGCGGCGGAGAACATCATCCCGCAGGAATCCCGCTCCCCCGGCATGCTGCAGGAGCTGATCCCCGAGCTCGCGGGAAAGGTCGTCGGCGCGGCCATGAACGTGCCGGTGCCGAACGGCTCGGCGGTCGACCTGGTGTGCTGGCACGAGAGGAAAGTGACCGTCACCGCGATCAACGAAGTGGTCCGCACGGCCATCGCGGCGAAGTGGAAGGGAATCATGGACTATGAGACCGAGCCCATCGTCTCGAGCGACGTGACCCATAGCAGCTTCTCCTCCACGTTCGACTCGCTGGCCACGATGGTTCTCGGCGAGAACGTGTCCAAGACGCTCTCCTGGTACGACGCGGGCTGGGGCTATGCCCACCGCGCCGTGGAGCTCCTCGAGCGCTTCCAAGCCCTGGACCGCGAGGCCTCCCGATGAGCCGCATCGCGATCAACGGCTTCGGCCGCATCGGCCGGACCGTTTACCGCATCGTCAGCGACCGAAAGGACATCGAGGTGGTCGCCATCAACGACCTCTTCGACAACGACCAGCTCGCCTACCTCCTCAAGTACGACACGGTGATGGGCGTCTTCGAGAAAGAGGTGCGGGTCGACGGTGATGCCCTGACGGTGGACGGCCGCCGCGTCCTGATGACGGAGGAGAAGGACCCGGCGAAGCTCCCCTGGGGAAAGCTGGGCGTGGACGTCGTCGTGGAGGCCACGGGGAAGATCGTCACGAAGGAGAAGCTGCAGAAGCACCTGGATGCGGGAGCGAAGAGGGTCATCCTGACGGTGCCGTCGAAGGACGAGATCGACGCGATGGTCGTCGTGGGCGTGAACGACGACGCGCTGCGCAAGGAGCACCGCATCGTCTCGAACGCCTCCTGCACGACGAACTGCCTCGCGCCCCTGGCGAAGATCCTCGACGAGGCCTTCGGCATCCAGGACGGCTTCATGACGACGGTTCACGCCTACACGAATGACCAGCGCCTCGCGGACGTGGCTCACAAGGACCTCCGCCGTGCGCGCGCGGCTGCGGAGAACATCATCCCGACGACGACGGGCGCCGCCCGTGCCGTGGGGAAAGTCCTGCCTTCTCTGAAGGGAAAGCTGGACGGCACCGCAATCCGCGTACCCGTGCCGGACGGCTCGGTCGTAGACCTCTCGTTGAGGCTCTTGAAAAAGCCGTCGGTTGTGGAGGTCAACGCGGCGGTCCGGGCCGCGGCCGAGGGGCCGATGAGGCGGATCGTGGAGTACAGCGAGGTGCCGCTGGTCTCCTCCGACATCATCGGCAACCCGCATTCGTCGATCTTCGACGCCCTCTCCACCCGCACCGATGGCGACGGATGGCTCAAGGTCCTGGCCTGGTACGACAACGAGTGGGGCTACTCGAACCGCGTCGTGGACCTCATCGACCGGCTGGTCGCGCTGGGCTGATCTCCTCGAAAGCGCGAAGCGCGCGGTCGACGTCGGCGTCGCCGACGTCGGCGTGCGTGACCATGCGGATGGACGAAGGCCCAGCGGCTCCCGCGAGGACGCCCCGCGATTGAAGCTTCGGCACCACCCCGGCCGAGTCGCCCCATTCACCTTCTAAGAAAAAAAACAGAATGTTCGTCTCGACGTCCGCAGGATCGATACGAAGTCCGCGGATGCCCGCCAGTCCCTCCGCGAGCTTCTTCGCCCGCTCGTGGTCCTCCGGCAGCCGCGCGCGCTCGTCCTCCAGCGCCACGAGGGCAGCCGCCGCGATGACGCCCGCCTGGCGCATCCCGCCCCCGAAGAGCTTGCGGACGCGCCGCGCCTCGGCGATGAACTCCTTCGAGCCCGCAACCGCGCTGCCCACGGGCGCGCGCAGGCCTTTCGAGAAGCACGTCATGACCGAGTCGAAGCCCGCCGCGAGGGACGCCTCGGAGACGCCGAGCGCCGCCGCGGCGTTCCACAGGCGCGCGCCGTCGAGGTGGGTCCTCAGCCCCTTCTCCTTCGCGAGCGCGAGGAGCGGCTCCGTCGCCGCGCGCGGAATCACGGCACCGCCCGCGAAGTTGTGCGTGTTCTCGAGGGCGAGGACAGACGTGCGGGGCAGGTAGTAGACGGATTCGGGCCTGATCCAGGCCGCCACCTGCTCTTTCGTCATCCGGCCGCGCGGCGCGTCGACGGGGCGCGGCAAGAGGCCCGACAGCGCGGCCATGCCAGCCATCTCGTAATGGAAGATGTGGCTCTTTCCCTCGAGGATGACTTCCGTGCCGGAACGGGCGTGGACGCGCAGCGAGAGCTGGTTACCCATCGAGCCGGTCGGGACGAAGAGGGCCGCCTCCTTGCCGAGTACCTCGGCCGTCTTCTCCTCGAGGCGGCGGACGGTCGGGTCCTCTCCGTAGACGTCGTCGCCAACCTCCGCCTCGGCCATGGCGCGCCGCATTTTCGGAGTGGGCTTCGTGACGGTGTCGGAGCGGAAGTCGGAAGCGGGAGCGGTCATGCCCGGATCATCCCAGAACGAGCGCGGCGAGGGCGAGGACGAAGCCGAGGAAATCGATTCTGCTCCCGCGCGCATGAGCGGCGTCCCTTCGGGAATGCCAGGGCGCCCGGAGATTTTCATCGAAGGTGGAAGAGCGCTCGTCGTAGTACCGGGCCTTCGGTGCAACGACCATGACGGAGTAGACGAGGGAGGCGACGAGCAGAAACAGGACTCCCGCCCGGCACACGTGGCGCGGCGACAGCGAGCTGCCCATGACCTGAACCTCGAGGAGGATCCCCAGAAGGAGGGCGCCCGCTGCCACGAACCTAGCCTTCGCGAGCCGCTCCCTCTCCCCCTCTTCCCCTTCTGAGAAAATCTTCCTCTTCACAAGGGGAACCCCAATGAATACCGCGAGTCCCAGCCCGATCAGGACGCGCGAGACCTCGAGCAGGAAGTCCGGCAGCGACATTCGGGCGAGTCTAGCGGGATAATCGCGTCTACATGGGACTGTATCTCATCGAGACCTTTCCGGTCGGGCCGCTCCAGTGCAACTGCGCGATCGTGGCGGACCCTACGACCCGCGAGGCCGTCGTCATCGACCCCGGGGACGAGCCCGACCGGATTCTCGAGGCGCTCGCCGGGGCCGGCCTCCGGGCGGTCGCGCTCATCCACACGCATGCGCACTTCGACCACGCCGGCTCCTCGGCGCTGATCAAGCGCATCACGGGCGCGCCGATCCTCATGCACGCGGGCGACCGGCCGCTCTACCAGAATCTCACCGTGCAGGGGCAGACCTTCGGCCTAACGTTGGAGGCGCCCGGTATCATCGACCGGACTCTCGTGGGCGGGGACCGCGTCGCCTGCGGCAAGGGGGAGCTCGAGGTCATCCACACGCCGGGCCACACGCCGGGCAGCCTCTGCTTCCGGATGCCCGGCGAGAACGGCGACGTGCTCTTCTCCGGCGACACCCTCTTTCGGCGCTCGATCGGGCGCACGGATCTCTGGGGCGGCTCGACGCCACAGATTCTGGAGTCGATCCGCGACCGGCTCCTGACCCTGCCCGGAGGCCTCCGCGTCATTCCGGGCCACGGCGACGAGACGACCATCGCGGACGAAGGAAGGAAGAATCCGTTCGTAGGAGAACCGAATTACCGCCCTCTATAATCCCCGCCGATGAAGCTGACGTTCGAACAAAGCGCGGCGCTCCTCCACAAGTTCTGGTCCGGCCAGAGTGTCCCTTCCCCGAAGACCGGCCGCCCTATGCGCGCCTTCTTCGTGGATCGCAGCTTCAATCCGCAGGTCGTCATGCTCGGCGGAGCGGGCGAGCATCTCCGCTTCGACCAGAAGCCGCGGCAGATCGTCTTCTCGGACGGGCACGTCAAGTCCATGGTGCGCGACGCCAAGGAGCGCGAGAACCCCGTCTGCCCGCAGGACTTCGAGCCGCTCATCGTCAAGCGCACGCCCGCCGTGCGCTTCCCGAACGAGTGGGACTGGCAGTTCCACTGTCCGAGGTGCTTTTCGTTCGGGAGTTGGGAGTACACAGACAAGAAGGACGACGTCGTCGCGAAGCCGGCGGTCAGGGTGGACGCGCCCGCGTTCCACGACGAGACGATCCCGCTATTGAAACGCATGGAGATGGCGAAGACGGGAGACCTCGCGCTGAAGCTCTACGCGGCCATGGCCCAGACCGACTGCACGGCCTGCGGCTACGACTGCGAAGGCTACGCGAAGGCCATCGCGGACGGCAAGGAGAAGGACATCTCTATGTGCGTCCCGGGCAAGGCCGAGACGGAAGATGTCCTCAAGAAGCTGGTCGCGGGCACTTACGTCTTCGCCTGAGCCTCCGCAAGCATCGCGACGATCACGGGCCGGCAGCGCTCGCCCGCGCACTCGCCCGTCGTGCAGCCCGTCGCCTGCGCGACGTCTTCGATCGTCCGCGCCCCGCGGTCGATGGCCTCTTTCACGCGCGGATACCGGATCGTGTTGCAGATGCACACGGGCCGGAATTTCAGCAGCATGAGCTGACGTTTCTCCTCGGTCGTGAGCGGTCGCGCGGCGGACAAGGGCTAGAAATCTACCGTGTACCGGATCGACGCGCGATCGCGCACGCGGTCCAGATAGACGACGCCGTCGAGGTGGTCGCTCTCGTGAAGGACGACGCGCGCGTGGAAATCGTCCGCGACGAAGGAGACGGTCTTCCCGGACGTGTCGAGCGCGCTCACGCGGATCTTCTTCGGGCGGGGGACTTTCGCCGCGAGAAACGGCACTGAGAGGCAGGCCTCGAAATCCTCCTCTTCCGTTCCGTCGAGCACCTCGAACGTAGGGTTCACGAGGAGCGTGGGCGGGACCTCGAGGACGTCCTTGCCGCGTTTGGCGCCGTGCACCTCGTAGAGCACCACGCGCAGGCCCGTCGACACCTGCGGCGCGGCAAGGCCCGTGCCGTGGTATTCGACCATCGTCTCCATCATGTCCTCGAAGAAAGTCCGAAACCGGCCCTTCCTGAGGTCGTGCGCCTCGATCTCCGACGCGCGTGTTCTCAGGATGGGCGAGCCGAGCTTGGCGACTTTGAGGATGGCCACTGTGATCTCCCGGGAGGCGGTGCTCCGCCTCCCCCATTGTAGGGGGCCTTAGAATCCGTCTCATAAGGCACGCCTTTCTTTTCAATCCCGCGGCCGGGAAGGGCCGGGCGATGCGGGATCGCGACCGCATCCGCTCCGCGCTCGATGCCGCCGGCCTCGGGGGCGACTTCCTCGACACGGAGCGTCCCGGCCACGCCGCCGACCTTGCCGAAGAGTCCGGAAAGCGCGGCGCCGACGTCGTCGTGGCGATCGGCGGCGACGGCACGGTGAACGAGACGGTGAACGGCCTCATGAGGCTCCCCGAGGCGAAGCGCCCCGCCTTCGGCCTCGTGCCCGACGGCACGGGAAACGACTACGGGTTCGCGCTCGGCCTGCGTCCCGGCGACCTCGCGGATGCTGCGCGCGCGCTCGCCGAGGGAAAGACGCGCGTCCTCGACGTGGGAGAGGTCAACGGGTGTTTCTTCGCGAACAGCGTCGGCCTCGGATTCGACGGCGCCGTAGCGGAGACCGCGTCGAAGGTGCGGTATCTGAAGGGTTTCCCGGCTTACCTCTGGTCCGTCTTCACGGTCCTGAAAGACTGGGCCAACTTCGAGCTGACGCTGACGGCCGACGGCCGGACGCTCGAGGGGCACGCATTCCTCGCGGCGGTCGCGAACGGTCCGCGCAGCGGCGGCGGCTTCCTCCTGGCGCCCGCGGCGCGGCCCGACGACGGCCTCTTCGACGTGTGCCGGCTTGGCGACCTCGGCAAGCTCGAGGCGCTGCGTCACCTGCCGAAGGCGCTCGACGGCTCGCACGTGGGGCTGCCGTGGGTGACGATCCTGCGCGCCCGCGAGGTCATCCTGGCCTCGGACCGGCCGCTCACCGCGCACGTCGACGGCAACCTCGTCTTTTCGGCGGGACATCCCGACCCGCTCGTCTTCCGGATGCATCCCAACGCGCTGCGCGTGATCGGGAACTGGAAAGAGGATGGTGCCCAGGGGCGGAATTGAACCGTCGACACCGCGCTTTTCAGGCGCGTGCTCTACCAACTGAGCTACCTGGGCTGGCCGCGCGACCATCGCGCCCCGGCACACCCCTTGCGGAGAGGCAGGCCGCGAAGCGCCTGCGCGTTATAAGTGGCGCGCCTAGAATAGTCAAACGAAAGGGATCGATGCTCGCTCTCCTGACTCTCCTGCCCCTCATTCTCGCCCAGCAGCCGGCCTCCCCTCCTGCCGCGACGCCCGCCCCGGCGCCGGCATCCGCCGCGACGGGCAGCGCCCTTCCCGGAGAGGCCGGCCTCGAAGTGCTCTGGGCCCGCACGCTTTCCGAGGCGATCGAGGGCGCCAAGCGCCTGAAGGACGGACGCATCCTGATTCTCTTCGTGGAGCCCAACTGCGGCCAATGCGATCGGATGGAGGCGCTCGTCGTCCCGTCCACGTCTTTCTACGCATTCACGCGCGACAAGGTGCCTCTGTACGAAGACGTTTCGACCCCCGAGGGCAAGGACCTCGCGCGCCAGATGAAGGTTCGCGGCGCGCCCACGTGGATCGTCGTCACGCCGGACCTTCTCGAGTGCGGCCGGCAGGAAGGGCCGACGACGCAGCAGGGGTGGGTGAACGCCTTCATCGAGGCCGAACGCGGCTGGGCAGGCTACAAGAGGGCCGTCGCGGCCGAGACCGAGAACCCCGGCAACGCGCCTGCCGTGTACGAGGTCGCGCGCCAGCTCTTCCAGCGCGGCGGGCGCGAACAGGCTGAGACGCGATTCCGCCGCCTCGTGGCCGACCCGAACCTCGCCCCCGAGCTGAAGGAGCAGGTCAACGGATACCTTGCCTCGATCGACCTCGACGCCGGGCGGCTCGACGAAGCGACGAAGCGCCTCGACACGCTCAGCGCCACCGCGCAGGATCCCGCGCTCAAGCAGCGCGCCGAGCTTCGCCGGGCGGACGTCGAGATCGCGCGCGGCCGCAAGGACCTCGCGACCTGGCGCCTGAAGGAATTCCTGAAGGCCCATCCGGATTCACCTCTCGCGGCCGAGACGCAGGCGCTCCTCGACGCGTTGCAGGGGAAGGCTCCGGCGGCGAATCCCGCCCCCAAGGAGCGTTGATGTCCTTCCGATCCGCCCTCGCCGCGCTGGCGCTCGCCGCCACGTCGGCTCTCGCGCAGCCCGTCCCGGCCTCGAACACGATCGTCGCGCCACGCCTCGCCGCCGATCGAGATCAGCTCGTCCAAGGAACGCCTTTTCGGCTCGCGGTGGTGGCCGACATCAAGGCGGGCTGGCACGTGAACAGCCACACGCCGAAGGAGGACTTCCTCATCCCGACGGAGGTCAGGCTCAAGTCGGCGCCGGGCCTCTCGTTCTCGGCCGTGACGTATCCGAAGCACAAGGAGACGAAGTTCTCGTTCTCCGATCAGCCTTTGGCCGTCTACGAAGGAAGAGCCGTCTTCCTCGTGCCCGGCACCGTGGACGCGAAGGCCGCCCCGGGCCCGCGTACGTTGGCGGCCGTGATCTCGTATCAGCCTTGTAACGACAACCAGTGCCTGCCTCCCGCCGAGCTGACGGCGTCGCTCACGATCGACGTCGCGAAGGCCGGGGCCGAAGCGAAGCCGAAGAACGCGGAGCTCTTCGGCGCCCCTGTTTCCGCGACGGGCGGCGGCCCCCATGACGCTCCCTCCGGCGATATCGGTTCGACCGCGGGCGACGGCACTGCTGGTGGCGCGCCGCTCGGCGCGGCCGCGCTGCGCGAGAAGTGGAAAGTCCAGGGCGTCCCGACGCTCCTTTTCCTCGGCCCGGACGGAAAGGAGACGGGCACGCGAGTCGTGGGCTTCGAGCCGCCCGAGACGTTCGCGCCGCGCTTCAGCGGAAGCGGCCCGGCGGCGGCGGAAGACGGCCTCGCGGGCAAGTCCCTGCCGATCCTCCTCGGCCTCGTCTTCGCCTCGGGCCTCGCGCTCAATCTCACGCCCTGCGTCTATCCGTTGATCCCCATCACGCTCGGCTTCTTCAGCCGCCAGACGGGCGGAAGGGTGGGCGGCATGTTCGGCCTCGCGCTCGCCTACGTGCTCGGCATGAGCGCCACGTACTCCGCTCTTGGCGTCTTCGCCGCGCTCTCGGGCTCGCTCTTCGGGGCGTGGCTCCAAAAGCCGGCCGTGCTCGTCGCGATCGCGGCGATCGTTCTCGCCCTCGCGCTCTCGATGTTCGGCCTCTTCGAGATCCAGGCCCCGCACTTCATCACGGACCGCACGAGCTCGAAGTCGGGCGCCGCCGGCGCCCTCACGATGGGCCTATTCGTGGGCTTCGTGGCCGCGCCCTGCATCGGCCCGTTCGTCCTGTCGCTGCTCACCTATGTCGCCGCGAAAGGTTCGGCGCCGCTCGGCTTCGGCCTCTTCTTCACGCTCGCGATGGGCCTCGGCCTTCCCTATCTCGTGCTCGGCACGGTCTCCGGCAGTCTGAAGGCGCTCCCGCGCTCGGGCGAGTGGATGACCGCCGTGCGGCGGGTGTTCGGCTTCGCGCTCGTCGCGCTCGCGGTGTACTTCCTGCGCCCGCTCCTGCCCGCGCGCGCCTACGAGATCGGCCTCGCGCTTCCGCTCCTCGCCGGAGGCGTGTGGTTTCTCTTCTTCGAGAAGAGCGGGGCCGGGCTGCGCGGCTTCGCCGCCGTGAAGGGCGCCGTCGCCGTCGCGCTCCTCGCCGCGGGCGCGGCCTTCGCGATGCCCCGGAAGGCCGCGCCCGGGCTCGCGTTCCAGCCGTACTCCGAGTCCGCCGTCTCCGCGGCGCTGTCGGCCGGCAGGCCCGTGATGATCGACTTCTACGCGGACTGGTGCCTGCCCTGCAAGGAGCTCGACCACAAGACGTTTCGCGACGCGCGCGTGATCGCGGCGGCGAAGGGCTGGGTGCTGCTCAAAGCTGATTTGACGAGATAGTTCTATTTTCTTTTCTCCAACCCCTTCAGCAGGGCATCCGCCGCATTCCTCTGGGCGTCTTTCTTAGAATTGCCTTCGCCTCGCGCGCTGATTCCCTCACCGCAGGACACCTCGTACGCGAAGCGCCGGTCGTGCGGTGGGCCGCTCTCCTCGACGAGAAGATAGACTGGCAGCGGTTTCCCATCGGCCTGTGCCCGCTCCTGGAGCGCCGTCTTCGGATCGCGAAGGTAAAGCTCTCCGAGGTCGAGCGCGGCCACGTCGGCGTCGAAGAGGCGACCCGCCGCCGCGTGCGCCACCTCGATTCCGCCGTCGAGAAGCAGCGCCGCGAACACGGCCTCGAACGCGTCCGCGAGGCGCGCGTCGCGGGCGCGGCCGCCCGAGCGCTCCTCGCCGGGCGAGAGAAGCAGCGCCGAGCCGAGCCCGACGCGCCGCGCGAGCGTCGCGAAATGCTCTTCCGAGACGAGCTGCGATCGCGCCTTCGACAACGTGCCTTCGCCCTCGAGCGGAAACGCGGCGAAGAGCTTTTCCGCCACGAGGAAGTTCAGGATGCTGTCGCCGAGGAATTCCAGCTTCTCGTTGTCCTCCACATCCTCGTTCTCGTTCGCGAACGAGGCGTGCGTGAGGGCGCGCCGCAGCAGAGCGGAATCGCGAAAGCGATGGCCGAGCGCG
>CALAQS010000022.1 GCA_937888435.1 uncultured Acidobacteriota bacterium
CGCCTTGAGAACGATTCGCTTCGAATATAGAGCTTGACTCTCCCCCCATCCGGCAAAAAAATCCAGGAATCTGTCAGAATGTCTACATTCAGCTTCGCTTCTCAGTGTGACGTGAAGGAGGAACCGGTGTTCAAATCGATTCGAAACCGGCTGACGGCCTTTGTGCTCGTCGGCCTCGTGGCCGCCGGGTCGGCGGGTCGCCTCGAAGCGGCGGGGTTCGCTCTCTTCGAGGAGGGCTCGAAGGGTAACGCGGCGGGCGGGGCTTTCGCCGCCACGGCAGACGACCCATCGGCGATGTTCTACAACCCCGCCGGGAACGCCTTCATCGATCGCTTCACGCTGGAGGCCGGCGGCTTCGCGATCCTCAGGCCCACGGCCCGACTCGACGGTCAGAGCCCGTACCCCGGCGACGGCTACTCGGCGAGCATGAGCAAGTCGCCTTACGGAATCGGCCACCTGTACGCCGTGCTGCCGCTGAGCGACAGCGTGAAGCTCTCGGCGGGCTTCTGGACGCCGTTCGGTCTCGGCGTGCCCTGGGAGAACCCCAACACGTTCGCGGGCCGTTTCATCAACCAGCGCGACGACATACGCCAGATTGCGGTGTCGGGCCAGCTCGCCGTGAAGCTCTCGGACGCTGTCGCGATCGGAGCCGGCCCCGAGTTCCGCATCACGGACGTGAGGCTCAGCGAGAACATCTCCGCCGTGAACCCGTTCACCCAGCGGGTCGTGGACGTCGCCCACGTGAGCGTCGTGTCCTCGGGAGAGCCGGTCAAGGTCGGCTTCTCCGCGGGCCTTCTCATCAAGCCCTGCGACCGCCTGCGATTCGGAATCTCCTACCACTCGCACGTGGACGTCGACCTCCATGGCCCGGCGGCGTTCGGGCAGATTCCCACAGGGAACGCGCAGTTCGACGGAGCCGTGGCGCAGGAACTTCCCTTCGGCAAGGGAGCCCAGGCCCGGACGACGCTCCAGTTCCCCTCCGTCACGATGTTCGGCATCGCCTACGAGGTCACGCCGAACCTGACACTCGAAGCGGACGGGAACTACACGACGTGGAGCGTCTTCGACCAGACCGTCCTCCAGATCGACGGCCTTCCCAACCAGACCCTGGTGCACAACTGGGTGAACACCTGGGCCTTTCGCGCGGGCCTGACCTACAGGTGCAGCACGACCGGCAGCTGGATCGCGGGCGGCTTCGTCTACGACCAGACGCCGCAGCCCAACGCCGACGTCGGAGTGTTCCTGCCGGACGCGAACCGCACGGGCGGCACGATGGGGGCCGGAATCGCCTTATCGAAGCACTTCCAATTCCAGGTCTCGAGCCTCTTCCTCTGGTTCCACGAGCGGACGATCACGACGAGCAAGGACAACTTCAGCGCGACCTACCAGACGTTCGCGATCCTGCCGAGCGCCACTCTCAAGTTGACGTTCTGAGGGAGCACAAGAAAACCATGAAGATCCTGAAATCCCTCCTCCGCATCTCCCTCGCTCTCGCGGCCGCCGTGGCCTTATCGCCCGCGTCGACCGCGTGGGCGCAGGTCGACCTCACCCGCATCGCATGGATCGGCGACTCCGAGGGCGCCGGCTTCACCGCTCACTGCCTCACGAAGCGCGTCCAGGTCGACTCGCCGTCCGCCGTAATCGCGCGAACCGAGAACGTGGCCGACTTCCAGCAGCCGATCGTGAACGACCCGGGGCTCGGCGGCTGCCTGGTGCTCACGTCGCTCGCTCCGTCGTTCACCCAGGAGCCCTCGACGGGCACGCCCGCGAACCTCGCGCTCGCGCGCCCCTACAACAACCTTTCGATCCCTGGCTGCACCGTCGGCGACATGCTGCGCGCCACGACGGCCTCCCAGACGAGCGGGAACTGCGCGTTGTTCATCGACCTCGTTCTCAGGAATGCGGCTCTCCATATCGGCTCTCAGGTCGATCAGGCGATCGCGCTCACCCCGACGTTCGTCTTTCACGAGAACGTGGGGAATGACTATCTCGGAGCGGTCACCTCCGGCACCGTCATCGACGGCGTCACGGTCACGCCACTCGCGCCCTTCACGGCCGACTACAACACCACGCTCACGAAGCTCGCGGCCAAACAGCCCAAGGGCATCGTGTTCGGAGTCGCCGACGTCACGAGCATCCCGTTCACGACGACTCTTCCGCCGTTCCTCACGAGCGGCGGCAAGCTCGTCCTGAATCCCGCCACGGGCGCCCCGATCCCGCTCCTCGGGCCGAAAGGATGCCCAACGGGTGTTCCGGCGTGCCCGATCCCTGCGACGACGCTCGTGACGCTCAACGCGGCCTCCTACCTGCCGTACGGCTACGGCATCCCGTGCGCGGTGGCGCCGACGCTCCCGAAGTGTAACAACCCGCTGCCGGCTGCTGGAGATCCGGTCACCGGAAACCCGGGCGCCCTCATCTATGCGGCCGACGTCGCGTTTCTCAAGCAGCGCGGCGCCGACTACAACGCCGCCATCAAGGCGGCCGCGGCCGCGTCGGGCTACAAGTATTACGACGTGAACGACTTTCTTCTGCGCCTGAAGGCAGGCTTCGATTTCGGCGGCATCACGATCAATGCTGCCTTCCTGACGGGCGGAGCGTTCTCGTACGACGGGATTCACCTGACGCCCATCGGATACGCGATCCTCGCGGACGACCTCATCCAGTTCATGAACGCGAACTTCAACGCGGGCCTGCCCCGCGTGAACCTCACGACGTATCTCTTCAACGGCGGAACCAACGGCGGCCTCTCGGGCTCCTCGTCTTACGCACCGCTGAACGGAGAGGACTTCGAGCGGGCCGTCCAGGCGATCTTCACGCCCGAGTTCGCCCGCCAGCTCGCGTCGATGTTCTCCCTGTCGAAGCCTGCGCTCGTGCAGGGTGATAGCGGTCCGGTTCAGCGCCTCGAGCCCCACTACCGCGGCCCCGAGCAGCCGTGACCGGCCGAAAGATCAGGAGGACGATGTGATCCCAGCTTTTCTTCCGAAATCCTTCAGACGTTGGAACGCCGGCGTGGCCGTCTTCGCCGCGCTCTTCGCCGCCGCATGCACGTGCACGACCGGCGACGGATTCCGCATCACGAAGCCGACCACCGGTGAGCATCTGCGCCCGGGCGACGTCGTCGTCTGCGTGACGGCCGTGCCGGGCGACTACTGCTATTTCCCGCCCAAGGCCTACGAAGTCACGCTCGACGGCGGCCAGAGCCGCATGGTCGCGGCCGGAGCCAACCCGCTGTGCACGACCTTCAACAGTGTGGGCCCCGGGCAACACGTGGCCGATGCCTGGGTGATGCGCAACGGCAAGCGCGCCGAGACAGCGTACGTGAGGTTCATCGTCGATGCGCCGCCGCCCCCGCCGACGCCGGTTCCCACGCCAGAGCCTACGCCGATGCCAGCCCCGCCGCCGCCGCCTCCTCCTCCCCCGCCCGCGGCGGTGGAGGAGATGGTGGCGATTACGCAGAAGGGCGGCTATCTCGAAGACATCTTCTTCGACTTCGACAAGTTCGTCATCAAACCCGAGTACCACGACCGGCTCCAGCGCGGGGCCGAGTGGATCAAGAATCATCCCGATACGCAGGTAACGATCGAAGGTCACTGCGACATCCGCGGCACGAACAAGTACAACCTCGTGCTCGGCAAAAAGCGCTCCAAGGCGACGTTTGACCACATGGTCAAGCTCGGCGTCGACCCGGCCCGCATGACGGTCACTACGGTCGGTGAAGATCAGCCTTTCGATACGAACAAGAACGAAACGGCATACGCCTCGAACCGCAGATCGCACTTCATCATCACGAAGCGCTGAAGCGGGTCCGTTCCGGCTTTCCCGCGGCCCGGGCCGATCAGCCCGGGCCGCTTGTCTTTTCGGCGAGGGCTGGGTTAGGCTTCGACGTCCGCCAATAGGTCCGGCAAAGGTAGGGACGCTTCTCCACGTGTCAGGCGCGCCAGAGCGGAAACTATGAAACCCTGGAGAATCAATGATTTCCGCAACTGAAATTCGCCCGGGAATGATCATCGTCTACAACGGCGAGCTGCACCGGACTCACAGCGTTCTCCACAAGACTCCCGGCAATCTCCGGGGATTCGTCCAGGCCAAGCTCCGGAACCTGAAGTCGGGCGCGATGAACGAGCACCGGTTCCGATCGGAGGACAAGGTCGAAAAGGCCTCCCTCGACACGCACGAGATGCAATACCTGTATTCGGACGGCGAGGGTCATCACTTCATGAACCAGGAGACTTTCGACCAGATCCGTCTCGACGACGAGGTCGTGGGCGAGTCCATGAAGTACCTCCTGCCGGAGACCGTCATCGAGGTCGACTTCTATGACGGCAATCCCGTCTCGGTCGAGCTTCCGACGACCGTGAACCTCCGGATCGTGGAGGTCGAGCCGGGCATGAAAGGCGCGACCGCGTCGGCGTCCTACAAGCCGGCGAAGCTCGAGACCGGCCTCGTCGTGCAAGTGCCGCAATTCGTCGAGGCGGGTACGGTGATCAAGATCGACACGCGCGACGACGGTTATCTGGAGCGTGTTTCCTGAGCCTTCTTCTCGCTTTCGCCCTGGGCGGAGCGCTGGGCGCCGGGGCCGACGTGTCCTCGTCTTCCCCGGTCGCGATGCTCCTCGAGGCGCGGGCCGCCGCCGCCAGCGCGAACGCCTCGATCGGCGCCTCTTCGGGAGCGCCTGAGCTCACGAAGCCCTGTCCGGCGCGCGACCCGGAGGACGGGCGCTGCTACCCGTCGGCCGACGCGGCGGACCTCGCGTGGCTCGCGCGTTCCACGAATTCGAAGGCCCTGGCCAGTCGCGCCGACCTTCCCGAAGAGGACCCGGACGACCCCGACGACTCCGACGACGCGGGAGACGGACCGGGCACGAAACCGTCGATGAGCCCGGCGCGCCTCGCGTTCTGGCAGAACCTCGCGAATACGGTCACCGGCCTCGTCGTGCGCAAGACGAACAGCCGTCCGGTCTCGGTCCCCGAGAGCGAGCTCGCGGAGCTCTTCGCGACGGATTTCCCGCTGCCGCTCGAGGCGTTCGACCGCGCGAAGTTCCGCGACACGTTCCTCTCCGGGCGCGGCCGGCACAAGAAGCATCATGCGATCGACCTGCCCGCGGCGCGCGGAACGCCGGTCCTCTCCGTCGCGGATGGAGTCATCGAGCGCCTCGGCCGCGACAAGAGAGGCGGGAAGGTCGTGTACCTGCGCGACACGACCGGGAAGTACACGTTCTTCTACGCGCATCTCGCGCGGCACGAGAAGGGCCTCAAGGCCGGTGACCACGTCGTGAAGGGGCAGCGCCTCGGCGAGGTCGGCGCGACGGGCCACGTCATTGGCGGGCCGCACCTGCACTTCGCGATCTTCCGCGACGAGGACACCGCCGGGCGCGCCCTCGTCGTGAATCCCTACCTCGTCTTCAGCCCGCTCCTGATGGCGCCCTAGAGGGAAAGCGGAACGCCGCAGCCGCTGCCGCGCTCCTCACACCCGGCGCACGTCCTCCAGGGCCAGGGTGTGCTCGAACCACTGGTTCGAGAGCCTCTCCTCGAGCGAATTCTGGGAAAGGCGCGCGCGGAGGTTCTCCCAGTCCATCTCGTCCAGCTTCTGGTCCTGGTTGAAGCACGAGAACACGAACGATTCGTTCTTCGTGAGGGGGTCCACGTGTCGCTGGAGACACTGCGCGCAAACCTCTTTCATCATGCATTGCATCGGCGAGTTGATCGACCCGATGCCCTCGTGCGCGGCGAAGAGGTGCGGCGCGAGGACGCCGTGGCGCGCGGCGGTGACGGCGGCCATCATCCGGTCGGAGCCGATCACGATGAGACGCGCCGCTTCGGCGAGCGCGATCGTCGTCTTTCCGAGGCGGCCTTCGGCATACGCGAGCATGGCCTGCACGATGTCGCCGAGGAACGTGAAGTCCTGAGGTCGCTTCGCCGGAATCGTCGGAGCGACGTCCACGGCCCAGACGACGACGTCGGCCGCGGCCTCGATCTCCTCGCGCTTGTAGAAGTCCTCGGCCCTCTTGTAGCCCGCGAAGTAGAGAACCTTGTTACCGCGCTCCAAGGCAGCGCGCCCGATCGAGAAGAGCACGGCGTTTCCGAGCCCGCCGCCGCACAGCACGAGCGTTTCGTTCTCCGGCAGATGGGTGGGCGCGCCTGTCGGGCCCATGACGACGACGGGCTCTCCCTCCTTCAGCAGGGCGCAAAGCCGGCTCGAGACACCGATCTCGAGAGCGATCATGGAGAGGAGGCCCTTCTCCTTGTCGACCCATGCGCCGGTGAGAGCGCACGGCTCGATGAGAGCCGGCGCGCCGGGGCCGCCCCTCGCGCCCGGAAGCCGCGTGGCGAAGGCCTCGTAGTTCTGAAACCGGTAGAACTGGCCAGGCCGGAAGTTGCGCGCGGCCATCGGGGCCCTCACGAGGACGTCGACGATCGTCGGCGTGAGCCGGTCGACGCGCAGGACGCGGGGCACGAGGAGGTCGTCCAGAATGGCGCTGAAGGATCTCCAGGCGGCGTCGCGGGCCGCCTGCGCGGCCGCCGTGCGGTCGAGGGCCGAGAGCGCATCTCCGAAGAGCTCGAGAATTTTCGGCGTGCCGTCCCTCGCCGAGGCCATCGCCTTCACGACCGAGCCGGCGTAGACGGGGTGGTTGTCGCCGAAGTACGAAAGGAGCTTCCCCCTGTACACCGCCCCGGTGAAGAACGCGCCGACCCCGTCGTCCTTCGGGACGGGACGGAAGCCCGCGCCGTCCCTCTCGGCGACGTGCGGGCGGAAGAACTTGTTCTTCGCGTCGAGCGGGATGCTCCCGGGCCGCTCGCGGCCATAGGTCACGTTCGGCGAGGTGCCCGCCGCAACGAGAAGCGTCCGGCAGGGAAGCTCGACAGTGGACCCGTCCTTCCGCTTGAAGACCACGGCACGAAGCGCGCCGTTTTCGTCCGGCAGCGCCTCGACGGGCTCGAGGTTCTCGACGAAGCCGATTCCTTCCTCGAGCGCCTTGATGATCTCCTCGTGGTTCAGGCGGTAGGCGGGGGACTCCTCCATCGTGCGCCGGTAGACGATGTTCGACCCTCCCCATTGCTTCACGAGCCGCGCGAAATCCGGCGTCTCGCCGGCGCGCGCCGCGCGCTCGCGCTCCAGGCGGATCGCGTGTCCATGCTCGAGCTGGCGGGCGAGCAGCGCCCGCTCCTCGACGGAGAGTCCGGCAAGGACGGCGGCCTCTCCCTTCTCGGCGGCGAGCGCCTCGAAACGCTCGAGGGCCTTCTCGACGTGAAGCGCGTAGTAGGCCTGCGCCTCGGTGGCCGTGTCGATCGCCGTCAGGCCTCCGCCGATGACGAGGATCGGCACGTCGATGTGCAGGTTCGTGAGCGCGTCCTTTTTGAAGGCCCCGGTGAGCTGCAGCGCCATGAGGAAGTCGGAGGCCATTCGCACGCCGCGGATGAGGTTTCTCGTCATCCCCACGAGCGTCGGCTTGCCGGCGCCGGCGGCGATCGCGACGTGGTCGAATCCGAGGTCGAAGGCCTGCTCGTGCGTGAGCGTGCCGCCAAAGCGAACGCCTGAGTAGATGCGTAGCGTGCGGCGCCGCGCGAGGCTCAGATAGAGAAGATCGAGGAAATTCTTGTCCCACCGAACCGTGATGCCGTATTCGGAGACGCCGCCGAAGCCCGTGAGCGTGCGCTCGTCGAGCGGGCGGAAAAGCGTCTTCGCATCGCGAATCAGCTTGGGAGGGCGCCTCTCGGTGCCCATGAGCTCCTCGGGCAGCGGCTCGATCTTCAGGCCGTCGATCGCGACGACGCCGAAGCCCTCGTTCAGGAGATGGTGCGCGAGGGTGTAGCCGGCCGGCCCGAGCCCCACGACGAGGACGTTCTTGCCGTTGTGGGGGAGTGCATAAGGGCGCGCCGCATTGAGGGGGTTCCAGCGCGTCAGGAGCGACCAGATTTCGAACCCCCAGGGCATTGCGAGGACGTCCGTGAGAACGCCCGTCTCCACCTGCGGGATGTCGACGGGATCCTGCGTCTGGAAGATGCAGGCCTTCATGCAGTCGTTGCAGATGCGGTGCCCGGTGCCGGGGACCATCGGATTGTCTATGCAGATGAGGGCAAGGGCGCCGAGCGCGTCTCCCTCGCGCCGCAGGAGGTGCATTTCCGAGATCTTCTCGTCCAGCGGGCAGCCCGCGAGCGGCACGCCGAGCGGATTCGCGCGGACGCTCCCATCCTTCTGCCGAAAGCCCTTCGCGCACGAGTCCTTCTCGCGCTCGTGGCAGAGGATGCAGTAATGCGTCTCGCCCGTGACCTGGCGCGCGGTCTTGCGTGGGTCGGTGAGCGTGAAGCCGTCGCGCGGGCGCGCGTGCGAGGGAAGGCCGAAGCGCGCCTCGGGAAGATCCGGCCGCGAGCGCTCGGTCCCGACGAGCGCATCGAACTTCATCGGCTTCGGGATCGCGAAAGACGCCCACGGTTTCGTGCGCCCGCAGAGCGCCGGGCTGAAGCGCAGGACCGCCACATAGGCGTCGAAGGCGTCCGTCCACTCTTTCATGAGGGCGGCGTCGTCCCCGGAAAGCGGAAGGGGGGTCCCGGCCGCCCGGGCGCGCAGACCCACGATCCGCGCGCGCGCTGCCTCGAGCGTGTATGACGCGTCACGCGAACGGGGCGATGCGAGTGAGCCCGCGAGGTCGAAGAGGTCCCACCCCGCGCGGGCGACGAGGCGCTCCTCGTCCGCGGGGTCGAGGCCGGCCGAGAGAACGTCGACCAGGGATCTTCCGCACGCCTCGGTGGAGGTCAGGTCGAGGGAGGCGATCGAGGCGGCATCGGGGAACCTCTTCGTGGAGCGCTTCTGGAAGACGGCGAAGCGGAACTTGAAGAGGACCGCCTCGTCCTTCACGCGGGCCCGCGCGGCGTCGCGCTCGGCGGAGACGCCGAACAGCTCTGCGACAAACGCCGCGAGCGGCCGGCTGGCCTCGACGAGAAGGGCCGACAGCTCGGCGGGCGCGAGCGGCTCGAGCGCGCGATAGCGCTCGAAGCGTTCGGCGAGGTCGGGATCCTCCCGGCCGAGGCGCTCCCGGAAGAGGGCGTCGAGGTCCGCGAGGCGTTCCGGGAGAAAAAGGTCCGGGTCCGAGAAGCCGAAGTTCATGCCGGGAGGATAAACTGAGTTTCCAGTGGCTCGGGACGATCGCGGTGTCACGGATCCGGGCGTCATTCGCGACCGGTTCCTCTCGGAGTTCGCCCTCGCGCTCGTCGAGGGCGTGCAGCTCCAGGAGTTTCTCGACTGGTCCGTCGCGCAGATCGGCCGGATTCTCGACGTCGACCGCCTCACGCTCTTCCTGTTCGGCGCCGGTGGCGCCGCCGACGACCTCGTCGTGCGCGCGTCGTGGGCCGCGGACGGCGTCGACCTGGTGCCGGTGACGATTCCCCTGTCCGAGTCCGTGGTCTCGGCGAGGCTGAAGCAGTTCGAGTCCGTGGTGGTCGAGGACGTGGAGGATGCGGCCGATCTGGAGGGGGGGCGCGAGATCCTGCGGCGCCTCGGGACGAAGTCACTTCTCGCCGTCCCGATCGGCATCGACAGCGCGCTCCGGGGGTTCGTCGCCGCGGCGGCCGTGCGAGAGCGACGGAACTGGACGGCGGACGACGTCGTGTTTCTCGAGTCGGCGGTTCATCACCTGTCCGCGGCCCTCAAGCAGACCGAGCTCGTCGAGGAGCTCGGAAGGGAGCGGGACCGGCTCTCGGTGCTTTTCGACCTCGCGTCCGCGGTGCAGCGGTCCACGACGGTGAACGACGTCGTCGAGACGGCGCTCTCGGGGCTCCGCGACACCCTGCTCTTTCCCATCGGCGTCTTCTCGCTCGTCGCGCCGGAAGGAGACGCCGTCATCGGTCTCGGCGGGTACGGGGGCACCGACGCGGGAGATTTCTCGGGGCGCATTCCCCTGACGCCGGAACGTCCGACCGTCTCGTTCCGCGTCCTCGAATCGGGGCAGCCGCTCATCGTGAACGACGTCGAGGAGGAGCCGGACGGCCCCTCGAAGGAGAGGTTCCGCCAGCTCGGGGCGCGTTCGTTCGGCGTCTTTCCCATGCGGTCGGCGGGCAAGACGATCGGCGTCATGAGCGTCGCGGGCCGGGACTCGTCCCGGCGGATCGAGTTCGACGACGTCGAGACGCTTCAGTCTCTCGCCGATTTCGTGGGCGTCGCGCTCGAGCAGCGACGTACGGCCGACGCCATAACGGCGGCGATGCGCGAAGCCCGAAGCCTCGCCGATGCATCCCACGCGCTTCTCACGCGCACGGCCGACCGGCGGATTCTCCTCGACCAGATCCTCGACGCGCTCGCGCAGCACTTCGGCCACGAGGCCTGCAGCCTCCTCCTCGTGGATCAGGAGCGCCATGTCCTCGTTCAGAACGGCCGGCGCGGGCTGTGGTGGTCTCCCGTCGACCCCGTCTCCGTGATCCCGCTCGACGCGGCGGGCCTCATTCCGCTCGCCGCGCGCCTGGGGCGCGTCGTGAACGTGCCCGACGTGGCAAGCGAGCCGGACTACGTCGTGGGCTGGCCCGACGCGCGTTCGGAGCTCGTCGTTCCGCTGGTCCTCGACGACCGCGTCGTCGGTGTCTTCGACCTGCAGTCGGGGCATCCGAATGCCTTTTCGGACGCGGACGCCCGCACGATTCGCGCCTTCGCCGAGCGCGCCGCGCTGGCGCTGCGTCTTTCCGAGCTCGTCGGCACGCTGGAGAACCGCACGCGCGTTCTCGAAGCCGTCACGCGCGCCACGCAGCTCCTCAACTTTCGCCTCCACGCCCCGGACGTTCTGACCTCGGTCGTCGAGGAGACCACGCGCGCGTTCCCGGGCGCCGACGGCTGCGTCGCATGGGTGAGCGACACAGGCGGCACGAGCCTGTCCGTCGCGGCCGCCGACGGCCTGGGAGAGATGACGCTGCGCGCGGCCGGGACCGCGCCGCATCCGCTGCCGCGCCTGAAGTGCGCGGGCCAGGCCTTCCTCGAGAACCGCCCCGTATTCCTCCAGGTGTCGGGATTCGACGAGCTTTCCGCCGGCTGGGACCCGGGCGCGCGCGCCCGCGCTCGCGGCGCCGTCGAAAATCCGGACGTGCGCTCCCTCATGGCCGTGCCGATCCGGGTCGGCGATCACCGGCTCGGCGTTCTCGAGGTGCTGGCGATCGCCGGTGACGCCTTCACGCCGGGGGACGGCGAAACGCTCGCGCTTCTCGCCGAGCAGTCCGCGATCGCGCTCCGCAACGCGCGCCTCATCGAGGAGCTCCAGAAGAGCAACCGGCTGAAGGACGACTTCCTAGCGAACCTTTCCCACGAGATCCGCACGCCGCTGACCGGGATCGTGGGCTGGGCCGAGGTCCTGCTCGACTCCCACGGCGACGACGCGGACGCGCGGCGCGCGCTCGAGGCGATCCTCGGGCAGGCCGACACGCTGACGCGCATGCTGGGGGACCTGATCGACCTGTCGCGGATCGACAATTTCGGGCTGGAGCTCCGCCGGGGTCCGGTCGCGATTCCCGAGATCCTGGCGGCGGCTCTCGACGCCGTGAGCCCGGGCGCACGGCGCCGGGGCGTCGTCATCCACTGCACGCTCGATCCGGACTTGCCGCTCGTGGAGGGCGACGCCGCGCGCCTCAAGCAGGTTCTCTGGAACCTCGTCGCGAACGGCGTCAAATTCTCGCCCTCCGGCGGAACCGTGCACGTGGCCGGGCGCCGTGCTTCGGGCGGAGGGCTGGAGATCGCCGTAGAGGACGAGGGACACGGCATCGACCCGGAATTCCTCCCGCTCGTGTTCGATCGCTTCCGGCAGGAGGAGACGTCCTCGAACCGGCGGTTCGGCGGGCTGGGCATCGGCCTCGCCATCGCGCGCGCGATCGTTCTGGCGCACGGCGGAACGATCGTCGCCGAGAGCGAGGGGCGCGAGCGCGGCAGCCGGTTCGTCGTCACCTTTCCGCCGGAGCGCGTCGTGGCCCTCCGGGACGACGGGCGCCAGGGGAAGCGTGAGGCGGCCCGATGACCCCGCGCGACGTCGCGCACCTCGAGGAGCGCCTCCTAAAGGCCGAGGAGCGGATCGCCGCCTTGAACCGGATCGGGATCGCCTTGTCCGCCGAGCGCGATCTCGAGAAGCTCCTCGAGACGATCCTGACGGAATCGCGGCGCTTCTCGGATTCCGAGGCGGGCAGTCTCTACCTCGTGGAGGACTCGCCGGAGGGCCGGCGCCTGCGCTTCGAGCTCGCGCAGAACGACGCAGTTTCGTTTGCGTTCTCCGAGCGCACGGTGCCCGTCAACGAGGGAAGCCTCGCGGGGTGGGTGGCCGTCCACGGAGAGCCTCTCGTTCTCGAGGACGCATACGCGCTTCCGAAGGGCGCGCCCTACCGGCACAACGACGCCTTCGACATCGCGACCGGATTCCGCACGCGTGCCATGCTCGTCGTGCCGATGAGGGATCATCGCGGCGAGCTCGTCGGCGTCCTCCAGCTCATGAACCGGCGGGGGCGCGCGCCTGGAGAGCACGAGTCGTACCCGGACGACCTCGTGCCCCTTCTCCTCTCGCTCGCGACGCAGGCGGCGGTCTGCCTGAAGGCGAACAACCTGACGGCGTCGATCCGGAAGCTCTTCGAGGACTTCGCGCGGGCCGCGATCGTGGCGGTCGAGCAACGCGACCCGACGACCGCGGGCCATAGCAATCGCGTCTCGACACTTTCCGTCGCGCTGGCCGGGATCGTGGACCGCGCCGCCGACGGCCCGTATGCCGCCGTGACGTTCTCCAAGGAAGAGCTGCGCGAGATCGGCACGGCCGCGCTTCTTCACGATTTCGGAAAGATCTCGATTCCCGAGCGCGTCCTCGTCAAGGCGAAGAAGCTCTCGGAGGAGGGGCTCGGGAAGATCCGCGACCGTTTCGACTTCTCGCTCGCTTCCGAAGAGGCTCGAGAGACGCGAGCGCTCCTCGAGCGGCGCGCGCGTGAAGGCGGAGCCGTCGTCGCCGGCGATCTCGAGGCGCTCGACACAGCGGTGGCCGCTCGCGCCCGCGACCTCGAGGCGCTTTTCGAGGAGATCGTCGCCGCGAACGAGCCGACCGTGCTGCCGAAGGATGCGCGCGGGCGCCTGGAGGCGCTCCTCGCGCGCGCATACCGCGATCGCCGGGGGCGCGACACGACGCTCCTCCTCCCCGAGGAGTTCCAACTCCTGTCGATCACGCAGGGCAGCCTTTCCGAGGACGAACGCCGTGCCGTGGAAAGCCACGTCTCGCAGACGTGGCGCTTTCTCTCCACGATTCCGTGGACGGCGGATCTCGCCCGTGTTCCCGAGATCGCGTACGCGCATCACGAGAAGCTCGATGGGACCGGCTACCCCCGCGGGCTGAACCGCGAGGGCATCCCGCCCGCCGTCCGCGCGCTTACGGTCTGTGACGTCTTCGACGCCCTCACTGCCTCCGACCGCCCCTACAAGAAGGCCGTCCCGCGCGACGCGGCGCTCGGCATCCTGGAGGGGGAAGCGAGGCGCGACCGGCTCGACTCCTGGATGGTCACGGCGTTCATCGAGGGGAAAGTGTGGACGTCGCTCGCGCCCTGAGGGCGGCTGCACGCGCGGCGGCGGTCGCCGCGTGGCTCCTGCTGTCGCCCTCCTCGGCCGCGGCGGCCCCCGCGAGGTGGCACTTCTCGTTCGGGAAATGGCGGATTTCGATTTTCTTCGAAAGGGAAGAGGGGAGAGGAGATACGACGCGGCTGCTCCTGGACGCCGGGACCGGGCGATTCGTCTTTTTGTCCTCGCAGGATCCCTCCGGCCGGGACTCGACGGAGAGCATCCGCCGTCTCCCGGACGGCGAGACGCTCACCCGGCGCCTCGTTCTCTCGACCTTCGAAGAAATCCCCGCGTGCTCTTCGGTCCGGCCGCCGGACGCGTGCGTCGTGCTGACGGGTGCGAACGGGACGCTCTCGGCTCCGATCTCCGGCTTCGCAGGCGCGTCGGGAGCTCCCCTCCGGGCGCGGGCCGCCGGTCTCGTCTCGCCCGGGATGCGCGACGCGCTCTTCGCGCTCGCGCCGATTCTTCCGGCCGTCGCGGAGTTCGGCTCCTATTCGAAGGATTTTCTCGGCCTCGTCTGGCCCGAGCGGTTCTCGGGAGCGCAGAAGATCCAGCGCGGGGTCCGAAAGCCGGGCTGCGACTTCGACGCGACGTTCGGATATCCGTGCGACGCGGAGGCAAAGCGGCGCGAAGAGAAGCGGCTCGGATGAGCGACGAGGCCCCCGCTCCGCGCAGATACGTCCTCCGCCGCGCTGCGGTGCCGAAGAGCTACCGCGTCGACTACGCGCGCGAGCTGAACGAGGAGCAGAAGGCCGTGGTGTTCGCGCCAGACGGGCCGACGGTCGTCGTGGCGGGCGCCGGCTCGGGCAAGACGCGCGCGCTCGTCTATCGCGTCTCGCGTCTCATCGAGGACGGAGCCGACCCGGCGTCCCTGCTTCTCCTCACGTTCACGAACCGTGCCGCGCGCGAGATGAAGCGCCGCGTCGAGGCGCTCATCGGCGCCGACCTGAACCGCGCGACGGCCGGGACGTTCCATTCGGTCGCCGCGCGCCTCCTGCGCCCGCACGCGGAGCTGCTCGGCTATCGCCAGAACTTCGGCATCCTCGACTCGGAGGACTCGAAGGACCTCCTCGAGTCCGCGACGTCCGACCTCGGAGTTCCCGTCACCGAGCGGCGCTTTCCGAAGGGCGACCTCCTCCGGGCGATCGTGTCGCTTTGTGTGAACACCGGGCGGCCGCTCGACGACTTGATCACGGCCGAGCATCCGCACTTCCTTCCCCAGCTCGACGCGATCCGCGCGGTCGTCCATCGCTATCTCGAGCGAAAAGTCGCAGCGAACGGCATGGATTACGACGACCTGCTCCTGAACTTCAAGAGACTCCTCGCCGAGCACCCCGGGATCCGGAAGAGCTTCGGCGAGCGCTTCCGGCACGTCCTCGTGGATGAGTACCAGGACGTCAACCGCCTGCAGGCGGACCTCGTGGACCTCGTCGTGAAGGACGTCGAGACACCGAACGTCATGGTCGTCGGCGACGACGCGCAGTCCATCTACTCCTTTCGCGGAGCGGACTTCGAGGCGCTCCTCGGGTTTGGGGAACGCCATCCGGGGACACGCGTCTTCTCGCTCGAGACGAACTACCGGTCGACGCCCGAGATTCTCCGCCTGGCGGACGCCTCCATCGCGCATAACACGCGGCGCTTCGAGAAGTCGCTTCGCGCGACGCGCCCCGCGGGCGTGCCGGTTGCCGTCGTGGGCACGGCCGACGTCGTGCAGCAGGCCGAGTTCGTGGCCCAGCGCGTCCTCGAGCTGCGCGACGAGGGGACGCCGCTGGCCGAGATCGCGGTGCTCTACCGCGCGCACTATCAGGCCCTCGAGCTGCAGATCGAGCTGACGCGCCGCGGCATCCCGTACGAGATCCGTTCGGGAATGCGCTTCTTCGAGCAGCAGCACGTGAAGGACGTCCTCGCCTACCTACGCCTTCTCGTGAACCCGAAGGAGGAGACGGCCTTCAAGCGCATTCTCAAGCTCCTTCCGAAAGTGGGAGAGCGCACGGCCGCGACTCTCTGGGCCGCGGTCGGAGGCAATCCCGACCCGGTCGGCTCCTTCCTGCACCTCGACATGCGGAAGGCCCCGGCCGGCGTGCAGGGCGCGCTCGGGAAGCTCGCCAAGACGCTCGAATTGCTGCGGCGGCCGTCGATCCTGTCGGCGCCGGCGGAGGCGATCCGTTTCGTCGTCGACGAAGGCGGCTACGCCGACGTCGCGAAGTCGAAGTTCGAAAACCACCAGACCCGCCTCGACGACCTCGAGGCGCTCGCGCAGTTCGCGCTGCCCTACGACGGCGTCGAGAGGTTCCTCGAGGAGGTCACGCTCTTCGGCGAGCCCTCGGGCGAGACCGTCGTCGCGGGCGAAAAGGACGACGAGCGCCTCGTCCTGTCGTCGATCCACCAGGCGAAAGGGCTCGAATGGCGCGCCGTGTTCGTCCTCGGGCTCGTCGAGGACCGTTTTCCAAACGTGAGGGCCGCGCGGACGGCCGAGGGCCTGGAAGAGGAGCGCCGCCTCTTCTACGTCGCCGCCACGCGCGCGAAGGACGAGCTTTTGCTCGTCCACCCCCTCGCGGCGTTCGACCGCTACGGCATCGTCGTCGTGACCGAGCCGAGCCGTTTCCTCAACGAGCTGCCAGAGGACGTGTACGAGCGCTGGGTGCTCGAGCCGGGTCCGCCGCTCCCGGAGGTTGCGGGCGCGAACGCCCCGAGGCTCGGCGAGGCGGAGGACCCGACGGTGGAGGACGACCCAGAAGATCTCGTGAACTGACCACGAGCCTAGAATCTCGACGTGGTTTCCTTTCCCGGCCGCACGCTCTTCCTGACCGAGGACGCCGGGCTCCTGGCGCGCCAGCTCGCGGGCGAGGATCTCGCGTGGGATGTGAACGATCCGGCCCAAAAGCTACGCGACGACGTCTCGACCGACGAGATAACGCCCGGCTGGACGTGCTTCCACCACGGCGCCGCGCTCGGGAGGTTCGCATACCTCGGTCTCACGTGCCGCGACGGCGTGCAGCCGGTCGGAGAGGAAACGGTGCGGCGCGGAGGGTTCGTGATCTCCGTGGCCGGGCGGCGGCGCGGGAAGGGCTCGTCCCGCGAGCAGGCGCCGTATGCGGAGCGTGCGGCGGGCATCCGCCTCCTCGTGGCCGAGAGCTTCGAGCGCATCTACCGCCAGAACGCGGTCAACCTCGGGATGCTCCTGACGACGGATTTCTCGATCCTCGAGCGCGTGCGAAAAGGCCGGGAGATTCCGCTTTCGTTCTTCACGGGTGGAGAGGATCCGATCACGCGGGGCGTGATCGAAGCGGGCGGGCTGCTTCCCTACACGCGGGCGCGTCTCGCGGGTCGCGAGGCGCCCCCGCCGGTCACGACATCGCCCCGCGGGATGACGCTCGTCGAGAAGATCATCGCGCGCCACGTCGTCACGGATCCGGCGGTGACTGGCGCGGGCGTGCCCGCCGTCGCGCCGGGCGACGCGTGCTTCGTGCGGGCCGACCTGCGCTTCTCCCACGAATACGTCACGCCGATGGCGGCCGAATGCTTCGTGGAGGCGCTGGGGCTCGAGGCGCGCGTGAGGGATCCTGGCTCCGTCCTCCTGTTTCGCGATCACCTGTCCCTCCTCGGCGAGGTCATGCCGGAGGAACGCAAGGCGCGCGGCCTCCTGACGCTCGCGGATTCCCTCGCGACGCGGCAGGAAGAGTTCTCGGCCGCGCAGGGCATTCGGCTCCATGGAGCGGGCGAGGGCATCTGCCATTCCCTCGTCCTCGAGCGCCACGCTCTCCCCGGCCAGATCGTCGTCGGGTCCGACTCGCACACGACGCACGCCGGGGCGCTCGGCTGCCTCGCGTTCGGGATCGGCACGACCGAAGTCGCGTGCGCGTGGCTCTCGGGCGACGTGCGCGTGAAGGTCCCGGCCACGATCCGCGTCGTCCTCAAGGGCACGCGGCCACCCGGCGTCGCGGCGAAGGACGTCATGCTCGCGCTTCTCGCGCACCCGTACGTGAAGGGCGGCGGCGCGATCGGGAAAGTGCTCGAGTACGCGGGCGAAGGGGTGACGGCCCTCTCCGTGGACGAGCGCGCCACCCTCACGAACATGGCGGCCGAAGCGGGGGCGTTCTCGGGCATCGTGGCGCCCGACGAGACGACGGCGCGCTTTCTCTCTGAGCGGCGGGGAACGCCGCTTGCCGAGGCGCGCCGCGCCTGTGAAGGCCTCGCCTCCGGAGAGGACGCGGTGTACGATTCGGAGCTGGTCTTCGACCTCGGCGCGCTCGCGCCGATCGTGGCGCTGCCCGGCGATCCGGGGAACGGCGTCGCCATCTCGGATCTCCCGGCCCCGGTCCCCATCGACATCGCCTACGGCGGTTCCTGCACGGCCGGCAAGCGCGAGGACATGGAGATGCTCGCGGCGGTTCTCACGGAGGGCCTTGCGCGAGGGAAGCGTGTCGCGCCGGGCGTCGACTTCTACATTCAGTTCGGGAGCCGGGACGTGAAGGAGTGGTGCCGCGAGAAAGGCTACCTCGATCTCTTCACACGCGCGGGCGCGCGCCTCGTCGAGCCGGGCTGCGGCGCCTGCATCAACGCGGGGCCGGGCGTCTCGACGCGGGATACGGAGGTCACGGTGAGCGCCATCAACCGCAATTTCCCCGGACGAAGCGGACCGGGGCGCGTCTATCTCGGAAGTCCGTACGTCGTCGCCGCCTCCGCCCTCGCGGGGAGAATCGCAGCATGGAACCCCGGCGCCTGAGGCCGCTCGCGCTTCTCGTCGTCGCCGCGACGCTGGCGACGGGCTGTGGCTTCGCATGGAATCTCTGGGCGCGCGGAGATCTCGCGCGTGACGTGAAGAGCCTCATGGCCCGTCAGGGCGTCGTGGTCTCGAGCGTGAAGTGCCGCATGTTCGGCACGCTGCGCGCGGGGGCGTGCACATTTCCTCTCTCTGCCGAGGAGACGACCCGGATCGTGCAGGGCCTGAGGCTGCGCGTCCTGGCGCCGACGGAGAACATCCGCGAGTTCCGCAGCGGGTGCTCGCAGACTTCGCCGTTCGACACCGGGTTCGTGCGCGCGTTCCGGTCCGGCGCGTTCCGGCCCGCCGAGATGAGGCTCCGCGACGGCGGCGGGTTCGACTACGTGTACCTCTACCAGCACCCGACGTCCGGCACCGCGTGCCTGCAGACTTCCTACACGCAGGAAGGCGCCGTCGGGACGGCGGCGTCCCCCATCACGAACTGAGCGCCCCGAAGGCCCCGGGGGTTTGGTCGCCCCTGGGCTTTCGGAGGATGCGCGTGAGAAGGCCTACTTGCCGACGACCTTCACGACCGCCGTCGAGCCGGGAATTTTGTCTCCCTCCATCGGCTCGAAACGCCCCGCGAGGCAGCCCGCGAGGAACTTCTCGGACCGGGCGTTGAAGTCGATGCGGTTCTCCGGCCGCGCGAAGCCATGGCCTTCGTCGGAGTAGACGACGTACGTCACGTTGCCCTTGCTCTTTTCGATGGCGTCAACGATCTGCTCAGACTCCTTCACGTTCACGCGCGGGTCGTTCGCGCCCTGACCGATCAGGAGCGGCCGGACGATCTTGTCGGCCTTGAACAGCGGCGATGCGTTCTTGATCAGCTCCGCGTCCTTTGGGTCGTCGACGTTGCCCATTCGGACGTCGAAGGTCGCCCGGAGGGGTTTCCAATACGGAGGGATCGAGGCGATGAGCGTCTTGAGGTTGGACGGGCCGACGATGTCCACGTTGCACGCAAACGCGTCCGGCGTGAACGTGGCCGCGGCGAGCGCGGCGTAGCCCCCATACGAGCCGCCGAAGACGGCGATCTTCTTCGGGTCCGCATAGCCCTGCGTGACGGCCCACTTCGCGGCGTCGATCAGATCATCGTGCATCTTGAGTCCCCATTGCCGGTTTCCCGCATAGAGGAATTTCTTGCCGTAGCCGGTCGAGCCCCGGTAGTTGGGCTGCAGGACGGCATAGCCGCGGTTCGCGAACCACTGCGCGTAGGAGCTGTATCCCCATGTGTCGCGCGCCCAGGGCCCGCCATGGACGAATAGGACCATCGGGAGATTCTTCGGCGGCACGCCGACGGGGAGAGTGAGGTAGGAGTTCAGGTTCAGACCGTCACGAGCCTTGATGACGACGGGCTTCATCTCGGCGAGGGCGAGGCCCTCGAGCTTCGGCTGCGCGGAGAAGAGAACCGTCCCCTTCTTCGTCGCGCGGTCCCACTTGTACCAGGTGACCGGGCCGCGGTCCGACGTGAAGCCGATGAGCCACGCGTCGTCGGCCGATGTGCGGTTCACTATCGCGAAGTCGCCTGCGTGGAGCTTCGGGATCGCGTCGAAGTCCGCCTGAACGGACGGATCGAGCACTTTCCACGAGGCCCGCCCCGGAGCGAACGACACCGCCTGCACGACGTGTGACTTCGGGTTGATCACGACGGCGCCCGCGTCCACGTCGGGCGAGACGGCGAGCACCTTCTCGGCGCCCGTCGCGAGATTGCGTTCGACGAGGCGCGCCGTGTCGCTGCCGATGGAGCTCAGGAGGAACGCGGACTTGCCGTCGAGCGAAAAGTCCTCGAATTCGAGAATCTCGTCGGGTCCGACCTTGAGAAGCGTCTTCCACGGTGCCTTGACGTCGTCGCGCACGCGGATCTCGGTTCCGCCGTCCGGCGTCTGCGCCTGCACGGCGCGCACCTGAAACTTCGCGTCCGATCCCCAGCTCGCCACGTCGCCCGGGTTCTCGGTGTCGAGCGTCAGGGCGCCGGTCTTCAGGTTCAGGCGGTGCACGTCCATGAGCTGGCGGTCGCGGATGTTCGCCTCGATGAGGACCTCGTCGGGGAAGTCGCGGTTGAGGTCTGCCACGCCGGCGCGAACGCCTTGAAACGGCGTGAAATCGCGCACGTTGCCCGAGGCGAGATCCACGCCGAAAACGTGGAAGTTCTCGTCTCCGTCGTTATCCTGCTGGTAGAGGAGCGTCCGGTTGTCCTCGGCCCAGAAGTACTGGCGGATGCCGCGTTTCTTGTCGGCCGTGACCATCTTGTCGTCGTCCTTGCCGACGGTCTTGACCCAGACCTGCAGGACGTTCTTCTTGTCTGGCGCGAGCCACGCCAGGCGCTGGCCGTCCGGCGAAACCCGGGGCTGGGCGCGCTCGGGATTCCCGAAGAGGATGTCGCGGGAGATGAGGGGCGGGAGCTGGGCCGGAAGGGGAGAGACGGGAAGGAGGAGCGCAAGCGTGACCGCGGCGCGCGCGCACCTCGAAAGCAGGGTTCTTGACATCGGAAGAGGGCCTCCTCTTCTAGATTACGTCGAATCGCCCTTCATGTTCTGCCTCTGTTCCCGGGTGAGGAACCTTCACGGCCTCGCGGGCTTTCCACGGGCCGAATGGGCTAAAATGAATTCCCGCTTCACACAGGAGGATTCATGAAGCACACGTTCTCCCTCGTTGCCGGTGCGGTCCTCGCGGTGGCGTTCTCGGCCGTCGCGGCCGACAGCCCGAAGGAAGACCTGAAGTTTCTCGGGATCGACAAGTGCAAGAACAAGGACAAGTTCGACTGTGAATGGGTCGACCCGTCGTTCTCCTTCGCGGGGAAGACGATACACGTCCAGAAGTTCGAGAAGAGGGCCGACGCCCCCGCGAGCGGCGACGTGGGCGGGCTCGAATACGGCAACTCGGACACCTTCATGCAGGAGGTGTTCGCCAAGCAGACGAACGAGCGCCTCGAGAAGCAGGGCACGAAGTTCGTGACCGGCGGCTCGGGCGACTACGTCCTGAAGGGCCAGATCACCGAATGGCGCTACCCCAAGAAGGGCGCCGCGTGGGGCGGCTGGATCGGCGCGGCCGCGGGCTCGGGCACGATCGTCTACGACTGGAAAATCGTGGACAAGAGCGGCAAGACGGTCGTCGCCGTCCACCACAAGATCCTCGCGAGCGCCTCGGACACGATGGAGCGCCGCGTGAACAACGTCCACGGCGACGAGATGGTCGAGTTCGTGAGGAAGCACTCGAAGTAGGAGGAGATTCGGATGCGTTGACCCCCTCCGCACGGGCCTGCTAAGATCTTTTCCGGAGGCGCGCACTCACATCCGACCTGACTCCATACCGCTCACCCTCCCCGAGGCGGGGCTCGGCGCGCTCTTCGGTGTCCACGACGAAAACCTTCGGCTCCTCGAAGACGCCTTCGGCGTCGAGATTGCCGCGCGCGGGCGCGAGGTCTCCGTCTCGGGCGACCCGGAGAGCACGGCGCTCGCGGCGCGGCTTCTCTCGGAGTTCTCGAAGCTCATCGAGCGCGGGTACACGCCGAAGAAGCCCGACCTCGAGGCGGCGATCCGCATTCTGAAGGAAGAGCCATCGACCTCTCTCGTCGATTTCTTCGAGAACCGCTCCGTCGGACCCGCTCTCCGGCAGGTCGTGTCGCCCCGGAACGTGCGCCAGCAGGAATACCTGCAGGCCGTCCTCGAGTACGACATCGTGTTCGCGATCGGGCCGGCGGGCACGGGCAAGACCTATCTTGCCGTCGCCATGGCCGCGGCGGCCCTGCTCGAGAAGAAGGTAAAGCGCATCGTGCTCTGCCGCCCCGCCGTCGAGGCGGGCGAGAAGCTGGGTTTCTTGCCGGGCGACCTCGCCGAGAAGGTGAACCCCTACCTCAGGCCTCTGCACGACGCGCTTTACGACATCCTCGGATACGACAAGGTCGGCCGCATGCTCGAGCGAAACATCATCGAGGTTGCGCCGCTTGCCTTCATGCGCGGCCGCACGCTCAACGATGCGTTCGTCATCCTGGACGAGGCCCAGAACACGACGTCCGAGCAGATGAAGATGTTCCTCACGCGTCTCGGGTTCGGCAGCAAGGCCGTCGTCACGGGCGACGTGACGCAGATCGACCTCCCGCCGGGGAAGATCTCGGGCCTCAAGGAAGCAGACCGCGTTCTCGCGAACGTCGAGGGCGTGAAAGTCGTGCGCTTCGACCAGCGCGACGTCGTGCGCCACCGCATCGTGCAATCGGTCGTGAACGCCTACGAGATCTTCGAGAAGCAGAAGGCCGACGCCGCCGCGGCCGCGAACGGCAACGGGAACGGAAACGGCAAGCCTTTCGCCCCGGCTGGCGAGTAGCGCCTCGGCTTTCGGCAGCTGGTGTTTCTCAGAAGGTGAAGAGAGCATTGCGGCGCGCCGGCCCGTCTGAGCGCGCCTCCTCCATCGAAGTTCTGGTGACGGTGCGGAGCGCGCCTTCGGCCGCGCACGTGCGTGCCTGGACCCGCAGCCTCGTTTCGGAAGCACGCGCGAAGCGCGCACGGCTTTCCATTCTGCTCTGCGGCGACCGGAGGATGGGTACGCTGAACTCGAAGTGGCGTGGAGTGGACCGGCCCACCGACGTGCTGTCGTTCCCCGCCTTCGAAGCCTCCGCGTCCCGCGCCGCTGCGCGGCGCGGGACGTTCCTGGGCGATCTCGTCATCGACGTGCCGTACGCGGCCCGGCAAGCCCGGCGCCGCGGGCACCCCCTGGGGCGCGAGGTGCAGATTCTCCTGGCGCATGGCCTTCTCCATCTTCTCGGCTACGATCACGAGTCGGACGGCGGCACGATGTTCCGGCTGCAGCGGCGAATTCTTCTGTCGGCCTTCGGTGAGGGCCCGGACGGCGTGCCGTGACCGGCTTCGCCGTGGGTGCCGGCGTCGCCCTCCTCTTCGCCGCGTTCTTCGCGGTCGTCTACGTTCTCTTTTCGGGCTTCGCCCAGGCGCTCGAGAGCCTCTCGGTCCTCCGGCGAAAGGCTCTTCTCGAGGCGAACCCGTCGCGTTTCGGGACGCTCCTTGCCTCCGAGCACGTGCGCGTTTCGCGCATCGCCGTGCGCCTCACGGCGCAGGGCGCCGTCCTCGGAGGGCTCCTCTGCCTCGGATCGGCGCTTGCCGCCCTCGGCGTCGGCGAGCCGTGGCTCCTTTCCGCCGTCGTGATCCTTCTCGGCTGGATCGTCGCGGAAAGCCTCGTCATCCGCTGGGTCGCCCGCCGCGGCGGAGACGCGCTCCTTCAGTCCTTCGCGTGGGTCATCCCGGCCGTGGACTTCCTCGCGGCGCCGCTCTACCCGGTGCTCTCGCGCCTCGTCGAGAAGGAGGCCGACGAAGCCGAGGCGCACGCTGCGCCGGCGCCGGAGAAAGAAGAGGCGACGAAAGATGCCGAGGTGCGCGCGCTTCTGGACGTCGCGCGCGAGGAGGGCCTCCTCGAGAAGCACGAGGAGGAGCTCGTCACCCGCGCCGTGGACTTCGGAGACCGCACCGTGGGCGAGGTCATGACGTCGCGGCCCGACATCGTGTTCGCCGAGGCGGACGCACCGCTCGACGAGGTGGCGGATCTCTTCGTGAAGACGAAGTTCACGCGTCTGCCGCTCGTCGAAGGCTCGATCGACAAGCCCGTCGGCGTCGTCCACGTCAAGGACATTTTCACGGTGCTCCGCGGGCCGGACCCGCCGGCGACGGCGCGCCCCATCGCGCGCCAGGTCTTTTTCGCGCCCGAGACGCAGACGGTCGCGACCCTCCTGTCCGACTTTCGCCGCCGGCGCCAGCCGCTCGCCATCGTCGTCGACGAGTACGGGGCCGTCACGGGTCTCGCGACGCTCGAGGACCTCGTCGAGGAGCTCGTCGGAGAGATCGCGGACGAGCACGAGGACGAACAGCCTCCCGTCATCGCGCAGGAGGACGGCTCGTACTCGGTGGCGGGGCGCGTGAGGGTGCCGGAGATCGCGAGCCTTTTCGGCGTGACGTTTCCTTCGGACGAGTACGAGACCGTGGCCGGCCTCGTCTCCGAGCGCCTCGGACGCATCCCGAAAGCCGGCGAGACCGCGCACGAGGCGGGCCTTCTCTTTCTCGTCGAGGAGGCCGACCGCCGGCGGATCCACCGCGTGCGCGTGAGACGCGAGGATCTCGGCGTGCCGGAACGCGAGAAGAAGCCATGAGCGTTCCGCTCCGGCGCTCCGGCACGGTGGCCGTCGTCGGACGTCCGAACGCCGGAAAGTCCACGCTCCTGAACGCCCTCGTCGGGACGAAGGTCGCGATCGTCTCCGACAAGCCGCAGACGACGCGCCGGCGACTCCTCGGTGTCCGGACCGACCCCGAAGGCCAGATCGTGCTCGTCGACACCCCGGGCCTCCACAAGCCGCTCCACCGTCTGAACAAGGTCATGATGGGCGAGGCCCTCGAGGCGCTCCGTGAGGAAGACATCCGCCTGCTCGTGGTGGACGTATCCGTGTCGTCCGGCGGTGGAGACCGCTTCGCGTTGGACCTGCTCGCGCATGCGCCGGCGCCGCGGATCGCCGTCCTGAACAAGATCGACCGCGTCTCGAAAGCCTCTCTCCTTCCGCGGATGGCGGCGCTTGGCGAGGCCGGGATCTTCGAGGAGATCGTCCCCGTGTCCGCGCTCACGGGCGAGGGGCTCGACGCGCTCGTCTCCGCCCTGAGGCGCCACCTCCCCGAGGGCGAGGATCTCTTCGAAGGCACGACGGTCACGACCGCGGATCCCAGAACGCGCGCCGCCGAGCTGATCCGCGAGAAGTTCCTCGAAAGGACGCGGGAGGAGATTCCGTACGGCCTCGGAGTCCTCGTGGAGGAGTGGAAACGGGACGAGGCGAAGAACCTCACGGTCGTCAAGGCGACGGTCGTCGTGGACCGCGACGGCCACAAAGGCATCGTCCTCGGCGCGGGCGGGCGGCTCCTGCGCGAAGCGGGCACCGCGGCCCGCCTCGAGCTCGAGCGCACACTCGGCGGGCGGTTCTTTCTCGACCTCGTCGTGGCAGCCCGGCCGGGCTGGCGCGAGGATCCGCGCTTTCTCGAGGCGCTCACGAGTTGAGGCGTTGACGCGGACTCTCGGTCTCGTAAACTCACCAGTCCGGAGCACGCGGCAACGTGGAAAAAGAAAAGAGGCGCTCGCCCCGCACTGTTCTCGCGAAGGGAACGCGCGGACAGCTCAAGTCGACCCTCGTGATCGAGATCCTGAATCTTTCCGAGATGGGCCTCCTTCTCGAGCTCGCCTCGACGTTGCGCCCGGGCTCGACGTACGACCTCAGTGCGGTTTTCGGCGGCGTCCCGTTCACGGGCCTCGTGCGCATCACTCGCTGCCGCGCGGGCGGATTCGCCTCCGACGACAGGGGCGGGCGCGTGCTGCTGTTCAGGGCCGGCGGGGAGTTCGTCGGGCTTTCCGAAAAGCAGCTCGAGGGGCTGCGCCTCGCGCTCTCGAAAAGGCTCGCATCCGGCGCGTCGCTGAAGCGGCTGTCCTGAGACTCGTCAGCCCGCGAGGCCGTGCAGCGCCTCCCGCAAGGCGTTCTCCAGGCGGCGGGCGCGTTCGGCGGCCTCGGACGCGGCGCTCTCGGCGTTCGAGGCCGCCCTCTGAGCGGTGGCGAGCTCCTCGCGCAGGCGGGCGATCTCGGCGCTCATCTCCGCGCGGAGACCCGCGATCGATTCCTCCAGACGGCGCTCGGTGAGGTTGCGCGCGGGGATCTCCTGCGTGCTCCCTTCGTGAGCCTCGAGACGGCGGTAGACCCCGGACACGCGCCCGGCGGACTTGCGCGCCTCCGCGAGCACGGCGTTGAGCTTTTCGTCCACCGAGGACGACTTCCCGAACGCGGACATCGGGGGCGAAGACGGCGGCGGAGCAGGAGCCGGTGGCGGGGGCGCGGGCTCCGGGGGAGGCGCGGTCGCGAGGGCCGCCAGAAGAACCGAAGGCGCGAGAGTCGCCGGCGCCGGCTCGTCTTGCGTGGCGGGCGCCGGCGGCTCGGCGGCCGGCGGAGGTTCGACCGCGGGAGCCGCGAACGAATCTTTCGAGTCGTCCGTGAGGTCGGGGAACGCCCCTTCCGCGGACGGGACGACCCAGACTTCGGCTTCCTCGTCCGGGGGCTCCTCGCGGCTCTCGGGCTCGCTCGCGCTCGAGGCCACGGCGAAGACGGGCGCCTCCTTCGGGGCGACCGCGGGCGCCGACGCGACGATCTCGGGTGTCGGAGCGGGCGCCGACGCGACGACGAGCGCGGCCGGAGCCCCCACGAGCTCCGCGGCGGGCTCGGGCGGCGGCTGCCAGCCCCGCTGCAGGCGGCGGAGGAGGTCGACGAACGTGAGCTTAGAGACGAGCTTGAACGTCTCGATCACGCCCGCGCCCTCGGAGGCCACGGTCTCCACGTACGGATACGAGTGGAAGCCGAGCGAATCCTGCAGCGCCTCGACCGAGAGCGCGCTCGGCAGGTCGCGCTTGTTGTACTGGATGACGACCGGCAGCGTTTCGAGCAGGACCTTCTCCTCGTGGAGGTTCTCCTTGAGGTTCTGGAAGCACTCGAGGTTGTGGGACAGCATCGACCACTGCGAGTCGACGACGAAGACGAGGCCGTCCACGCCGCGCAGGACGATCTTGCGCGTCTCGTTGTAGAAGACCTGTCCGGGAACGGTGCACACCTGAAAGCGCACCGTGTAGCCCTTGATGTTTCCAAGCTCGATCGGGAGAAGGTCGAAGTAGATCGTCCGGTCCTGAGCGGTGGAAAGCGACAGCAGCTTGCCCGCTCCGCGCTCGAGCCGCTGATGGAGCATCTTGAGGTTGCTCGTTTTTCCGCACAGACCCGGACCGTAGTAGACGATCTTGGCCGTCAACTCCTTCGTCGCATGGTTGAACAGGGCCATGGGTCCCCCCTCCGCGCTTTCCCCGGGGAAGAAGCAAGTATAAGACGGCAGCGTATCCTGCGCCCGTGAGTCCCGAGGCTCGGGAGCGGCGGATCGAGGCCACGTGGGCGGGTCTGCCCGTCCGGGGCGTCTCGGTGGCGGGGCGCGAGACGTGGTTTCACCTGCCCACGCTGCATTTCGCGTTCGACCTCGGCCGCGCGCCCACGGCGCTTGTCTCCGTGCCGAACGTCTTCCTCTCGCATGCGCACCTCGACCACGCCGCCGGCCTCGCGTACTGGTGCTCGCAGCGAAGGCTTCTGCGCCTGCCGGGCGGCACGGCCCGCACGCATCCCGCCGCGGTGCCCGCGTGGACGAAGCTCCTCGCGCTCCACGAGGCCCTCGAGGCCGTGCGGTACGACGCGCGTGTCGAAGCGATGGAGAGCGGCGCGCGCGTGAGCCTCCGGCGCGATCTCGAAGTCGAGGCCTTCGAGGCGGACCACCGCGTCCCGACGCTCGGCTTCGTCGCATCCGAGATCCGCAACCGCCTGCGCGAGGATCTCGCGGGGCATCTCCCGGGAGAAATCCGTGACGCCGCGGCGCGCGGAGAGGCCGTGGCGGAGAAGGTCGCGATTCCGCTCGTTGCCTACTCGGGCGACACGGGCGCCGGGGTCTTCGCGCGCGCGCCGCGCTCGTTCTTCACGGCGAAGGTGCTCCTCCTCGAGTGCTCGTTCGTGGAGGAGAGCGACCGTGAGCGCTCGGAGAAGTGGAGGCACCTGCACCTCGACGAGATCGCCGAGCGGGCCGACCTTTTCGAGAACGAGGTCGTCGTCCTCACGCACCTGACGCTGCGCACGAGCCCCGGCGACATCCGTAAGGCGATCGCCCGCCGCCTCCCGCCGCGCCTCGCGGCGCGGACCGTGCCGTTCCTGCCGGAGTAGGAAGGAGCCGGAGGATTCAGCTCGCGGCGGCTCCCGCGATCGCGCCCTTTTTTCCCGTCCATTCTCCGAGCGCCCGCCGCCACTCCCACGCGTGGCCGGAGGACAGCACGAACTCCACGACCTCGCCGTGGACGGGGATGACGCGGAGGACCTTGCTTCGGAGGAACCTTCGCTGCGCCTGCGTCCGGTCGTCTGTCTCGATTCGTTGTATTTCTTCGAATGAGTAAGAGCCTGTGCGGCCCCACGACGCTTCCCACACGAGGCCGGCCGGAGTGAGGGCGACGGTGCCGGGGATCAGCGCGCGTTTGCGCGCTGCGGGGGCGGCGCCTTCGGCGCCGCCCGTGAGATTTCTTAGAAGGGCAAGAGAGCCGGAGGGCACGAGGCAGGGCGTTCCAATGCGAACGACGCCCCCTAACCCTTCTAGGAAAATCTTTCTGCGGTGCCAAGCGATCAGCCTCGTCGTGAGAACAAACCCTCCGGTGGCGAGCAAAAAAATTCCAGCTGCGACGCCCGCCGCGGCGAGCAGACTCAACGCACTCACCGGAACAGTTTCTTCCGGTTCCGGATGTAGTCGCGGAACACGAACGACGCGAGATCGGTGGGGGAGGCGTAGTACGCCCGGCCCCGCGCGACCTTCGTGAGCGTGTCGACGAAGTCCACGAGCGCGGGGTCCGTCGCGATCATGAACGTCGTGAGCTGGATGCCGTCGCGCCGCAGCTTCTCGGCCTCTTCGAGCGTGCGGTTCACGATCTTCAGGTCGAGGCCGAACGGGTTCTTGTAGAGGCGCCCGCCCTCGTGGATGCACGACGGCTTGCCGTCCGTGATCATGAAAATCTGGCGGTTGCGCGAGCGGCGACGCATGAGAAGCTGCCGCGAGACGCTGAGCCCGGCCTTCGTGTTCGTGTGGAACGGCCCGACCTGTGCCTTGCTCAGCTCCTCGAGGGGGACGGGTCTTGCCTCGTCGCCGAAGAGCACGATGTCGATCGTGTCCTTCGGGTATTTCTGGAGGATCAGCTCCGTCAGCGCGAGCGCGACCTTCTTCGCGGGCGTGAAGCGGTCTTCGCCGTAGAGGATCATCGAGTGCGAGACGTCGATCGCGATCGCGGTCGCGCAGGCGCTCTGGTGCTCGACGTCGAAGACCTCGAAGTCGTCCGGCCGGAGCGCGAGGTCATTCGGGTCGCGCCGCGCGGCGTTCGCCACCGTGCGAATGCCATCGAGGCGGGCGACGTCGTCGCCGAACTCCCACGGGCGCGTCTCGGGCAGCGCCTCCGAGCCGGTGCCCGCACGCGGGATGGAGTGCAGGCCCGGTCCCGCTTTCTGAAGCGAGGTGAAGATCTCTTCGAGCGCGTTGCGGCGGATGCGGCGCTCGCCGGAGCCGAGGAGCATGAGGTTCCCCTCGCCGTCGCGGCCGACGATGCCCTGCTTCTCGAGCGCCGCGCGAAACGCCTCGAGGTCGACGTTCTGGCCGATGATCCCGCGGCGCTGCAGCTCCTTCATCCACTGCATCGCCTGCTCGACGTCGCCGCCGAGACGCGAGACGAGGTCGAGGAAGAGCTTCAGCAACTCTTCGTACGTCAGGAGCGACTGGAGGAGATCGAGCGGCAGCTCGCCGTACCGGTAGTCCACGCGCTCATGCTACGGCAGATCGGCGAAACCCTCGAAGGGCCCTATAATCTCCGGCGACCTTGCTGACCCTCCGGTCCCGATCCGTCTTAATCGACGTCGCATCGGCCGCACTCCTCGTCCTCGGAGCCGTCGACCTCGCCCTCCTGCCGGCGGCCGCGAGAGTCGCCCTGGCGATCGTCTTCTTCCTCGGGATTGGTCGGCTTTCCCTCCGCCTCGCGAGGCTCCTCCTCCCGGGCGAGGATCGCGCTACCACGCTCATGGCGACTCTCGTCCTCTTGGTTGCGTGCTGGACCGTCGTCGCCACGACGCTGGGCCACTTCGGTGTCTTGACGTCGCGGACCCTCCTCTTAGCTGCGGCGCTGGCCCTGCTGGCGACCGCGGGCCGTGCGACGCGGGCGCCGGCGCCGCCCGAGCGGCTCCTCCAGCGGGGAGATCCTTCGGAGCGCGCGGCGATCCTGACTGCCCTCGCGTTCTTTGGGATCTCGACGGTCCTCGCGGTCTTCTCGCAGCGGGACGCGCCGCCCGGCGCCCACGGTTACGACGACACCTCTTACCATCTCTCCGCCGTCGCGACGTGGCACCAATGGCACGACCTCCGGAGCATGAAGTTCCCGATTGGTGACGGCAGCACCACGTTCTATCCGATTGCCGGGGAGCTGTTCTCGCTTCTGCTTCTCGTCCCGCTCGGCGGCATCGACTTCCTGGCGCGGTGGAGCGAGGTCCCGTTCGCGCTTGCCTCCCTCGCCGCCCTCGCCTCCCTCGCGCGCCTCCTGTCGCTCCGCCCGGGAGCGGCGGCCGTCGCGGTCCTCCTCTACGCGGCGAGCCCGCGCGTCTTCCCGTCGGGGATGCTCGGAGCCGGCAACGACCACGCCATGGGCTTCTTCGTCCTGGCGAGCGCCTGCGGCGCCTTGCTCCTCCGACGCGGCCCGGATCCCCGGCGTGCGATATTCCTCGGCGCTTCGCTCGGACTGCTGATCGGCACCAAGTACACGGGCGCGGTGTTCCTGCCTCCGCTCCTTCTGATGGCCGGCGCGTGCGCAGCCTCGCGGCTCCGGCGGACGCCGGCGAGCAATCGGGGTCCCTGGCTCTGGTCGACCGGGCTCGGATGCCTGGCGGGGGCGCTGACGATGCTCGGCGTCGGCGGCTACACGTATCTGCGCAACGCGGTCGGGACTGGGAACCCCCTCTTCCCGGCGACCCTCAGCGTCGGGGGCCATCGTCTCTTCCAGGGGTGGTCGGGGGACACGATCGCGGGGCTCGGGGTGAGGGGAAGATCCGAGCTGGAGCCGCTCCGTTTTCTCTGGGACCGCGTCGATCTCCTCGGGCCGCTGTTTCGGTGGATCCTCCTTCCCGCTGCCGTGTTGGCGCCGCTTCTCGCCTTCCTCTCCTGGCTCGGCTCGCGGGTGCGGCGCTCCCGGCCCGTGGATGGCCCGGGGGTCGAGGCGGGAGAGGTCGTCCTGCTCACGCTGCCAGTCGTCCTGTACCTGACTTTCGTCCGTCTGATGGTCGACCACCGGGACATCCGATACTTGTACGGAGGGCTCGCCCTCGCGGGAATCGCCGTTGCGTGGCTCTTGGAGCGCCTTCCGCCGCGGGCTGCGCGATTGGGCCGATTGACCGTCATCCTCGGCGTGCTGGCTACACTGGTCGCCTCGCAGCACGCGGAGGGGGGCGCGGGTCGGGTGCTAGCGGTGGGAGCGATGAGTGCCGCGATCGTCTTAGCGGACGTCCTCTGGCGGCGCACCTCCCTGCGGTGGCCGAGGGTCGAGCTCACGGTGGGGAGCCTGGCCGTCGCGGCGGCCCTCGTCGCGCTCGCCTCGGCCGGCGCCGGGCGTCTCCTCGAGACGTACCTGGCGCGGAAGCTCGACACCATCCCGGCCGCTTCGTTTCTCGATCGCGCCGCGCCTCCCGGCACGACGATCGCCTTCTGCGGCGGGAACCAGCCGTACCTGTTTTTCGGGCAGCGCCTCCAGAACCGATTGCTCTACGTCCCCACCTACGAGGGCCCTTCTGCACGGGGAGGGCTGACCCCTCCGCTCGGAGCGTCGTTCTTCTCGTGGAAAGGACCGCTGGAGTTTCCTCGGCATCGCGCCGTCCGAAAGGAGTGGCGGGAGAACCTCCGGCGGCTTAACGTCGGGTTCGTCGTCGTGGTGAGGACGGGGGATGAGCTGCCGGAGAGGGACTGGATCGCGATCGAGCCCGAGGCCTTCCCTCGTGTCTTCAGCGACTCTCGGACGGAGGTGTTCGCGGTCCACGAGGCCCCGTCACGGAGGGATTGCCTGAGGGTGGACTTCGACCGTCCGGAGTCGGACTACTTCCTCTTGGGCGCCTGGCGGCGGGACAAGCGCGACGAGGAGGATCGGGCGACGCTCGTGGTGCCGCCGGACGGCGCGGACCTGATGATCCCGCCCCTCGATGGGCCCGCGACGTCCGTGGGCCTGGAGGGGGACGGCATGAAAGGGTCCATGCCGGCGCTGCGTCTGAGCCTGAACGGCCGACCCGCGGAAGGCGTCGCCGCCGACGCGCACAGGCTGAGTTTCCAAGTCGAAAGGTCCGCCTGGCGAGCGGGCCGTAATCGCATCTCGATCGCCCCGACCGCGCCGGGCGGGAGCGAGGGCGTTCGGATAGCGGCCCTCGACCTCACGTTCGACGCGATGCGCCCCACGGCGCGAGAGGGATCCGGCGACCTCCCGGGGAACCTGGACGTGCCGGCCGAGGGGAGCCCGATCCGGGGTGGCGTGCTCGCCGCCGCCGGCTGGTGCCGCGAGCGGGGAGGAGGACGGATCAACCCCGTCCGTTTCACCATCGACGGGCGCGACGCGACCCCGCTCCGTTCGACCCGCCTGGATCGACCCGACGTCGTGGCGGTGCTCCCGTACATCGTGGAACCAAAGGAGACGGGCTTCGCGGTCGACCTGGACGTGAGCGGGCTGCCTGCGGGCGATCACAGCCTCGTCGTCGAGCTCGAGACGCCCGACGGGCGCCGTCGCACGTTCCCGCCTCGCCGTTTCCTTCTCGTGAGGTAGGCCGCTCTGCGGAGCGCGTGACGACTTTCATCGCCTTCAGCCGCCGGCGCACGCGCATGCCCCGATGATATCTTCGCTCGCTGATGTTCGAGCGTACCAGGGCATCAAGTTCTCGCTGAAGGCGTCCGAGCAGTGATCGCGCACGTGGAGAACCCACGGCCACGCCATGACGGCGGTCAGGCCGAGGAACGCGAGGCAAATGAGCGCCTCGCGCCCGAACGCGCGCATCCGGATCCTGGATTCGGCGGGCACGGACGAGATGATATCGGCGCGGGGCTGAATGCGTATGCTCTGCACGTCCGCATGTCCGCGACCCCTGCGTCCCGCCGCGAGAGAGTCCTCATCGTTTGCACGTTCGCCGTCCTCGCTCGCTACCTTCTCTTCCGCGAGCTCGGGTCGCGGCCGGAGAGCGCGGCGTGAGGGGCCGGCTCGAGGCCGGGGACCTCCTCGCCTTCCTCTACGCACTCGTCCTGGTAAGGCAGGCTTTCTGGCTCGTTCCCGAGACTATTGCCTTGGTCGCGTCGATCGGCGTGGCGGCGCTCCTCGGCTTCCTTCGCCTGCGCGCCCGTCGGTCACGGCCGCCTCTCCCCGCCGCCTTCTGGCTGGGCACGGCCGCGCCGCTGGGACTCTTCTGGGCTCTCCACTTGGCCTATCCGGACGTCGGCTTCGACAACCTGAACTACCACATCCTCCACGGCGAGCGGGCTCTTCGCGGCCTCCTCGCGATTCCGGGCGACTTCTACCCGCACTATTTTCCGTCCCTGAACCCGGCCCCCGACATGCTCTCGGCACTCCTGAGAGCCATCCTCGGGTACCGGCTCGGGACGATAGGCAGTTGTCTCGTCGCCGTCTGGACGGGCGCGATTCTTTTCCGCGCCCTCGAACGCGCAATCGACTCGCGGGTCGTCTGTGCGCTCGCCGCCCTCTGGATCGTTTGCTCGGAGGGAATCCTCTGGGAAGTCGGCAACTACATGGTCGACCTCTACGGTTTGCCGCTCCTTCTCGAAGCGGCACTTCTCGTCCTCCCCGGCGAGGAGGAACCGCGGGACTCGCTGGAAGAGCTGCCGCTCATCGGCCTCCTCCTCGGGTCGGCCGTGGCTTTCAAGCTGACCAACCTCGTCTTCGCTGCCGCCATCGGGGTCGTATTCCTGGGCCGCCTCTTCGTCGTCCCCTCACCGCGCCGGGACCCACGGCGGGCCGCGCTCTCCTGGGTGCTGGCCGCAGTCGCTTTCCTTCTTCCGCTGGCCCCCCACACGCTGCTCCTCTGGTGGACGACGGGGAGCCCTGTTTTCCCGCATTACAACGCTTTGTTCCGCTCGGCCCTTTTCCCGCCGTTCAATATCCGCGATGGCCGGTTCGGCCCGACGTCGCGGCTTCAGACAGTCGTCTGGCCGGTCGTGTCGGTCCTCCATCCGGAGAGACTCAGCGAGCTGGGAATCACATCCGGAAGGCTTGCGCTCGGTTTTCTCGGTTCGGTTGCAGCCCTCCTGATCCGTCCCCGCGACCGGCGGCTCCCCGGTCTCGCCATCATCGTGATACTGGGATCGATCCTCTGGAGCTTCGGAAGCGGCAACCACCGCTACGGCCTCTTCGCGGAGCTCGCTGGCGGGCTCGTCCTCGTCCTCCTTGCGGCTCGAGGCATTGCCGCTGCCTCGGGCGGGGGCCGCGCCCTGAGACTCCTTGTCTGGTTTCCCGTCGCGCTCCTCGGAGCCCAGTCCGTCCTCGTTCTCAGGGACGTGGCGCGAAGCGACTGGAGCGGCCGGCCGACAGCGTTTTACGAGCCCCGTACCGCGTGGAAGGAGTTCCGCCGTCTCGGGTCCGATCGCGACCTGAAGCGGGAGCTACCGGCAGAGCTGCGGAACGCGCTCCCCTCGTTCGCCGGGTGGGTCGACGCGGCGCCGAAGACGAACGGACTGATGGCGCTCCTCGCCCCGCGACTGCCGACGATCGGATTGAGCGCCCCGTACTTCGAGACGCCGGCCAATCTGGCCCGCTTCGATGAAGCGCTCCGCGCGTTGAAAGGGCGCACTCTCGTAGGTCTCACCTACGAGGAGGATCTCGAGCTCACGAGGAAAGAGCTCACGCGGAATGGTTTCCTCATCCGGCGGGAGAGCCGGTACGAGGTGCCATTCTTCTCGAATTTCACGCGCCTCGACATCGTGGTGCTCGAGCTTGAAGCGCCGCCGCCTCTCCCCGTACCGCCCGGACGGGAGCCCCGCGTGCTCTCGGCGAGAGAACTGGTCCTCAGGCGGCCTTCGGCATCGACGAGCGGGTGGCGCGAGGACCCCAGCCTCCTGGGAAGCATCGACGGTCCTGTCGAAGGGGCTGAAGTCCGAGGCACCCTTCTCGTTAGCGGCTGGGCGCGGGTGCCCGAACAGGATCTCACCGTCCAGGTGCTGCTCGACGGCGTGGAGCGCATGCCGGCTGAGCTCCGGCGAACGTCGCGCCTGGACGTGGAGGCTGCCGTCCCGGGGCTCGGGTCGTGCGCGACGGCCGGCTACGAAGCGCGCGTGGTGCTGGGGCCCGAGGACGCCGGCGCGCATTACCTGGCCGTCGTCTTCCGGTCCCGTGACGGGAGTGAGCGTCACTACCCGGGACGTCGGATCATGGTGCTTGCAGGCCCCTGACCGGCTTCGGCCTTGCCTTCACTCAACACCGAGGGCCGCGCTCAGCGGATTGCGGCCAGCTCGTAGAGGTAGTCCACGAACGAGCGCACCGCGCCGTCGTAGCCCGACACCTTCGGGTTAGAGGACTCGATCACGTAATACTCGTCGGGGGCGTGCGCCCCGCTGCCGTGGCCGAGACCGAAGTGGCCCGAGGCGAGCTTGAGAGGTTCGCCCGTGAAGACATACCCGGGGTACGAGCCGGCGCTCCGCACCCAGAGCAGCGGGTCGAGGCCGTCACGCTTCAGGAGCGCCACTTGTGCGCGGACGAGCGGCGCGTCGGCGGACGTCTCCGTGGGGCCATAACCGCCGGAGACGTTGACCTCGATGTCGCCGAAACCCCTCCTCGCGAGGTGCGCCTTCAGCGCCGTGATCGCGCCGTCGAATGTCATGTCAGGGACGAGGCGTAGGTCGAGCTTCGCGACGGCCTTGTTCGGGAGCAGCGTCTTGCCGCCCGGTCCCATGTAGCCTCCGACGAGACCCTCGATGTTCACGGTCGGCGAGAAGCAGAGGCGCTCGAGCGACTCGCGCCACGACGCGTCGTGGGCCCAGCGCGAGGCGCCGAGCATCTTTTTGGCCGTGGCCTCGTCGATGCGTTTCGCGGCCGCGTCGAGGAGCGCGGCCTGCGCGGCTGTCGGCGGCTTGGCGGCGGCGGCAAAACCGTCGATCGAGGGGTCGCCGTCGGCGTTCACGAGCGTCGCGAGGGCCTGAATGAGGTGGAACGCCGGGCTGTCGAGCCGGGCGCGGTTCGCGGAGTGAACGTCCTTTGTGGGGCCGCGGCCCCACTTCGCGCCGCTCGAGACGAGCTCGCATTCGACGACGCCCTTGGCGCCGAGGGAGACCGTGACCGAGCCGTCGGGGTCCTGGCTCGCGGACGGCATGAAGACGCCCATCGTCTTCCCGAGCGCGGCGAGGACCTCGGGTTTCCGCACGATCTCGGGAATGTGCGGCGAGCCGATCTCTTCCTCGCCCTCGGCGACGAGGACGAGGTTGACCGGCGGCTTTTTTCCGGCGCCGCGAATCGCGTGGAGAGCCGCGAGAAAAGCGGACTCGGGCCCCTTCTGGTTCACCGCGCCGCGGCCCACGATCACCTTGCCGAAGCCCGGCTTGTCGACGAGCGCCGCGTCGAACGGAGGCGACGACCACTCGGCGGGGTCGGCCTGCTTCACGTCGTACATGAAATAGACGCCGACGGTGCGCTTCGCGCCCGTGTCGAGCGCCGCGAAGACTCCCGGCTTCCCGCTCGTGTCGGCCTGCGCGGCGCTCTGGAAGCCGGCGTCCTTCAAGAGCTGGATCATCAGCGCGCATCCCTCGTTCGTCCCGCGGTTTTCGGCGGCGATCGAAGGGACCCGGATCCAGTCCAGCAGGCGTTTGACGGACTCGTCGTGGCGGCGCCCGATCTCGGCGTAGATCGCGGAGAGTTCGTCGGCCGCGAAGGTGAAGCGGGGAAGGGAGGACACGGCGGCGGTGGCGGCGGCCGCGCCGAGGAGGTCACGGCGTGTGAGTTTCGGCACGAGACGAAGTCTACTTCGCCCGCCGGGCACGTGTCGGGGACCAAACTGGATGCATAATGGATACTGGAGGCCGCGATGGCGACGTTGACGCTCAAGAACGTGCCCGGAGAGCTGGTGGACGTCCTGAAGCAGGAGGCGAAGCAGAACCGCCGCAGCCTCAATCAGGAGGCCCTGTCGCGCCTCGAGCGGAGTCTCGAGAGCCGGAAGCGGAGCGGCGCCGAGACAGTTGCTTCGCTGCGGCTCCTTCACAGGCGGTTCGCCCGTCCGGCGTTCCTGACGGACCGGTTCATCGAAAGGGCGAAGAACGAGGGCCGGCCGTGATCGTCGTCGACACGAACGTCGTCGCGTACGCCGTCCTTCCCGGAGACAGGACGGAGGCGTCGCTCGCCGTGGCGGAACGCGACGCCGCTTGGATCGCCCCGGCCCTTTGGCGGTTCGAGCTCCGCAACGTGCTTGCGACGGCGATGCGATTGAAGAGCCTGCGGCTTCCGGCCGCGCTTGCCGCCTTCTCGGCCGCGGAAGACCTCGTCACGGACGCGGACCTCGTGGCCTCGACGGAGGAGTGCCTCAGGCTCGCCGTGCGGGGCGGCGTTTCCGCCTACGATGCCGAGTTCGTCCTGGTCGCGGAGCGGCTAGACGTTCCTCTCGTCACCGCCGACCGGAAGCTCGCGAAAGCATTTCCGGGCCTTGCCGTCTCGCCGGAGGCGTTCGCGCGGGGTGGCTAGCCCGGTTACGCGTTACGGTGCCGGCCTCCACGTGAAGCGGCGGACCGGATAGTGACGGATGCGTCCGCCGGAGGCCTGAAAAACGGCGACGAGGCTCGCACCCTCAAGAGCTGGCATGCCGTCTTCGGCATGGCGGAAAGTCTACGCCGGCGCGCCTCGTCAGAAGGCCTGACGACCTCCGGGCACGAAACGCGAGCCGCCGGCCGAGGGCTGGGACACGCCGGAGGCCGGGACGTCGAGGCGGCTTTCCGAGAGCTCCGAGCGCGAGGCGGGACGTTCCCCGATGAGGAGGTCGAGCGCGCGCGTTTTGTCGTCACGGGAGAGCGTCAGCACCGCGCGCCCGCCGACGTGGAGGCGCGAGAGCGCCGCGGCCAGCGCCGGCGCGGTGCCGACGGGCATTCCGTCAATCGCCATGATGACCTCGCCGCCCACGAGGAGCGGCTGGCCGCCGATGACGAGGTCGAGGTCGCCTCCGCGCACGCCCGCCCGCGCGGCCGGGCTTCCGGGCTCGATCACCTCGACGAGGAGGCCGTCCGCGAGGGGCGCGCGAAGGAGCTCGCGCAGGGCCGGCGAGACGAGCTCGCCTTGCACGCCGAGCCAGGGCCGGATGACGCGCCCGTTCTCCAGGAGACCCGGGCCCACGGCGTTGACGAGGCTGACTGGGATCGCGAACCCGATGCTCTGGGCGTCCGGGAGGATCGCGGTCGTGAGGCCCACGACATCGCCGCAGCGGTTGACGAGCGGGCCGCCCGAGTTGCCGGGGTTGATTGCGGCGTCGGTCTGGATCAGCGGTTCCTTCAGGTTCCACGTGGCGCCGGGGAGGACGCGGTTGACGGCCGAGACGATTCCGCGCGTCAGGGTCTGTTCGAGGCCGAACGGGTTCCCGATCGCATAGACCTCGTCCCCGACGCGCAGCGAATCCGAGTCGCCCAACCGGGCCACGGGCAGGGTTCCACCGGCCGGCGGGAGGACCTTGAGGAACGCGATGTCGAAGACCGGATCCGCGCCGACGATCCGCGCCGGAAGCGCCGTCCCGTCGTCGAGCGTGACGGTGACGAGCTGCTGCCCGAACACGACGTGCGAGTTCGTCAGGATCAGGCCCGCCGCATCCACGATCACCCCGGAGGCGGCGTGCCGCTCGATCTGGTTGGCCGAATCCCCGTAGGGATTGATCGATGCCGAGATGACCGAGACGACGGCCGGCGAGACCCGCTCGTAGAGCTCCGGAAGGGGGAGGGCGCACGGGCCCGCGGGCGGCGCTGGTCCGGCGGACACGGGCGCCGCGGCAAGAACGACGGCGAGAACGACGAGGAGGTTGGGAAAGACGGGGGGGAGGCAGCGGGGCGGGCGCGCGGAAGCGGAGGCCGTCGACATGTACCATCAGACGGCCCGGGGGCCCTAAAGATTACGTCGGCCCGTAGCGCGCGGGCCGCGTCCGACGATGTCGAGCGCTCCTGTAATCCAGATGGGATCGCTCGCGTCGAATCTGAATGGTGCCGAGGCAAGAGAAAAAGGAACGCCGACCAGGCATGGCGAGAGGATGTCGTGAGGGGGTGCACGCACTCGATAGGCGGCGTACATAAACGGCGGCATGGGGCGTGCGTCCAGCGGTCCGATGACTTCGACCAAGGACATGCCGCGCCACAAAGACATCGCACCGGGGCCGGGCCGGTCTCTTGTTCGCGCACTTCTCCTCGCCGCCGCCGGAGTCGTCGCCCTTCCCTTGTCCGCGGCCTCGCCGCGCGTCGTGAACGACGCCGACACGGTCGCGGTCTCCGGGAACGTCTCGCCGCGGCTCTTGGGGGCCGTCGACATCGGCCCGACGGACGGCGCTCTCCCGGTCGAGAAGATGATCCTCGTGCTCCGGCCACGGGCCGGCGCCTCCGACCGGCTCGAACGCCTCCTTGCCGAGCAGCTCGATCCCTCCTCGTCGAACTACCACCGCTGGCTGACGCCCGACGAGTACGGGAGCGAATTCGGCCTCACGGACGCGGACCTGAACGCCGTCCTGGACTGGCTCCAGCGGAACGGCTTCGCGGTCGACGGGGTAGCGCCGGGGAAGGGCTGGATCAACTTCAGCGGCACCGTCGCGCAGGTGGAGACGACATTCCGGACGAAGATACGGGACTTCGTTGCCGGTGCCCGGCTCCACCATGCGAACGTTCGCGACCCCGAGGTGCCCCGCGCCCTCAACGACGTCGTGGGGGGAGTCGTCTCGCTCAACGACTTCTTCAAGACCTCACGGCTGCGCCACCGTCCCTCCATCGCCTTCACGGACGGGACCCAGGGCCTGGGACCCGCAGACTTCGCCACCATCTACGACACGGCGCCGCTTCTCGCCGCCGGCGTCGACGGCAGGGGACAGACGATCGCCGTGGTCGCCCAGACCAACATCAAGATCACCGACGTGCAGCAATTCCGGAGCTTCTTCGGCCTGCCGGCACTGGATCCCGTCATCACGGTCAACGGGCCGGACCCGGGGATCCTCTCGGGCCCCGACGGCGACGAGGGCGAGGCGGACCTCGACGTCGAGTGGGCGGGGGCAGTGGCGCCCGGCGCGACCGTCAACCTCGTCGTGTCAAAGAGCACGTTCATGAGCGACGGCGTCGACCTCTCGGCGCAGTACATCGTGGATCACAATCTCGCGCCGATCGTGACGTATAGCTATGGAGACTGCGAGAGCGACCTCGGGACCTCGGGGCTGCAGTTCTACGGCGCCCTGTGGCAGCAAGCGGCGGCCCAGGGCATGACCGTCTTCGTCGCCTCGGGGGACAACGGAGCTGCTGGCTGCGACGATCCCAACACGGCCTCTACCGGTACCGGACTGGGGGTGAACGGGCTCGCGTCCACGCCCTACAACGTGTGCGTGGGGGGGACTCAGTTCGTGGACGCGAGCTCGTCCCAGTACTGGAGTCCGAGCAACAACCCTTTGACCAACTATCTCACCGCGAAATCGTTCATCCCGGAGCAGGCCTGGAACGAGAGCGGGTCCGTGAGCGGGGGCAGCGGGATCTGGGCAACGTCCGGGGGTCCCTCGGCCTACGTCGCCAAGCCCTCCTGGCAATCTGCACCGGGAGTCCCGAGCGATGGCTTCCGGGACACCCCGGATGTCTCCCTGAACTCCGCCTCGAGCGTCGGCTACGTCACGTTCACGGAGTACGTCCCCAGCTCGGGCTTGTTGGACGTCTCCAGCGGCACCTCTGCGTCCGCGCAATGCTTCGGCGGGATCATGGCGCTGGTCAACCAGAGTGCCGGCGGAGGCCGCCAGGGAAACCCGAACCCCGTCCTCTACCGGCTCGCGACAGCGCAGTACGGGGGCTCGGGAGCCGCGGTCTTCCACGACGTCACGGCCGGCAACAACAGCGTCCCCGGTGTCGCGGGCTTCTCCGCGGGACCGGGCTACGACCTCGCCACGGGGCTCGGCTCGGTGGACGTTCAGGCCCTCGTCAACGCCTTCGGAACGGCGTCGGGCCCCGGCCTCGCGGTGGCGGCCGGGCCGTCGTCCGTCTCGTTCGCGGTGGGGAGCTCGGCAAGCGTGAACGTCACGACGACGGGAACCGGAGGCTTCAGCGCGGCCGTGGGCCTCTCCGTCAGCGGCCTTCCGACCGGAGTGACGGGCACCTTCGTCCCGCAGAGCGTACCGGCGCCCGGGAGCGGCAGCGCCACCCTCACCCTTGCGTCCTCTGTGTCGGCCACTCCCGGAACCTGGGCCGCCACCGTGACGGCGTCCGGGGGCGGTCTGACCCGGACGGCGCCGGTCTCCGTCACGATCGTCCCACTAGCGCCGCCCGCGATCGCCTCCTTCACCGCGAGCCCGGTGATCGTCGCGCCGGGGCAGTCGAGCACGCTGAGCTGGACCACCGTCGGCGCCACGTCCGCGAGCATCGACAACGGCGTCGGACCGGTTCCGGCCAGCGGGTCGGTGGCCGTCAGTCCCGCGCAGGGCACGAGGTACACGCTCACCCTGGCCGGTCCCGGCGGAACCGCCGGCGCGACCGCCGCGGTCAACGTCTCCGGCGCCTTCTTCTCGGTGACCCGCCTCGTCCCGGTCGTGCTCGACGCGGCGGGGCTCGGCGGCGCGAGCTTCTCGACCGAGCTGACCCTGGCGAACCGGGGGACGCTGACGGCCGACGTCCAGCTGGCGTACACGGCGGCGTCCACCCTTTCGGGAGCGGGCAGCGGGTCCGTGGCGACGACGCTCGGGCCCGGTCAGCAGCTCGTCATCCCGGACACGATCGCGTACCTCAGGACGCAGGGCCTGTCCATCCCGGCGAACGCGTCCAGCCAGGGGGGAGCCCTGCTCGTGACCTTCAGCGGCCTCTCCTCGGGCGACGTGGCCTTCGCGTCCGCGCGGACCACGACGCCTTCGGGATCGGGACATGCGGGACTCTCCTACGCCGGGGCCCGTGTGGACGACGTGAACGTCCAGAGCGGGGTCCAGACGGGGACGAGCTGGCTGTACGGCCTGCGCGAGAACACCGCGGACCGGACGAACCTCGCCCTCGTGAACGCCTCCGCGAGCTCCGCCATCACGCTCGCCGTCACCCTGTTCAACGGCACGGGAGCCGGGAGCTTCAGGCTCTCCCCCGACGTCTCGCTCGGTCCGGGCCAGTGGACGCAGATCGGTCAGGTGCTGTCCCAGGCGGGCTTCGCCGCGGGATACGCCCGCATCGACCTCCTCTCCGGGTCCGGCCCGTACTACGTCTATGCCGTCTTCAACGACAACGTCACGAACGACGGCTCGTTCGTCCCTCCCGGAACCGGCAGCCCTCCTTCGGAGGCCCTGTGTCTTCCCGTGCTCGTGGAGACGTCGGTCTTCCAGAGTGAGCTCGTCCTGACGAACGGCAGCACCGTCGCGCAGTCCGCCACGCTCGCCTACGCGGAGTCGCTCGCCCCGTCTCTCGGGAACGGAGGCAGCGTCGCCCTGACGCTCGCCGCCGGAGAGCAGCGGATCATCCCGGCCGCGATCGATTTCCTCAGGCAGCAGCAGGGCGTCTCGATCGGACCGTTGGGCGCCGCATCCTACGCGGGCAGCCTGTCCGTGACCTTCCGGACGAGCGGGGCCCTTTCGAGCGGATTCGCAGGGGCGCGCGTGTCGGCGGCGGCGCCGGGGGGCGGCGAATACGGCGTCTTCTATCCCGCGTTCGGCGTCTCCGGGTCCGCCGCGTCCGAGGCCTGGGTCTTCGGGCTGCAGCAGACGCCGAGCGTCCGGTCGAACCTCGCCGTCACGAACGTCGGCGACGTGGGAGGGAGCATCACCTTCCACCTCGAGGTGTACGACGGGAACACGGGCCAGCTCGCCGGAACCTCCGCGGACACAACGCTCGGCCCGCTCGCCTGGCTCCAACTCGACGACGTCCTCATGGGGTACGGCGTGTCGAACGGCTTCGTGCGGGTCGTCACGACGGCGGGGACCGATCACTTCATCGCGTACGGCGTCGTCAACGACGGAGCGACTCCGACCAGCGGGGGCACCAACGACGGGAGCTTCCTCGCGTTCTGCAACCGCTGACGAAGGTCCGGGCCCTTCGAGGTAAACCTCGCGGAGTCGATCCGCGTCTCTCTTGTGGTGCGTGCTTCATCCCACGGGACCATCCTCTCGTTCGCACGCCGCAACGTTTTCCGGCTTCTGGCCGTCGTCGTGGCGATCCTGGCCGCCGCCGGCTTCTTCTGGTGGAGGGTGAGGCACCGGAAGCCGCAATACGTCACGGCGGCGGTGACGCGCGGCAACATCCAGCGCAGCGTCAGCATGACCGGCGCGCTGAATCCGCTCGTCACGGTGCAGGTCGGATCCTACGTCTCCGGCACGATCAAGACGCTCGGTTGCGACTACAACACGGAGGTCGTGGTCGGGCAGGTCTGCGCGACGATCGACCCCGTCCCGTTCCAGCTCATCGTCGATCAGGACCAGGCCGAGGTGGGAGTGGCCGAGGCGCAGCTCAAGAAGGACAAGGCCGCCCTCGTCTACGCGAAGATCGCCTGGGAGCGCGATTCGAAGCTGCTCACCGAGGGCTCGGTGTCGCAGGACACGGTGGACAACGACAAGAGCACGATGGACCAGACGACCGCCACGATCGGCCTCGACGAGGCGACGATCGTCAACAAGGTCGCGACGCTGAAGGCGGCGAAGGTGAACCTGGCCTACACGAACATCGTGTCGCCGGTCGTCGGTACGGTCATCACGCGCGCCATCGACGTCGGGCAGACCGTGGCCGCGAGTCTGGCGAGCCCGACCCTCTTCCTCATCGGCAAGGACCTGACGAAGATGCAGGTCGACACCAACGTGAGCGAAGCGGACGTCGGCTCGGTGCACGTCGGGCAGGATGCGTTCTTCACCGTGCAGGCGTACCCCGGCCGGACGTTCCGGGGCAAGGTTACGATGATCCGCCACGGGCCGATCACAGTGCAGAACGTCGTCACGTACGACGTCGTCGTGGCCGTGGACAATCCGGACCGCGCGCTCTTCCCCGGCATGACGGCCGACACGCACATCGTGTCCGACGAGCACGACGGCGTCCTGCGCGTCCCGCTGCCGGCCGTGCGCTTCAATCCGGAGGGCATTGCCCGCTCCCTGGGAAACGGGGCCCGCAAGGAGGAGGGTGGAGCTCCGGTGCCGGGCGAGAGCGGGCCCGGGACGCGCGCCGGGGAGGGCAGACGCGCGAGCACGGGCGCCGGGAGCGGCACCCGCCCCAAAGGCGCGGGGGAGGGCCACGGCGGACCCGAGGCCCGGGCCGCCGGCGCTGGCACCGGGAGGCCCGCCGTCAGGGAGCGCTGGGGCGAGAGCCGGCCCGCGAGCGCGAGCGTCCATAAAAGCCGGGTCTGGGTGCTGAACGGCGACGGCACGCTGCGGGCGGTGGAGGTGACGACTGGCCTCGACGACGGCGCCCTGATCGAGGTCTCAGGCGAGGACCTCGAGCCGGGAGACAAAGTCGTGGTCAATCAGGTCAACCCTTCCGATCAGGGGCGCGGCGGCGCGGGGTCCGGCCCGAACCCGGCGTTCGGCCGGGGACAGGGCGCGGGCCCGGGAGGGCCGCGGTTGTGAGCGCGACGGAGGAATCCAGCACGGCGCCGAATACGGTCATCGCGGTCCGCAACGTGACCAAGGTCTATCAGCTGGGAGACCAGGAGGTCCACGCCCTCAGGGGAGTCAGCCTGACGATCGAGCGCGGCGAGTTCGTCGCCATCATGGGAGCCTCGGGGTCGGGAAAGTCCACCCTCATGAACATCATCGGCTGTCTCGACCAGCCCACCGCCGGCGAGTACCTCCTCGACGGGATCGACGTCGCCGGCCTGGACGAGCCCGCGCTGGCGCGCATCCGCAGCCTTCGGATCGGCTTCGTGTTCCAGAGCTTCAACCTGCTGTCGCGCACGAGTGCGGCCGAGAACGTCGCGCTGCCGCTCTTCTACTCGGGTCAGCGGGCCGGCAGCGCCGGCAAGGTGCGCGAAACGCTGGCCCTGCTCGGCCTCGCCGAGCGCGCGCGCAACCATCCCAACCAGCTTTCCGGCGGCCAGCAGCAGCGCGTGGCGATGGCCCGCGCCCTGATCAACGACCCGACGATCCTGCTCGCCGACGAGCCGACGGGCAACCTCGACTCGCAGACGGCCAAGGAGATTCTGGGGACGATCCGGGCGCTCAATCGCGAACGCGGCCTGACGGTCGTTCTCGTCACCCACGAACGGGCGATGGCTGAGATTGCCGACCGCATCGTCACCATCAGCGACGGCCTCGTCCTGTCCGACGAGCGGAGAGCCGAGAGGACCCCGGCACCCTCCCCGCCGGCCGCGGCGTCCCACGACGGCCGGCAGCCGGCGTCGCGGCTGTCCGAGGCGCGGTCCTTCCTCTGGATGGCGTTGCTCGCCGCGGGGCGGGGCATCAGCCGCAACAAGCTGCGCTCGGCGCTGACGATGCTCGGCATCTTCATCGGCGTCGCCGCCCTGATCGCCATGCTGGCGGTCGGCGAAGGGGCGCGCGCGGCCCTCAAGGCGCAGCTCGACAGCCTGGGCACGAACCTCCTCGTCGTGCTTCCGGGGACGATCCGCTTCAACGGCGTGCGGTCGGGCATCGGCAGCGCGACCAGCCTCCGGGCGACCGACGGCGCCGCGATCCTCGAAGAGGATTCCGCCGTCTCCGACATCAGCTACGTGAACCGCCAGTCCGGCCAGGTCGTCAACGGCAGCCTGAACTGGTCGACGAGCATCCAGGGCGTCACGCCGAGCTACCTGTCGATCCGGGATTGGCCGGTGGTGGCGGGGCGCAGGCTCGACGACCAGGACGAGAACAATGCCCGCACGGTCTGTCTGCTGGGCCGGACCGTGCTCACGAACCTCTTCGGAGAGTTCCAGGACCCGGTCGGCGCCACCATCCGGGTCAAGAACGTGGACATGGAGGTCGTGGGCGTGCTCGGCGTCAAGGGCCACTCGGCGTCGGGGCAGGACCAGGACGACACCGTCCTCATCCCGTTCCGCACGTCGCAGGAGAGGGTCCTTGGCGTGGCCGCCCCCAGCTCGGCACAGGCCCAGTCGACGGTCTTCTTCACGCCGCCCAATCCTTTCGGGATCCAGCCAAGGCTGACGGGGTTCGTGCACACGATGTACGTGCAGGCGCGCAGCACGGAGCTGGTCAAGACCGCGCTCTTGCAGGTGACTCAGACGCTCGAGCGGCTCCACCGGATCAAGCCCGGCCAGCCCGACGACTTCGCCGTGCGCGATCTGACCGAGATCGCCGAGGTGGCCGAGCAGAGCAGCCGCGTGATGGAGCTGCTCCTGGCGGCGATCGCCTCGATCTCGCTGCTCGTCGGCGGCATCGGCATCATGAACATCCTGCTCGTCTCGGTCACCGAGCGCACGCGCGAGATTGGAATCCGGATGGCGATCGGCGCCCGGCGCGTTCACGTCCTTCTCCAGTTTCTCGTCGAGGCCGCGCTGCTGAGCCTGATGGGCGGCGGGGCCGGCGTGCTGATCGGCGCCGTCTCATCGAAGGTGATCTCGAAGGTGGCCGGCTGGCCGACGCTGCTGCATCCGGTCGTCGTGCTCGCGGCCTTCCTCTTCTCGGCGGCGATCGGCCTCTTCTTCGGCTACTACCCAGCGCGCCAGGCCTCTCTTCTGAATCCGATCGACGCCCTGCGCTATGAGTAGGAGGCGCGCCGCCTTCGTCTCTTGCCTGACGCTCGCGCTCGGCGGCTGCCTCGTCGGCCCGGACTTCAAGCCGCCGGCGCCTCCCGACGTCGACGCTTACCGGACGCCGGAATCGCCGGCGCAGAAGGCGGAGAGCGACACCGATGCGGCGCAGCGCATCGCGCTCGGACAGCGCATCCCGGCGCAATGGTGGGCGTTGTTCCACAGCTCGCGCCTCGACGAGACGCTGCGCCAGGCGATCGCCGCCAGCTACACGCTGGCCGCCGCCAAGGCCACTCTCGCGCAGGTCCAGGAGGCGGTCGTGGAGGCCCGTGCCGCGCTCTACCCGCAGGTCGATCTCGGCGCGTCGGCACGCCGTTCGACCGCCGGGGCGGGGTTGGGCACGGAGAATCTCTTTTCCGTCGGCCCGAGCGTCAGCTACTCGATCGATGCGTTCGGCGGGACACGGCGACACATCGAACAGGCAGCGGCTCTGGCGGAGAACCAGCGCTATCAGCTCGTGGCGGCGTACCTCACCTTGACCGGCGGCTCCGTCACGCAGGCGATCACGATCGCCTCGACGAACTTGCAGATCGCGACGGTCGAGGACCTGATCAAGAACGACCAGAAGAACTTCGATCTCACGAAGCATGCGTTCGACGCCGGCAAGGTGGCCCAGAGCGACGTCCTGACCGCCGAAGCGCAGCTGGCGGGCGACCGCACGCAACTCGCGCCGCTGCATCAGCAGCTGAGCGTCGCCCGCCACGCGCTGTCCGTTCTGGCCGGCCGGGCCCCGGGTCAATGGACGCCGCCGGATTTCGACATCGACGAGCTCACGCTGCCCGAGGATGTGCCCGTCAGTCTGCCTTCGGAGCTCGTCCACCAGCGCCCCGACATCCTGGCGTCCGAGGCGCTCCTCCACGCCGACAGCGCGGCGATCGGAGTGGCGACCGCGCAGCTGTACCCCTCGATCACCCTTTCGGCCTCCCTCGGTCTTGCGACGCAGACGCTCGCGAGCCTGGTGCGTTCCGCGAGCCGCGCCTGGGACGCGGGCGCCGGCGTCGACGCGCCCCTGTATCACGGGGACGCCCTGCGAGCGCAGCGGCGCGCCGCGGTCGACGCCTACGACGCCCAGCTCGCGACCTACCGACAGACGATCCTGCTGGCCTTCGGCCAGGTGGCGGACTCCTTGAGCGCTCTCGAGCACGATGCCGAGCTCGTGTCCGTGTCGCGCCGCTCGGTCGATATCGCCAGCCGCTCGCTGGCCGTGCAGCGCTCGAGCTATGCGGCGGGGAAAACGAGCGCGCTCCAGCTCATCGTCGCCGAGAACACCTATTCCAGCGCGCGCCTCGGCTACGTGCGCGCCATCGGCCAGCGCCTGTCGGATACGGCCCAGCTCTTCGTCGCCCTCGGCGGCGGCTGGTGGAACGACGCGGATCTGGCACCGTGCCCTCCCGCACGACCTGATTGCACACCGTTGCCGTGACGGGCGGCCCGGCGGGCCGGGAAGATCACGTCAGCCACGGCTTCGCATCAGGTTGAACTTCGCGAGCTCGGCGTAGGTGAGGGTAGAGGATTACGCGAGACGCCTCATGAAACGGCGTCAGCGTTCGGAGCCGCCAGCAGCGGCAGGCCCGCCGCGGATTCCGAGGCCTCCGCGAGGGCGGCGAGCTCTCCGAGGAGGCGCGCGTGGAGGGCGAACGCCCGAGTCAGGATGTCCCGGGCGACGCGGGACCCCTCCCCTTGCCGCGGTGCGTCCGGAACGAGGTGTCCGGCCAGCGGCATGCTCCCCGAGCCGTTCGGGAAGTGGTAGACGACGTCGCCGACCTTCGTCGCCATCTCGTCGACGCGCGCGCACAACCGGGACCGAAGCAACTCGAGATGCTGCCGGACTCTCTCGTCACCGGGAAGCTCGGCCTGCGCGGCCGCGAGCACGTCGAAGCAGGCGAGATCGTCGCGGAGGTCGACCAGCTCGTCGTCGATCCGGCCCAACGCCTCGAGAACGGCGAGGAATGATTCGGCCGCTCGTCGCGGCCGGCCGCTCGGCGACTCGAGGAGAGCGAGAGCGAGCCTTCGCCGTTGGATGCCCTCGTAGGGCCGAAGATAGGCGCGACTCTCCTGCAGCGCGCCGCTCGTGCGTTGGAGAGCGGCAACCACGCCCTCCGCGTTCGCAGATTGGAGACGGAAGTAGCGGGCATTGATCGGCACGCCTGCCGCCAGGAGCGACGCTGCCTGACGGGCCAGGGAGCGAGCCTCGGCCACGCGGCACCATCGCACTTCGGCCTCACGCGCGGTGCGCAACTCAGGAGTGAGCTGCGCACGCAAGACCTCGAGCGCTTCCCGTAACGCGCCCGGTCGAGCGGGGGATCCGGAGGCCGCGTCGGCCGTCCGTGCTTCCGGAAAGAATCGCCAGCCTCCGGCCCCGATACCCTGGAAGAAGCGGATTCGGGCCTCGTCCGGTGCGCCGTGCGAGGCCGCCCTGGCCTTCCGCTGACGCTCGAGCACCGCCGAAGTGGCGACGAGGTCCTGGGCCGTGACCGGTCCGTAGAGCTCGCGGGTCACCCGGCGGCAGATACCGGCAAAGTCGCGGAAGATCGCGCTCGCGGGCGCATCGATCTGAAGACAGCCACGGCCTTCGCGGTGCGCCCTCGCGATGCGGTCGCGCACGGAAGGATGGGTGTCGAAGAACCCGGTCTCGCGCCCGAGGGCCGCGTTGCGCACCCGTCGTGCGAGCGCGGGCGAGAGCGAGCCCGCTCTCGCGGCGACGAGCGCCGGGAGGTCGTCCGGGAGGCGACCGAGCTCGCCGGTCTCGATTTCGCTCTCGATGACGAAACTCGCGATGGCAAGGAGTTCGAGCTGCTGGAGGGTCGCCGCCTTCGTGCTGCCCCCGACGAGCCTCGCCTCGTACCGGTCGGCATCGCGCTCCCTCTCCCGGCTGAGCAGGCAGCTGAGCCCGTGTCCGACGATCATCAACACCCACAGGACACGGCGCGTCGTCCAGACGGCCGCCCGCGCCAGCAGGGCGGGCAGCTGCGCGAGCGCGCTCCCACTCTGGTCTTCGAGCCACTCGATGAGCTGTTCGTCCCACGTGTCTCGCTCGTACACGGCCCGGGCGAACCAGTCGTTGACGCCGTCGATGAAGCGGCCCAGCCGCGTGGCACCGCCCTGGCCGAGATGTCCGAGCTCGTGAGCGAGAACGCCGACGAACTGACGAAAGGTCAACCCCGCGACGAGCGGGAGTCCGATCTCGACGAAGATCCTGCCGTGAAGACGGCGGGCGAGCCCCATGTGCAACCCCGCGCCCGCATTCACACGTGCGCTCGCGTGGATCGCCGTCGGCGCGGGCGTCCCGACGAGGCGGGCGAGCTTCTCGGCCAGGGCGTAGAGGTGCGGCTCCTCCTCGCGCCGGATCGCACGCGAAGGCGCCCACTGGGGCCTTGAGGCGAAGAGCGGCTTGAGGAGCAGCAGCAGGACGACGACTCCGGCGAAGAGAGGCCCGAAATAGAGAAGGAGGCTTCCGTAGGCTCCCGCGACGCTGTGCAGCGGCGAAAACCCCGATGACGCATGCAGGAAAAGAACGGTCGCGGTTCCGGCCACGATGAGCAGGTAGAGGACGGGCAGGAGCAGCATCGCAGCCGCCACGAGTAGCAGGGCGAGCGCGTAGAAGATGGTGATCCGGGGTCTCGGAAACTTGGCCGGAAGCGCGTCGAGGAGGTGCCGTGGGTCTTCGCGGGTGGCCGGAGGCGTCGACGCCGGCACGAACGCCGCTCTCAGCCCCGGCTTTGCATCAGGTTGAACTTCGCGAGCTCGGCGTACGTGACCGTCGAGTCGAGGTCCTCGCGCGCGA
>CALAQS010000023.1 GCA_937888435.1 uncultured Acidobacteriota bacterium
GCGTGCCGATGTTCCCGGCCTTGATCCGGAACAGAAGGACAGCCGAGGTTAGGAGGAGGGCTGCGCCGGAGGCGAGGGAAGCTGCCCGCCAGAAGCGTCGGTGCGCCGGACTGAGGCTCTTCGTCGCCGAAAAGACGGCGCCGATGGCAACCACGATCGTGGCGACAGGCGCAAGAAGAACGAAGTCCGGCCAGAGAGGAATGCCCAGCCAGCTTCCAACGACGAGAAGGCCTGCTGCAATGGACTTCTCACGGATGCTTTCCGAGAGGATCAACACCAGCGCGCATGCCGCCAGCAGGCTACCGAGGCCAATTGCGGTCGCGTAGTTCGAGATGCTGGCGACCGCAAAGACCATGTAAGGGACCAGCCAGACTAGGCCGTAGGAGAGGACGACGCCGGCGTCGAGGCCGGCGCGTTGAAGAAGAAGAGCGCCGGCGCAGAAGAGAAGGAGGCCCGAGAGAGTGGAGAGGATCCGGTACGCGCTGATTCTCTCCAGGACGGGGAGCGGGCGAAGGAGGGGGCCGGCGAGCGAGAAGGGGCGGAAGAAGAAGGGGGCCCTTCTGTCGACCCCCTGAACTTCGGCGGCTGGGGCGGGAGTGCCGGCTTCCTTCGCTTCGGCCTGAAACGTTCCGAGGAAGTTTCGCGCCAGCGCTTCTCTCTTTACCGGAGTGTCCACAGGGAGCGGCTCCTCGGGCTGGTACTGGACCCGGTCCTGATCGAGCCAGACCGCGGCCATCGAGTACGAGCGTGGATACGGGTCCCCTTCCCGCACCGGCATTCCCCGGAAGAGGAGCGCCTCGATGGTCGCCCCATGACTCGTCTCGTCAGCGCCCTGAAGCGGTGGCAGGCAGACGGCATGGAGGAGGACGACGGACGGGATCAGGCAGCAGACCGCGGCGGCGGTCTTTTCTGTTCCGAGGAACCGCCAGCCGGCGAAAAGAAGGACGAGGGCGATCAGGCCGGCGGCCTGAAGGACGCGGCTGATTGAGATGAAGAAGAAGAACCGGGCGAGGGTTTCCTTCCCGTCCACCGGCGCGGGGACGGTGATCCGGTAGCGGGGGAAAGCGCGGACGGTCGCGGGAGTCGAACCATGGGCGACCCTGATGTTTTCGAAGACGGGGTCGGCCGGCGTCTTCAGTTCGGCGAATCCGTATGGGCCGGGAAGAAGCCCCGCCACCTGGACTGTCAGCGGACTGCCATCGGACGGGAGAGGACCCAAGTCCACCCACTTCCGGTCGGCGACGATCTGAAGGCGGCCTCGCCCGCGAAGTACGTCGAGCAATGCCTGCCATCGCGAAGGATCGGCGCCGGGTGGACGAAGAACGAGAATCCGCGTCCGCCCTTTCGACCAGAGCTGAACCTTTAGCCGGGCTCCGTCGCCGATGAGCGTAGGGCCAGTCTTCGGGCGCGTGAAGGCCAGCTCGTGGACGCGGGCGCTCTCCGGGGACCACTGGACGAGGTCGACGAGACGGAGATAAGTGGATGCGCGCGGGTCCGGGAGGTTTTCCGCGACGGTCTTCGTGACGCCGCGCCCCGCAAGGACGAGCTGGCCGAAGGAAAGGACGATGACGGCCAGCGGGACGAGCGGCGACCTGAGAAACACGCTTCCCGGAGTTTACGTTCGACTGCGCGGGCGGTCATTCACCATAGACGAAGGACCACTGCAGTCGGCGGCGCAGCGCCGTCGAGCTCACGGGCGGCGGATTCTGGTCGGGCAGAAGCACAGTGTAGCGACCGACGTGTTTCGTGGTTCCCCTGGGGGCCTTCCACTTCTCGACGACGCCGGGAACGCCCGAAACGAGAGCCCAGCGGACTCCGTAGTCCGGGAGCCGATCTCCGTACTCGTGGTAATCCACGCCCGGGTCGGCCGAGATCGCGCGGATCCGTCCGGCAGAGAGGAAGTTGAACGGGTAAACCGACCAGTAGTCTCCGATGATGGCGTCGATCTTCTCGCCTCTCAGAAACTCGAGAAGGCGAGTGTCTTCGGAAGCCTCTTCACGGCGCCGGCGGCGTTCCTCGGACCAGGGCGATTCGTACGCCGCGGCGTGGAGCGCGAGCACGGCGGCGGCGAGGAAGATCCCGGCCGGCCGGGACCGCCGCCAGAGAGACGTCACGAGAAGCCCGTCCGCGATCGCGACCAGCGGATAGCAGAGTATGAAGAACCGGACGGTCGTATCGCGGGTCTCCCCGGCCGACGACACGCAGAAGAAGACGAAGGAAAGCAGGGCCGCGAGAGCGGGAAGTGCCCAGGCGCTCCGGCGCGACGCTCGCAAGCCGGACGCGACGAACCAGATCACTGCGGCGGCGTGAAAAAGCAAGAGGCATGACGCGGACAATCGAATCGCCCCGCCAGGGGACGGCGTGGTCAGGAGCCGCGGGAGGCCTTCGGTCAGGCCGTAGAGGGCATTCGCAAAGACCGACCCGAAGCTCCGTGTCAGATCGGCCCCGTAGTTGTTGCGGAGAGATTCGAACCTGTGCTCGACGTTGTATGCGAACCACGGGAGCCCCCCGAGCAGAAGTCCCACACCGCCCGTGATCGCAAGCGAAAGCCGGGGAATCCTCCGACCCCGCGTCAGCAGCCAGAGGCCCGCCGCCGCGGTGCAACTCAGCGTCTGGATGGAACACCAGAGTCCCAGGCCGGCGGCGATGCCGAGAGCAAGTGCGACGAGAGGGCCAGGCTTCTCGTCGTAGAGAGCGGCAAGCGCGAGAACGGCGACGCCGGTCACGAGAATCGTCGCGTAGAGGGTCGGGAGGATCGTCGTTTGGAAGAACGGAAAGGCCGGCACCGCGAAGAAAAGAGCCGAGACCAGCGCGACGGGCGGCGAGAAGGCCCGTGTCGCGAGCAGCCAGACAAGGTACACCGCCAGGACTCCCTCGAGCAACGGAGCAACGGATACGGCGACTCGAGTGGGTCCGAGGAGCGCGACGAAGGGCACGTGCAGATAACTTTCGAGGGCACCGAGGCGAGCTCGCGAGTAGAAGACGTGAAATCTGCCGGTCAGGATGTCGAGCGTGCGCATGCCTGTCAGCAGCGCGTCGGCGTCACCCGGGAACTTCCCGGAGGGATAGACGGCGGCTGCGCGAACGACGGCGGCCACGGCCAACACCGCGAGGAGCCACCGCCGGAGGGAGCCGGGTGCGTCTCCCTCCTCGCGTTTGAAGCTCATCGAGGTTGAGATTCTAGGCGACGGGCCGGAGAGTCAGGGGCACGACCCGTTCGACAGGATTCTCGTCGCACAGGATCAGATCGAGAACCTCGTTCTCGTGAGCGGCGACGCGCAGGTCGCGCGATATCGC
>CALAQS010000024.1 GCA_937888435.1 uncultured Acidobacteriota bacterium
CGCCGCCGCGGCAGTTCTCGCAGCGGCCGCCCTTCACGTTGAACGAGAAGCGCCCCGGGCCGTAGCCGCGCATCCGCGCGTCCGGCACCTGCGCCATCAGCTCGCGCACCGCGTTGAAGACGTTCGTGTACGTGGCCGGATTGCTGCGGGGCGTGCGCCCGATCGGCGACTGATCGATGTCGATGACCTTGTCGAGATGCTCGAGGCCTTCGATCCTACGGTGCGCCCCGGGCTTCTCGGTCGACTCGTAGAACATGCGCGCCGCGGCCCGGTAGAGGATGTCGTTCACGAGCGTCGATTTCCCCGAGCCGGAGACGCCCGTCACCGCCGTGAAGACGCCCAGCGGGAATTTCACGGTGATGTTCTTGAGGTTGTTCTCCGTGGCGCCGGCTACCGTCAGGAGCTTTCCCGTGCCGGCGCGACGCCGAGCGGGCAGGTCGATCGAAAGCTCGCCGGAAAGGTACTTTCCCGTGAGCGAGCGCGGGAACTTCACGAGCTCGTCCGCGTGGCCCTCCCCCACGATCTCGCCGCCGTGGATGCCGGCGCCCGGCCCGAGGTCCACCACGCGGTCCGCGAGGCGGATCGTCTCCTCGTCGTGCTCCACGACGACGACCGTGTTCCCGAGGTCGCGCATCGCGATGAGCGTGTCGATGAGCTTGCGGTTGTCCTTCGCGTGGAGGCCGATGGACGGCTCGTCGAGGACGTAGAGGACGCCCATGAGCTTCGACCCGATCTGCGTTGCGAGGCGGATGCGCTGCGCCTCGCCGCCCGAAAGCGTGGCGGACGCGCGCGCGAGCGACAGGTAGCCGATCCCGACGTCGTTCAGGAAGCCCAGGCGGTCGCGGATCTCCTTGAGGATTTTTCCCGCGATCTCCAGCTCGCGCGCCGTCGGCTCGAGCTTCCCGAAGAACGCCTGCGCGTCCTCCAGCGTGAGCGCCGTGAGCGTGTCGATGGCGCGACCGTCCACGAGGACGGCGAGCGCCTCCGGCTTCAGCCGGCGGCCCTTGCACGCCGGGCAGGGCGATGCCGACATGTAGTTCTCGAGCTCGGCGCGGGCCTCCTCGCTCTCGACTTCCTTGTACTTGCCCTCGAGGAGCGGCACGAGGCCCTTGAAGGCCGACGACCAGTTGTACTCGCCCTTCTCGGACTTCCACTTCCACTTGATCTCGCGCTCCCCCGAGCCGTGGAGGATCACGTTCTGCACGTCCTTGCCGAGCTTCTTGAACGGCACGTCGAGCGAGAACTTCATCACCTTCGCGAGGTGCTCGATCTGCCTGAGCCGCCAGTTGGCAGAGCCCTGCTTGTACAGCGCGATCGCGCCTTCGCGGATCGATTTCGACGGGTCGGGAATGAGCCGCTCGGGATCCACCTTCTGCACCGTTCCGAGGCCGCTGCACGAGGGGCACGCGCCGAACGGCGAGTTGAACGAGAAGAGGCGCGGCGTGATCTCGGTGAGTGAAGTGCCGCAGTCGGGGCAGGCGTAGCTCGTCGAGAGCGTCTCGTCGGAGGTGGGCGAGTCGGGCTTCGCCCCGAGCGTCGCGATCGTCACGAGCCCTTTCCCCACCCGGGTCGCGGTCTCCAGCGAGTCCGCGAGACGCCGGCGCGCCTCGTCGTCGCGCTTGACGACGAGGCGGTCCACGACGACCTCGATCGTGTGCTTCTTCTGCTTGTCGAGGTCCGGCGGGCTCTCGAGCTCCACCATCTTCCCGTTCACGCGCGCGCGCAGGAAGCCCTGCTTGACCATCTCCTCCATCTGCTTTTTGTATTCGCCCTTCTTGCCGCGCACGAACGGCGCGAGGACGAGAAAGCGCGTGTCCTCGGGCATCGCGAGGATGCGGTCCGTCATCTGCTGGATCGTCTGGGCGGCGATCTCCTTGCCGCAGGTCTGGCAGTGGGGTTTTCCGATGGAGGCGTAGAGGAGGCGGAGATAGTCGTAGATCTCCGTCACCGTCCCGACCGTCGAGCGCGGGTTTTTCGACGTCGTCCTCTGCTCGATGGAGATCGCGGGCGACAGGCCCTCGATCGAGTCCACGTCCGGCTTCTCCATCTGCTCGAGAAACTGCCGCGCGTAAGCCGAAAGGGATTCCACGTACCGCCGCTGCCCTTCCGCGAACAGCGTGTCGAACGCGAGAGAGGACTTCCCCGAGCCCGAGACTCCCGTCAGGACGACGAGCGCGTTGCGCGGGATCGTCAGGGAGAGGTTCTTGAGGTTGTGCTCGCGGGCTCCGCGGATGACGATCGCGTCCATCGGGGCGCGGATTATGGACCCGCGGCGTCAGGCTCTATTAAGCCTCTTGCCGAGAGCTCCGAAAGCCCCCTTCAGCCCCCGTCCCCACAGCCGCACCGGATTCCGCTGCAGGAACTCCGCGA
>CALAQS010000025.1 GCA_937888435.1 uncultured Acidobacteriota bacterium
GGACTCCTCGACCAGATCAAGGTCTGCAACAGCATCTACAAGTTCCGCTTCCCGGTCCGAAAGGAAGGGGGAGGCTACGAGGTCATCGAGGCCTGGCGCGCCGAGCACAGCCACCACAAGCTGCCCGTCAAGGGTGGAATCCGGTACTCGCCGGACGTCAACGAGGACGAGGTCCTCGCTCTCGCCGCGCTCATGACCTTCAAGTGCGCGATCGTCGACGTGCCGTTCGGCGGAGCGAAGGGCGGCATCAAGATCGACCCGCGGAAAGTGTCCATCGAGCAGCTCGAGCGCATCACGCGCCGCTACACGGCCGAGCTCACGAAGAAAAACTTCATCGGGCCCGGGATCGACGTGCCGGCCCCCGACTATGGGACCGGTCCGCGCGAGATGTCCTGGATCGCCGACACGTACGCCCAGTTCCATCCCGGCGAGATCGACGCGATCGGATGCGTCACGGGCAAGCCGATCAGCCAGGGCGGCATCCGCGGGCGCAAGGAGGCCACGGGCCGCGGCGTTTTCTTCGGCGTGAGGGAGGCGCTCTCGGACGCCGAACTCCTCGAGACGCTAAGCCTCTCCGGCGGGCTCGCGGGCAAGCGCGTTGTCGTGCAGGGACTCGGCAACGTCGGGTCGCACGCGGCGCGATTCCTCCAGGAGGGAGGCGCCGTGATCGTCGGCCTCTCGGAGTGGGAAGGCGCGATCGCGAACCCGAAGGGCCTCGACGTCGGCGCGGTGCTGAAGCACCGCGCCGCGACGCGGAAGATCAGCGGCTTTCCCGGCGCGACGGACCTCCCCGCCGAGGACGCCTTGTTCCTCGACTGCGACATCCTCGTCCCGGCCGCGCTCGAGAACGTGATCACGGCCGCGAACGCCTCGAGGGTCCGCGCGAGAATCATTGCCGAGGGCGCGAACGGCCCGATCACGGCCGACGGCGACGCAATCCTCCGTCAGAACGGCGTTTGCGTCATCCCAGACATGTACCTCAACGCGGGCGGCGTCACCGTGTCGTACTTCGAATGGCTGAAAAACCTCTCGCACGTGCGCTTCGGGCGGATGGAGAAGCGCTTCGAGGAGATGAGGGCCGAGGAAATGGTGAAGTCCATCGAAGGCGCGACGGGCAAATCTCTCTCCTCGGGTGTGCGCAAGCTCGTCATTCACGGGGCCGAGGAGGAAGACCTCGTCAACTCGGGCCTCGAAGAGACGATGTCCGTCGCGTGGCAGCAGATCCGCGACGTGCAGCACAAGCACCCGAAATCGGATCTCCGGACAGCGGCCTTCATCTCGGCGATCGACAAGATCGCCGTGAGCTACATGGAGCTCGGAATCTTCCCGTAGGCGAGCGAGCCGTTCAACGCGACCATTTCAGCCCGGCGCTGCCGTTCGTCGAACGGAACGGCAGCGCCGGGCTGAAAGTTCGCCAGCCTTCGGCAGACTCGTATCGAAGCGTGACGACGAGATCGTCCGGCAGGAACGGCAGGATCCGCCCCTCCCGAGGCACGTCGTAGCGGACGAGGTCTTCCCCGAGGAGGACCGCCCAGCGGCCCTCGGCGTAGGGCCCGAACGTCCATGAGAGGACGCCGTTCTCGCGTGTCATCGCGAGCGAGAGAGGGGCCGATTCGCGGATCGTAGAGGTGTAGGCCGTGCAGAGCGCGTCCGGGCTTTCGAGACGCTCGAGCGCGCCTTTGCTCTCCGCCCAGCCGAAAACCTGCAGGCCCTCCCCGCCGTGCCGGCAGAAGAACAGGTCGTCGAAGGCCGCGTGGCCGGGCTGCGATCGATGAAAGATCCGCGTTCGAATCTCGGCGAGAGTAGAGTAGAAATTTCCGCGCTCCACCGGCGCGCGCACGACGTCCCGGAGCCCGGATCTCTCGAAGAAAAAGCTGGCTTCGGCGCGGCTCCGCTCTCCGACACGGATGACCTCGGCCCATCGCCGACGGTTCGCGGGCCAGACGAGACCTAGCGCGAGGGCGAAGAGCGCGAGGCCGGCCAGCGCGCGGCCCCGCCCGAGCGCCCAGCGGGCCGCGGCCCAGCCCGTTCCGGAGACCGCGAACACCCAGGGGACGAACGCATACCGTGTCTCGAACGAATCGCCCACCGGCAGGAGGGGGCCGAGGGCGACCGCGAGGCAGATCGCGACGCACAGGAGCGCCGCTCCGCCGCCACGCACGACCACGACGAGAAAGGCCAGGGCGAGCGCGCCGAGGGCGAGTGTCGCGGGTAGGCCGGATACTCCAAACACTGCTGTGGCCGCCTGCCCGAGAAGGAGTCGGCCGAGGCGCATGAGCTCCGACAGGTCGAGCCGACGCTGGGCGTAGCCGCCTAAGTATCCGCTGAGCATGAATTGGCGCCAGACCGCGTACAGGCCCGCCACGAGCACGAGCGGTGCGGCGTGAACGAGACGCCGCGCGGGACTTCCTTCCGGCAGCAGGAAGACCAGGAGGAAAACCGGCGCATAGATTTCCTTGCACAGGACCGCCCCGAGATAGAGCGCCGCCGAGGCGAGCGTCCACGCGCGCGCGTGACTCGACAAGCCTCTCCGAAAACAGAGAATCGTGCCGAGCGCAAGGACGAGCCCGTCCACGTAGTGGCGAACCCCGAGCCACGGGGCGACCCCGGCGACGGGGATACCCACGAGGAACAGCGCCGCCGCGAGGAAGGACCAGAGACGCGAAACGTAGCGCCGGAGAAGGCGTTCGAGCAGGCCGGCCGCGAGCGCCAGCGCGAGGAGCTGGTGTGCGTAGAACAGCGCCGGTCGATATCCGACGAGGTGCCGATCCACGGCGAAGGAGACGATCAGGCCTGGAGTGAAGGAGATCCGGTTGTAGGTCTGATAGACCTCGGGGATGAAGAATGTCGACCAGGGCGCGTGGATCTGGCCGTGAAGGAGAATCGCCGGGTCTTCGAACGTCCACCACAACCCGAGGGCCCGACCGTACAGAGCGAACGTGAGGGCCGTCAGGAAGAGCCCGACGACCACCGACCGACCGACGCGCTCCCCCGTTTCGCCCCGGTTCGGACTCGCCTCAGTCAAGCGTGAACCTTTTTGTCCAGTCGTCGTCCTCGAGCAACGCCGGCTGGTCGTCGCGCAGGAGAACGTGGTTCTCGAGGACGAGCGCGTCCATCGCCGTTCTCATGAAACATCGGTAGGCATCCTCCGGCGTGCAAACGATCGGCTCTCCCCGCACGTTGAAAGACGTGTTCACGACGACGGGACAGCCCGTGCGCTCCTGGAACGCGGAAAGGATCGCGTGATAGACCGGGTTCGTCTCCCGGCGCACCGTCTGGAGCCGCGCGGAATAGTCCACGTGCGTGACCGCGGGGATCGACGAGCGGGGCACGTTGAGCTTCTCGATTCCCCAGAGCGCGTTCTCTTCGGCGGTCATCGCGCGGCGCTTTTCCGGCGTCACATCGGCGCAAAGGAGCATGTAAGGCGAGTCTGACGCGAACGTGAACCACCTCGCCGCCTCCTCGCGGAGGACAGACGGCGCGAACGGCCGGAACGACTCGCGAAACTTGATCTTCAGGTTCATGACGGACTGCATCGCAGGCGAACGTGGATCGCCGAGGATGCTGCGTCCGCCGAGCGCCCGCGGCCCAAACTCCATGCGTCCCTGGAGAAGACCCACGACCTTGCCCTCGGCGAGAAACCTTGCGACCTCGCCGGGGATTTCCGAGACGGGAAGAGTGCGAAACGGGTAACGCCGTGACTCGAGCCACGCTTGTATTTTCTTAGAAGGGTAAGAAGGGCCGAGGAACGCGCCTGACATGCCGTCTTCATACGGGGGCAAGGGGCTCGCATAAGCGCGAAGATCTGCCTCGCGCACGCCACCAGCTCTCTTTTCATTCGAAGAAATCCCTCTCTTCTCTTCCCCCCTCAAAGGACTCTCCCACGTCCCCCTCTTCTCCGCGCTCTCCCGCGGCTTGCCGAGGTGGCGGTGCCAGATCGAGAGGGCGGCGCCCACGGCGCCCCCCGCGTCGCCGGCCGCGGGCTGGATCCAGATGTCGTCGAAAATCCCCGCCTCGAGGAGCCGGCCGTTCGCCACGCAGTTCAGCGCGACTCCGCCCGCCATGCAGAGATACCGGGCGCCCGTGGTCTTCTTCGCGTGGCGGGCCATCCTCAGGACGATTTCCTCGGTCACGTCCTGGATCGAACGCGCAAGATCCATCTCGCGCTGGGTGAGCTTCGACTCGGGCGCGCGCGCCGGCCCGCCGAAGAGCCGCTCGAATCCCGCCCCCGTCATCCTCAGCCGGTCGGCGAAGTCGAAGTAATCCATGTCGAGCCGGATCGAGCCGTCCTCGCAGACGTGGACGAGCTTCTCGCGGATCAGCCCTGCGTACTTCGGCTCGCCGTAGGGCGCGAGGCCCATGAGCTTGTACTCGCCGCTGTTCACCTTGAAGCCGCAGAAGTAGGTGAACGCCGAGTAGAGAAGACCGATGGAGTGGGGAAACTTGAGCTCCGCCTGCATGTCGAGCCGGTTGCCGCGGCCCATTCCGAGCGAGGACGTCGCCCACTCCCCCACGCCGTCCATCGTGAGCACGGCCGCCTCCTCGTACGGCGACGGGTAGAACGCCGAGGCCGCGTGCGACTCGTGATGATCGGAGAACAGGATCCGGCCCGAAAAGCCCAGCGCTTTCGCGATGCGCTCGGACATCCAGAGACGGTCCGTGATCCAGAGAGGCATCGCCTTGCAAAACGAGGCGAATCCGCGCGGCGCGTAGTCGAGATACGTCTCGAAAAGGCGCTCGAATTTCAGGAGGGGCTTGTCGTAGAACGCGACGTGGTCGAGGCGGTCGGCTGTGAGCCCGCCCGCGTCGAGGCAGTAGCGCGCCGCGTGCGCCGGAAATTCCGCGTCGTGCTTCTTTCGCGTGAAGCGCTCTTCTTGCGCGGCGGCGACGATCGTCCCGTCGACGAGAAGACACGCCGCCGAGTCGTGGTAGTAGGCCGAGAGGCCGAGGATCGCCGTCACGGCTCTAGAACAACGTGTAGATGAAGGGAGCGATGACGCTCTTCTCGGCGAGGACGAGAAGGAGGCCGACGAGGACGAGCAGGAACACGATGGGCATGAGCCAGTACTTCTTGCGGTACTTGAGGAACTGCCAGAGCTGCGAAAGGACCTCGCTCTTCCTCATCACCAGATCGTCTCGTAATGGCGCGGGTCGCGATTTCGCTCCGGGTAAGGCGACCACATCGAAGGTGGCGCGGGCCCGCGCCGCCTCAGCTCGTCGCGCCCGAAGAGGCGCAGGACGAAACCGAGCGGCGTGAGCACGAGAAAAAAAGTGAGAAACAGGAAGACCGCCGAGTTGACGCGGCCGAGAAAGCGAGCGAAGGCGAGCCACGCGCGATGCGGGCGGGCGAGACCCGCGGGAAAAAACGCGGCGAGAAGGAGGAGAGGCCCGCCGAGCGCGAACGCGACGACGGCCATGGCGTTCCGGTGACGCCAAAGAAGGAGGCCGCCCAGGATGGCGAAGACGCCTCCCACGGTCCATCCGAAACGGCGATCTAGAGAACTCGTTGCCACCGGCGGATCTTAGCTCGCCCGGCGCACGCCGCCGAGCGCTTCAGGCTTCTCGAATTCCCCTCATCGGTCGCGGCCGGCCGCGAACATCGCCAGCCCGGCGAGAAGCCCTGAGTCGCCCTCGAGCTCCCGGGCGGCCTCCCGTGCCGCGGCGAGCGCGAGGTCGCGCTCCTGAAACGCGCCCTCGAGGCCGAAGACCGAAGGATACGTGAGCTTCTCCTGGGCGGAGTCCTTCCCGGCCGTCTTGCCGAGAGTTTCCGACGTCTGCGTGACGTCGAGGAGGTCGTCGGCGATCTGGAACAGGAGCCCAAGGGCATCCCCGTAGCGAGAAACGCCGCGAAGCCGGTCCGCGTTTGCTCCCGTGTGAAGGGCTCCGAGCTCGAGGGACAGCCGGATGAGCCGGCCCGTCTTCAAGGCATGAATCCGTCGGAGATGCGACGCGCGCTCCGGCTCGGGAATTTCGACGCCGGTCGCCCCGAGGTCCAGGGCCTGCCCGCCGGCCATGCCCAGGACGCCGAGCGCGCGGGCGGTGCGGGCGATCGCGTCGGAGCGCCGGGCCGCGCGCGAATCTCCCGCGGGCCGCGTCGCGAGAACCTCGAAGCCGAGAGTCTGCAGCGCGTCGCCCGCGAGCAGCGCCGTCGCCTCGCCGAAGACGACGTGGCACGTGGGCCTTCCCCGCCTCAGCGCATCGTCGTCCATGCACGGCAGGTCGTCGTGAATGAGCGAATACGTGTGAAGAAGCTCGAGCGCCACGGCCGCCTCGAGCGCGTCCTCCGGGAGGCGTTCCGCCCCGCAGGACTCGGCTCCCGCGAGGAAAAGGAGCGGCCTCAGCCGTTTGCCGCCCGCGAGGACGCTGTAGCGCATCGCGGCGACGAGGGCGGCTGGCTCGGCTCCCTCCCTGGGCAGGACGGCGAGGAGCGCGCCCTCGACATCCCGGCGTCGATTCTCGAGGGCCGCCGGCAGGAGTGCGCCGGCCTTTTCTCCAGTCATCGCTCCGGCTCTTCCCCGTCGAGCGCGTCCTCGTCGAGCTCTTCGTCGAGGGGCTCCGTCACGAGTGCGTCCGGCGTCTCCTTCAGGACGACCTCCACGCGCTTTTCGATCTCGTCGATGCGCAAACGGCAGAAGCGCGAGAGCCCAACGCCCTCCTCGAACAGCTCGAGGCTTGCCTCGAGGCCCTTCTCGGGGTCCTCGAGCTCGGCGACGATCTCCTGGAGGCGCTCGAGCGCTTTCTCGAACGACAGGTTCTTCGGCAGGGCCTTCGTCTTGCTCATGTGGTCTCCGTCGAGAGGATGCGGGCGGACGCCCGCCCGCGGGCGAGCCGCACCCGCACGGCGTCTCCGGCCGCGAGGATCGCAGCGTCCGTCACCGGCGCCGCCTCACCTTCCTTCGTCACGATCGCGTATCCGCGCGCGAGAACGCGCAGCGGGCTAAGGGCTTCGAGGCGCCCGGCCGCGACGCCGAGCTTCTCGTTCGCGGCCGCGACGCGGGCGGCCATCCGGTCCCCGGCGGCGCGCCGCTCCTGCAGGACGCGCTCGCCGAGGAACGGCAACGCGGCACGATCGACCCATGCGCGGACGCTATGCCCGAGGCCCGCCACAAGCGCCGCAAGGGAAGCGGGGATTCTTCGAAAGGAGGAAAAGAGGGCGACGGCGAGAGCGCGCGACTCGGCCCCGCCCCGGGCGGCGGCCGCCGGAAATCCGGCGAACGCCGGCGCCGAGAGGAGTCGGGAAATTTCGTGAACCGCCCCGTCCACTCTTCCCTTCAGAAGAGTCTTCAGGTCCTTTTCCCCGCGCGCCAGGCGCTCCTCGAAGCGGTCCAGCCGCTCGACGACGAGCTCCGCCGCCTGAGACGGAGTGGCGGCGCGGAGGTCGGCCGCGAGGTCCGTGAGCGTGACGTCCACCTCGTGGCCGACCGCCGAGACGACGGGCACGCGCGAGGCCGCCACGGCGCGGACGACCGCCTCGTCGTTGAACGCGGCGAGGTCCTCCTTCGATCCGCCGCCTCGCGCGACGATGACGACGTCCGCGGCCCCGGGCACGCGCGAGAACGCGCGCAGCGCGCGCACGATCTCTCCCGGCGCCGCAGCGCCCTGCACGGAGGCCGGGTAGAGCGTCACGTGGGCATTCGGGAAGCGCGCGTCGAGGACCTTCAGGATGTCCCGGAGCGCGGCCCCGTGACGTGAGGTCACGACGCCGATGCGCCGCGGCAGGAGCGGCAGCGGGCGCTTCGTCGCGGGGTCGAAGAGACCCTCCGCGGCTAGTCGCGCTTTCAGCTGCTCGAACGCGAGCTGGAGCGCGCCGATACCGGAGGGCTGGATCTCGACGATCCGCAGCGAAAGCTCACCGCGCTCTGGGTAGACGTCCGGCGTACCGCGGGCGAGAACGAGAAGACCTTCTTCGAGAGTGAACGGAATACGGCGGTAGTCGCTCGCGAAGACCTTCACGCGCAGGGTGGCGTTGCCCGATTCATCCTTCAAGGAAAAAAAGCAGTGCCCGGAGGCCGCCGGCCCCCGGAAACCCGAGATCTCTCCACGGACCCACACGCTCGGAAGGCCCTGGCGGAGCATTCCGTTGATCTGTGCGATGACCTCCGACACGGTCATCGCCATCGCGTTCGGCCCCGCGTCCCCGAGGGACATCTGCGTCTCGGCGACGCGGTGCGTCACGCGGCGGAGGGAGTACCCGCGGCCCGGGAAGCGGCTCGACATCGTCTTGATTCTAGTCGGCAGCCCGGCTCGCCCGCGAGGCGGCGAACGGAAGCGTCGCGACGACGAGCGTCGCCATGAGGACCTCGACGTCGCCGAAGTTGTACTCGAACATCCCCGCCGCGAAGAGCGCCGCCATCGCGCCGATGGCCCCGAGCGCGACGCCGCGTGCGGGATCGCCGCGCGGTGCGCGACGCACGATCCGGACGGCGCCGAGAAAGAACGCCCCGACGAACGCAAGGTATGCGAGAACGGAGGGGATCCCCGTCTCGGCTGCGATCATGACGACGTTGTTGTGGACGTGGCCCGGCCGAGGCTCCACCCAGCCCGGCACGCGATAGCCCGAGTAGAGCGCCTTGACCCGCCCCGGCCCGACGCCGAAGAGCGGCCGGTCCGCGATCATGGCGCCTCCCGCCTTCCACATCGCGACCCGGTCGTTCATCGTGACGTCCTTCGGGTTCGTGACCGACATGAGACGGTCGCGCACAGCCAGCGGCATGAGCACGAAGAACAGCGCAACCGCGAACGGCGCCGCCAAGGCGAGGCGCGGCCGTGCCACGAGGAGCACTGCGAGAAGGCCGATCGCGAGGCCCACGTAGGCGCCGCGCGTGAGCGTGAGAGCCATCGCGAGCGCACCCGCCGCCGCGACGGCGGCGTCCGCGAGGCGTGCGCCCCGGCGGCCGCCGGAGAGGCCCCGGCTTCCGAGGAGAGGCACCAGAACGAGGAGCAGGCCCGCGTACGTCATGTAGACGGAGAGGCCACCCGAAACTCTCTCACCGAGGTTGTTGGCGCCCGCGAGCCACTCGACGAGTCCGCGCAGCACGAGATAGAGCGCCGTCGTCCGCCAGAGGTCGATGACGAGGCGCACGTCGCCCTCGTCGTCCAGAAGCGCAGCGGCAAATACGACCAGGAGGAACGTCCCGAAGCCCTTGATCTGGATGAGCGACCGCGAAGGAAGCGTCGAGAAGAAGCAGGAGAGCACCGAGAAAAGCACGAAGGCCCCGATGGGCGCATGGAGCGGCGTCGTGCGCCGGAACGGGCCGAGAAAATCCTCGCCGCGCCCGCGTGCCGAAAGACGCCACACGATCGTGCAGGCGAGAGTCAGCGCGAGGAAGATGTTGGCGACGCCGATTCCCGGAACGCACCCGACACCCAGCAGGAAGAACACGAACGCCGCACGTTCCCATCCGCTTCGGCGCGCGATCGGTTCGGGAAGGAGCCTCAGGGAAGGATCAGGCCATCCGGGCGTCGGCCGGAAGAGCCTCCTCGACGAGCATCACGGGGATGTCGGACACGATCGGATAGACGCGTCCGCAGGCCGCACACGAGAGCCCCTCGGTCACGACGGGCTCCTCGTCCTTCAGGCTCTCACGGTACTTTTCGATCACGTTTTTCGCGACGTCGGCCTTCAGGAGGCACAGCGTCACGGGGGGACGCGCGTCGCAGGCGGGACACGCGAGGATGTCGAGGAGCTCCTTGTCGACGGCCATGCGGCGATCCTAGCCAATATGGAGCGGCCGGTCCAGTTCGCGAGGTCGCAGGTTACGTTCATTGCGCCTGCGAGAACTGGCAGACCTCATGCCGGAGGCCGAGGTGACGCAGGAGGTTGAACGTCCGAACTTCGGATCCTCCCTGGGGCGGGTACGCGACCCGCGGTGAAACGTCGAGGATTCTCACGAAGCATCGCCCGGCGCCGCCGACCGGTAGGCCGCCGCGAGAGCATGGGAGAACCCGTCCGCTCCGAACTTCCTCTCGAAGGCATGACGCGCGCCCCGGGACAGCGAGGCGCGAAGCGCCGGGTCGCCCAGCAGCCTCGCGAGAGCATTCGCGAGAGCCTCGCGGTCGCCCGGCGGCACGAGGAGCGCGCTTTCGCCGTCCTCCACGTCTTCAGGGATTCCGTCGCACCGCGACGCGACGACGGCCGCTCCGGCCTGGAGAGCCTCGATGAGGGCCAGCGACCCGCTCCCTTCCTCGAGAGACGGGAGGACGAAGACATCGGCGTGACGCAGATACGGCCAGACATCCTCCACGAAGCCCTCGACAGTCGCGACGTCGCAGATCCCCAGTCTCCTCGCGAGGCGGCGGTGGTCCTCGAGAAGCGTTCCTCCTCCGACGAGGCAGGCCCTGAACGGAACACCCAGGCCCTTGAGGATCGCGAGCGCGTGAATCAGAACGTCGACTCCCTTTCGCGGATCGTGGCGCGACACCGAGACGATGGTCGGGACGTCGGTGTGATCCGGGCGCTCGAGGGACGTCGGGCAGGGCGGCGTTTCCGTCCCGTCGCGAAAAAACGAGGACTCCGACGTGTAGGGCACGAGGCGGCAGATGGGTGGATCCCGGCGTGCCGGCGGAAGAAGTGCGCGGACGGACTCGTAGTTCACGAGAAGAAGCTGTGTTTCGGCGAGCGTCCGCCTTTCGAGCCGTTCGACGACGCGCGTCATCCAGAAGTGCTTCGCGAGGATGCGCGCCTTCTTGCCCAGGCCGTGCGACGGTCCGAGCCCTTCGACACGCGCGCGCGATTCGTGCCGGATCGTCGTGTAGACGCCCGCGATAGTGGCCGCCGCGACGCCGCGCCGCGCGAGGCGCTCTCGCACCGCCAGCCCCGCGTACGCCCACGGACCGAATCCATGGACGACATGCGGGCCCGGACGGTACCGAAGGAACCGTGAGATCGCCGTGGCGAGCTGCGGGCCATGGATCACCACGAGAGGCATGTAATACCCCGAGCCTATTCCCGCACGAAGGTGGAGTGGGACCAGGGACTTCACCCGGTAGACGACGCCGAAATCTGTTTCGAAGACGCCTTCGCGATCGCTCACGCAGAAGATCTGCGGCACGAACCCCGCGCGAAGCGCGGCCCGCCCGTGTGCCCGGACGTAAGCCGAATGCCCCCCGCCGATCTCCACGAGCGGGTCCTTCCCGGCGATCAGCACGACCTCCCGGAGTGACCCCGCACTCAACGCCGCCGATACCGTCATCGCGTCATTCTGGATGTTCCCCGGGGCGTCTGCACTATGATCCAACGCTTCCAATGAGCGTTGGGACTCCTGATCTCGCGACCGACCAGGCGGTGCTGTCGAGCGACGCGCCGCCGCGTCCCATCACGGACGGCGACGGCACCTTCAATCGGGAGCACGTCGAGGCGAGCCGCCGTCTGATCCTCGAGGCGATCGGCGACAGCGAAGACATGACCTTCGTGCGCGGCGTCGGGAAGATGGGAGACCACCTGATCGGCGGCGGCACGCGGGCCCTGCTCGCGGGCCGCCCGTACCGCGAGGTGTCGCTTCGCGAGGTCGGCCGTGTCCGCGGCCGGCTCGCGCTGCTCGGCGGCGGGGGCGCGTGGTGCGAGCCGTATCACGAGCTCATGCCGGAGGCCCTACCCGTCCTCGAGCGTACGTTCGACCGCGTCGTCGTCCTGCCGTCCTCGTTCGACCTCTCGGTGGAGGCCGTGGCGCAGGCGCTCTCCCGGACCCGCGCCGTCGTTTTTGCGAGAGAGCGCGAGTCCTACCGGCAGATTCGGACCGTCTGCGATGCACGCCTCGCGCACGACGCATCGTTCTTCTTCGACTTCTCGCCCTGGCGCCGCGAAGGGCATGGAGTCCTGAACGCCTGGCGGACCGACCGCGAGTCCTCGGGCCGGTATGCCCTTCCCGCTGGAAACGTGGACATCTCCGTGGCCTGTGAGTCGCTGGACGAGTGGCTCTGGACGATCGCGCGTCACGCGCGCGTGCGCACCGACCGCGCCCACGTCCTCATCGCCGGGGCGCTCCTCGGGAAGACGGTCGAGTACCGCGCGTCGAGCTATCACAAGATACCGGAGATCGCCGCGTTCGCTCTGGGCGGCTTCCCCGTCGTCCACATCGACGACCCGGCCGTTTCCGAGTGCGTGCCGGCGCGCCCCGCCGCCACGGCCGCACAACCGCTCGAGGATGTCCGCGTGCGGCTGGCGCGTGCCTCCGCTGCGAGCCTCGCGCGCCTGCCCCGCCTCGCGGCGGCTCCCGGGCCGCGCGTCTCCGTCGTCCTCGTCTCGTGGAATCGCCCGACGACGATCCGGACCTCGCTTCGCTCGGTGCTCGATTCGGCGCCGGCTTGGGATCGCGTGCTTCTCGTGGACAACAATTCCTCGGAGACGACCAGGGAGATCCTCAAGGCCGAGGCGTCCGGCGACGCCCGTGTCGAGCTCGTCCTGCTCGATGAGAACGTCGGATGCGCGCGCGCGCGCGCCCTCGCCGCAAGGCGGTGCACCACGGAGTACGTCCTGTTCCTGGACGACGACGCGGAGATCTTCCCGGGATCTCTCGAGCTGCTCGTCCACGCGCTCGATACGGACCCGTCCGCGCTCGCCGTGGCCGCGAACGTCGTCCTGCCGGACGGGACCGTGCAGATCTGCGGCGGCGACTTCCTCATCCGCGACGGAATCGTGCGCTTTACGCCGCTCTCCGCCGACGAACCTTTCGAGGCCGTGGCGGGCGGGGTGACGGGGCCTTGCCGGTGGGTGGGCGGCGCGTGCGTCCTCTATCGGCGGGCCGCCTTCGAGCGCTTTCCGCTGGATCCCGGGATGGCCGCGTATTACGAGGACAACGAGTGGGGATTCCGCGTGGAGCGGACCGTCCCCGGCTCCCTCCGGCGGTGCCCGCAGGCCCTCGCCCTCCACCACCACGTCGCGAAAGACCGGCACGGGTCGGCGCCCACGGACCTGGCGCACGTGGTCAGCCTCGCCGAGCCGGTCGCGCATTTCTACAAAACTCACGGCGTCCTCATGGAGGCGCTCTTCGGCCTCGTCCCGGAGCTTCGCGAGAAGTCCGGCGCCTGCGACGCCGCAGCGGCGCGGCTCTTCCTCGAGCTTCTCTCGTCGCGGGGTGCACAGTGGATGGTCTCGGAGTGGCTCCGAGGCGGCCTCGCGCCGCTGTTCCGCCCCGGCGGGCAGGAGCTGCAGAAGATCTACGCATCGCGCTGGTGGCGCGTCGCGACGTCCTACTGGTCGCTTCGCCGGATCGTGCGAACGGCGCTCGGACTCAACGAGGGCGCGTGACGCGCGTCGAACTCTTCGAGCCCGAGGTCGGCGCGCGCACGGCGACGTTCCGCTGGAGCGTCGAGCCGGCCACGACCCTCTACCGGCGGCTCTCCTTCGAGCTCCGGTTCCCGGACACGATCGACCTCGCCCGAGTCCCGAAGGCCCTCTGGTGGCGGCTCGCCCTGCTCTGCCTTCACGCCCACTGGGCGCTCTTGCGTCCATGCCGCGTGAATATCCCGGTCCGACTTCCGAACGGCGAGAAGGAGCTGTGGAACCGTCTCGTGGATTCCGCGGTCCAGACGCTCGAGGCGTGCCGTGGCGGCCGCGAGACGGCGCGCGCAGTGGAGATCCTGGAGGGCGACGCGCCGCTCCCGCCCTGGGAGCCGCTTGCTCCCAGCGTGCGCTGCGGCGCCGCGTTCAGCGGCGGAAAAGACAGTCTGCTCCATGCGGGACTGCTCTCGGAGCTGACCGGGAACCCCGTCCTCGTGACGACGACCTCGCCCATGCCGCCGCTCCATGACCACGAGACGCCGCGCCGCAGGCAGGTACTGTCGGACATGGCCCGCCGCCGCGCGGTCACGCTCGTGGAGGTTCGTTCCGACTTCCGAAGCGCGTGGGACAACCACTTCGCGGACCGCCTCGGCTATCCGGTGGCCGTGAACGAGCTGACCGACACCCATCTCTATCTCGCGGCGCTGCTCGCGGCGGGCACGGCGCTCGGTGTCACGCACTTCTTCCTCGCGTCCGAGAACGAGGTTCAAGAGAACGTCGAGTGCGACGGCCGCGTCGTCCAGCACACCCACTTCATGTACTCGGCGGTGACGCAGCGCTCCGTGCAGGCTCTCATCGCGCCGGCGGGGCTCGTCTACTCGTCGCTCACCACGCCGCTCCACAGCGAGCAGGTGCAGCACCTCCTGTGGCGGCGCTACCCCGACCTGTGCGACCTGCAGTACTCGTGCTGGCGCGTGGGCCCGGAGGAGGCGACCTGTAGCCGCTGCACACAGTGCTTCCGCCTCGCGCTCGGCGCGCTTCGCGCGGGGGGCTCCCCGTCGCGCATGGGTATCGATCTCGCGCGGCTGCTCGTCGCGATGGGGAGCTGGCGGCCGCCGGACTTCGCGAGCCGTCCCGCGTTGCCAGGCGACCTCGTCGGCCGCCGCCTGCACGCCCAGACCGTGCGCGCGGTGCGCGCCCTGTCGACGCCCCACATGGCGGCCGCGCTCGCCCGCTCGCGTCCGTTCGCCCTCGCGACTCCGCGCGGCCTGCACGCCCTGGCGTCCTACTGGCGCGTTCGTCGACGAACCCGCCGACTGAGCGTTGGCGACGCTCCGGGATACCAAGCGGGTTTCGTCCGCCTCGTGGACCCGCTCCTGGCGGACCGCGTGGCGGCCATTTACTCGGCGAGCTTTCCCGCCCAGGAGGAGTCCGAATACCGCGACGTCCTCGCGCGCGGCGACGCCCTCACACGCTGGATCGTCGAGCCCATCGGAGGAGAGGCGCATGCTTGAAGAGACCCGTCTCGACACGGAAGAGCTCGAACGCCTCGGGGCGCTGATTCCCGGTCCCGAGCCGGTTCTCGCGCCTGGAAAGATCGTTCCGGTGTGCGAGACGCGCCTCGACGGAAACGAGCTCCGATACCTGACCGAATGCATCACCTCCAACTGGATCTCGTCGGCGGGACCGTTCGTCGGCCGGTTCGAGGAGGCGTTCGCCAGCGCCGCCGGCTGCACGCGCGCCGTCTCGTGCTCCAGCGGAACGGCTGCGCTGCATCTCGTCCTCGCGGCGCTCGGCCTGAAGGCCGGTGACGAGATCGTCGTGCCCGCCTTCACGATGATCGCGACGGCGAACGCGGTGGCGTACACCGGCGCGACCCCCGTCTTCGCGGATTCGGACCCCGTGACGTGGAACGTGACCGCCGCGACGCTCGAGCCGAAGATCACCCCGCGCTCCAGGGCTATCATCGTCGTTCATACCTACGGACATCCCGCCGACATGGACCCCATCCGGGAGCTGGCGGACCGGCGGGGGCTCTTCCTCCTGGAGGACGCGGCCGAGGCGCACGGCGCCGTTTACCGCGGGAAACCCGTTGGAAGTCTCGGCGATGCCGCAACGTTCTCGTTCTACGGAAACAAGATCGTCACGACGGGTGAAGGGGGCATGATCACGACGAACGACGAGCGCCTCGCTCGCCTCGTCCGCCGGCTGCGCGACCACGCGTTCTCTCCCGACCGGCATTTCTGGCACACGTACCTCGGCTACAACTACCGCATGACGAATCTGCAGGCGGCCGTCGGGCTCGCGCAGGTGGAGCGCCTGGGGGACCTCGTCGAGGCGCGGCGGGAGAACCGGCGGCGCTATGAAGCGCGCCTCAAAGGCGTTCCGGGGCTGACTCTTCCGGGCGAGTCGCCCGGAGTCACGAACGTCTTCTGGATGTACGGCATTCTCGTCGAGGACGGCTTCGGCCCGACACGGGACCAGCTCCGCATCGCGCTCGCGAGCAGGGGCATCGAGACACGGACGTTCTTCATCCCGATGCACCTGCAGCCCCTCTACCGGAAAGCGCATGCCGGCGAGCGCTACCCGGTGGCCGAAGAGCTCTGCCGGAAGGGAATGTACCTGCCCTCGGGCCCGGCGCTTTCGGAGCGCGACATCGACCTCGTCGCGGGAGAGATCCTGCGCGCCCGCGCGGCCGCCGTTCCGACTCTTGCCTGAAGTCCCGCTCGTCGCGGCACGCGACCCGCGGGACGAGCCCGGCGGCGGGCACTCGTCGTTCGTTGGGGCGCACGCGCGCGCGGCGATCCGGGCCGGCTACACGCCGTGCAAACGCATTTTTCGCAGATGGAGCAGTTCCCCGTGGGCTGGAGATTCTCCCAGCAGACCCTTAGGTGTCGATTCAGGAGCGCCTCACCGGCAATCGCGCGCAGCTTGCTTTCCCGGCGGTGCTGCGCCCCAGCATGAGTGACCTGGAGACGGTCCGAGGACCATAGACGAGAAGGTCGATCCCCAAGAACGAGTTCAGGCCCAGCGCCCTAGCCGGTCAGCTTCTCCTGGATCGACGTGATCGCGCGGGCCTTCCCCGTCGCCTCGTCCACGTCCACGATGGCGCCGCACATGCGGACGTCGCGCGTGGCGGTCTCCATCGAACGCGGCGTCTGGTAGAGGAATTTCTCGAGGATGGCTTTCGGGTCGAAGCCGATGATCCCCTCGTACGCGCCGGTCATGCCCGCGTCTCCCTGGTAGGCCGTTCCCTTCGGCAGGAGGCGCGCGTCAGCCGTCGGGACGTGCGTGTGCGTGCCGATGACGAGTGACGCCCGGCCATCGAACCACCAGCCGATGGCCTGCTTCTCGGACGTGGCCTCCGCGTGGATGTCGACGACCACGACCTTCAGATCCGGCCGCTTCGCCTTCATCTCGGCGAGCGCCTGATCGCCCACCCTAAACGGCGAGTCCGTGTTCGCCATGAAGACCTGCCCCTGCAGGTTCAGGACGCCCACGGGAATCCCGGACGGCGTGTCCTGGATGGCCCACCCGCGGCCCGGGTTGCCCGGGGGGTAGTTCGCGGGCCGAAGCAGGTTCTCGAGGTCGCCGAGAAGCGGTACGAATTCCTTCTTGTCCCAGATGTGGTTGCCGGACGTGAAAACGTCGATCGGAAGCTTGGTCATGTCGGCGAAGAGCTCCGCCGTCACGCCGAAACCCCCGGCCGCGTTCTCGATGTTCACGACCGTGAAGTCGATGTGCTCCCGCCCGATGACTTTCTCGAGAAGAGAAAGCGCCTTGCGGCCGGGCTTGCCGACAACGTCTCCGATGAAGAGGAGCTTCACTTTGCGAAATCCACAGCTCTCGTCTCCCGGATGACCGTTATCTTTATCTGCCCGGGGTACTGGAGCTCGGCCTCGATGCGCTTGGCGAGGTCTTTCGACATCCAGAGGCACTCGTCGTCCGTGACTTTCTTCGCGTC
>CALAQS010000026.1 GCA_937888435.1 uncultured Acidobacteriota bacterium
TCGTCTACCGGGCCGCCGGAAACTTCGGGAACTCCGCCCACGCGTTCCTCGAGATCGTGAAGACCCTGCGCGCTCAGAATCCGGCGACGTAGGGCAGCCGCGCCGCCACGGCTTCCACATCCTGGAACCTCTCGAGGAGCATCGAGGTGCCGTCCCAGTTCCCCGAAAGGAACGCCTCGCGCGCGTTCTCTGGAATCGAGACGGGGAGCGTCTTCCCATCCGCGATCAGCGTTCTCGCCTCGAGGTCGAGCGCGAGGGCGGACTTCGGAGCACCTTCCACGAGACTCTGGAGCCGGGCAATCGCCTCGCCCGGCAGCGCCACGCACGGCAAGCCGATCGCAACGGCGTTCCCGAAGAAGATCTCCGAGAAGGACTCGCCCACGACGGCTTTGATGCCACCGCGTGCGAGCGCCTGTGGAGCGTGCTCACGGGAAGACCCGCAGCCGAAGTTCCGGTTCACGAGGAGAATCCTCGCGCCCGCGAAGCGCGGATCGTCGAACGGGTGCGCCTTCCCCTTCGCCTTCGCGGCTTTCCGATCGTCCTCGAACGCATGCTCTCCGAGCCCCTCGAACGTGATCGAGACGAGGAAACGCGCGGGGATGATGCGGTCGGTGTCGACGTCGTCGCCCCGGAGCGGGAGCGCAGCCCCCGAGACGCGGCAGATCGCGGGGAGCGTCATCGCGCACCTCCGAGCATCGGCCGCACGTCGGCGACCTCGCCCGCGAGCGCCGCCGCCGCGACCATCGCGGGGCTCATCAGCAGCGTGCGGCCGGTCGGGCTCCCCTGCCGCCCCTTGAAGTTGCGGTTCGACGAGGACGCGCACACCTGCCGCCCTTCGAGCTTGTCCGGGTTCATCGCGAGGCACATCGAGCAGCCCGCGCCGCGCCACTCGAAGCCCGCGTCGCGGAAGATCGCGTCGAGGCCCTCCTTCTCGGCGGCGGCACGCACCGCGTTCGAGCCGGGGACGACGAGCGCCCTCACGTGTGGCGCGACCTTGCGGCCCTTCACGACGCGGCTCGCCTCGCGGAGGTCCGACAGCCTCCCGTTCGTGCAGGATCCGATGAACGCAACGTCGATCTTCGTGCCGGAGATCGGCTCGCCGCCAGAAAAGCCCATGTAGTCGAGCGCCTCGGCGACCTGCGCGCGCGCCTCGGGCGCTTCGTCGGAGGCTTTCGGCACGCGGCCCGACACGCCCACGCTCTGCGCGGGGTTGATTCCCCACGTCACGTGCGGCTCGAGCGCGCCGGCGTCCAGCGTCACGCGGTCGTCGTAGCGCGCGCTCTCGTCCGAGGCCATCGAGGCCCACCAGGCCACCGCGCGATCCCAGGCGGCGCCGGAAGGCGCCGCGGGGCGCCCCTTCAGGTACGCGAACGTCGTCGCGTCGGGGTTCACGTAGCCCGCGCGCGCGCCGCCTTCGACCGACATGTTGCAGAGCGTCATCCGCTCTTCCATCGACATCCGCGACACGGCTTCGCCGCCGTATTCGTACGCGTACCCGACGCCGCCCTTCACGCCGAGCCGGCGGATGATCGCGAGGATGACGTCCTTCGCATAGACGCCGGGCGCGAGCGCGCCCGTCACGTCGAGGCGCCGCACCTTCAGCGGGTCCAGCGCGAGGCACTGCGACGCGAGGACGTCGCGCACCTGCGAGGTGCCGATCCCGAACGCGAGCGCGCCGAACGCGCCGTGCGTGGACGTGTGGCTGTCGCCGCACGCGATCGTCATGCCGGGCTGCGTGAGCCCCAGCTCGGGGCCGATCACGTGCACGATGCCCTGCTCGAGAGAGCCGAGATCGTGGAGTGGGACTCCGAAGTCGCGGCAGTTCTGCTGGAGGGAGGTGAGCATCTCCTCGGCCTCAACGTCGGCGAAGGGCCGCGCGAGGCTCGTCGTCGGGATGATGTGATCCACCGTCGCGACCGTGCGCGACGGGAACGGCACCCTCCAGCCGCGCGCGCGCAGCATCTCGAAGGCCTGCGGGCTCGTAACCTCGTGGACGAGGTGGAGGCCGACAAAGAGCTGCGTCTGCCCGGTCGGGAGCTTCCGGACCGTGTGGAGATCCCAGACCTTCGAGAAGAGCGTCGCGGCCATCGCTTTCAGCGTAGCAGAGCGCGGGAGGGGATACCCCGGCGATGCGTGTCACTCCCTTCCAAGTGGATCTCGGAGGCCTGGAAGGCGAGGCGCGGACCCTCCCGTCCGGCGGGATCGAAACCATCCTCATCGTTGAAGATGATTTGGCGCACGGGCCGACGCACGCGCGATGGTTCGGCCACCGAGTATTATCACGGGCAAGGAAATGCTCACTCGATTCAAGGTGGCGGGCTTCAAGAACCTCGTTGACGTCGATGTCTATCTCGGGCCATTTACGTGCATCGCGGGTGGTAACGGTGTAGGAAAGTCCAACCTGTTCGACGCAATAATGTTCCTTAGCTCACTGGCGGACCAGCCCCTCATAGAGGCCGCCATGTCAGTAAGGGACGAGGCTGGCCGCACGACCGATATTCGATCGCTCTTCCACCTTAGCGGTGGCGCGGCCTTCACCGGTGCAATGCGACTAGAAGCGGAAATGCTCATCCCACACCATGGTCAAGACGATCTCGGCCAAGACGCCGAGGCGAGCATTACGTTCCTGAAGTATGCGGTTGAGCTGCAGTTCAAACCAAGCGGGATTGACGACGTTCGACCTGGCCTGCAACTAGCTCGAGAGAGCCTCGAGTACATCAACATTGGTGAGGCATCCCGGCACCTCCCGTTCCCGCACTCGACGAAGTGGAGAAAGAGCGTTATTCATGGCCGTCGAACGAGTCCATTTATCTCCACGAGCGATGATGCAGCCACAATTCGCCTCCATCAGGAGGGACGAAGCGGCCGTACGAGGTCCTTTACTGCCGATTCCCTCCCCCGAACCGTCTTGTCGACCGTAAACGCTGCCGAGAGTCCTACGGCCCTTCTCGCTCGCCGAGAACTACAGTCATGGCGCCTCCTTCAGCTAGAGCCCTCGGCGCTCCGGGCATCCGATTCCTTCACTGCACCATCGATCATGGGGAGCGATGGCTCGCACCTTCCGGCAACTCTGTTTCATCTCGCGCGTTCCAAGGCGCATTTCACCGAAGGTGATCTTTACGCACGAGTCAGCAACAGGCTGTCTGAATTGGTCGACGATGTTCGGGCAGTTGCCGTGAAGAGGGATGACGCGCGAGAACTACTCACGCTTGAGGTAGAGGGTCACGACCGAACTTCACATCCGGCGCGATCCCTTTCGGATGGCACCCTACGCTTTCTTGCTCTTGCCGTGCTGGAAGCCGATCCGAATACAAGAGGACTCATCTGTCTCGAGGAGCCAGAAAACGGGATTCACCCACAGCGGATCGTGTCCATGGTCAATCTCCTAGGTGACCTTGCGGTCGACACAAATGACCCGGTCGGTATCGAGAACCCGCTCCGCCAAGTGATAATAAACACACACTCCCCTACGGTCGTAGCACAGGTCCCAGAGGGCAGTTTGCTGCTCGCAGAGAGAGTGGAGCGTGCAGTGGCCGGAGGCCGTGATTCGGAAGTCGTCTTTCGGTGCCTAAGCGGCACGTGGAGAAGCAATGTGACGGGTTCCAAGCCGGTTCAGAAGGGAAAGGTCTCTTCCTTCCTGAACCCAGTGAGGCTTGATGAAGAGCCAAGCGATGGACCCTTGCGCGTCATACAGCGCAAAGAGTTCTCTCAGCTTCAGCTTCCTCTTGAGGCTGTCCCGCTCAATGAATGATTTTCGATACACTCTTGTATGCGACGGCCCATCGGACCAACGGCTCATTCCGATAATCAACTGGACGATCCGGCAGCACAGTAACGCCGCGTTCTCCCCCACCTGGGCAGATTTCAGTGTCGCAAAACCCAAGCCGGTGGGCCTTCGGCGTCGAATTGCTGCGGCTGCTGACCTGTTCCCCTGTGACCTTTTGATCGTTCACCGCGACGGCGAATCTGCAACTCTTTCGGAACGCAAGCAGGAAATCCTTACGTCCGCTCAGGGCCAACCCCTCCCGACGAACATTCCAGTCGTGCCGATCAGGATGCAGGAGACATGGCTACTGTTCGACCTGCCAGCAATTCGGCTCGCCGCGGGCAGGCCCAATGGAACAGGCCCGCTTATGCTTCCAGCCCTCAAGACGATCGAGGGCCTTCCTGACGCCAAGGGCGTGTTGAATAGGCTGATTCGGGCGGCGAGCGAAGCCCGGGGCAGGCGCCTTCGCCGGATGGACACGAACAAGGCGATCTATCGGCTCTCGGAGCTAATCCGAGATTTCGCTCCGCTGCGCGCCCTCGTGGCCTTCTCCGATTTCGAGACTAACCTATCGAAGGCCCTGAAGCGGATAGGCGCCTGATGCCACCGTGCGCCTTTCGGGGCCAGACTCCCGGCGCCGGGCCACTTCCCCTGTCGGCCCCTTGAGCGAGGCGCGAGATCCTCGGCAAGAGCGTCCTCCCGAGGCGCGACCCGGCGGGAGCATGAGATCCACGTTCCCCGGGGCGGCCAAGCTCAGGCCGCCCCCTCAGTGCCCGCTGAAGATCTCCTCGAAGAAAACCTGCATCGCCTTCCAGGAGCGCCGCGCGG
>CALAQS010000027.1 GCA_937888435.1 uncultured Acidobacteriota bacterium
GAGGCTCTGGCCTGTGCGCGCCGACGCCCACCTCAATTGCCATTGCGTCCCTACAGTGTCCCCCCTCTTCTCCCCGAATTGTCCCGTCCCTCTTCCCTACGCGCGGAACGCGGTGCCTGTTCTACGCGCGCGGCGGGAAGACCTGCTTCCGGGAGGATCAGGGGCGATCGGATCGGTCGGAGGAGCGCGACGGCACCACGCCGCCCGAGAGCCACAGGAGGCCACACGCGAGGACCACCCCCCCGGCGATACCGCACGCGAGGAGGGCAAATGCCGCTGGGGTTCCGAGGCGCATCGCCGCCGGCACAACCACCTCGAGGTCGTCGCCGCGCAGCGCGACGGCCCAGCCCGCGCCGGCGGCACGAGCGAGCGCCGTCACCACGATCGAGGCCATCTCGTAGAAGTCCCCGAACAGGGACGCGATCGGCTGCCCGGCGGCGAGGAGGCCCGCTCCGAAGAGGAACGGCATGGACCGCTTCGCCGCGGCCCGCGAGACGAAGGCCCCCACCGGCGCGAGGAATGCGTGCGGCAGGAGGACCGTGATGAAGTAGGAGAAATCGCTCGAGGGATGGAATCCCGACAGTCTCCCGGCGTACCGACTCCCGGAGATCACCCAGGGAAAAAGATGAGCGAGGAGAGCGCCACCCCAGACCGGCTGGATTTCGAGCCGCTGCACGCTCCCTCCGGTGAGGGCGCACCCAGCGGCATGCAGAAGCTCGTGAAGGGGTATGACGAGCCAGAGCGCCGCTACGAACCCGGCCAGGACCTCGGCAAGGCGCCGCACCTTCCCGTCGAGGAGCGCGGCGAAACCGTCCGCCTGCCGGGCGAGGGCCCGGAGACTCAGCGGCGGCGGCGCCGAATGAGGGCGACGCCTACACCGGCGAGGCTGATAGCGAACACCGCGAGCCCAGCTTCGCTGAGAGTCGGTACCGGGGTCGGTCGTTGGATGCCGGCCTGAACGACCTGCGACACAAGAACCAGAGCTGCAACCGCTACGACGCGAACGAGATACTTCACGGCAAACCCTCCCAAAGTCATGACCTCGAAGATTTGCTGGAATGTTAGGCAGGCTCGGGGGCCCTGTCAACCTGAGTTCGCGGTCTCGTCGGCGTGCCCTCGTTCGAGAAGCTGGTCCGCGGTTCGGATGGCGAGCGCGGTGATCGTGAGGCAGGGCGAATCGCCGCACCCGCTCGACGGGACCAGCGAAGCGTCCGCGAACGCCAGGTTTGGAATCTCGTGGCAGAAGCCGTCGCGATCCGCTACGGAAGAGACGGGGTCCGTCCCCATGCGGCAGGTTCCGAGCACATGCGTTGCGCCGAAGATGTCGAGAGAGGTGGTCTCCTCCACGATCTCCGAGGCGCCCGCCGCGCGCATCACCTCGCGCACCGTGTCGGCCATCGTCCTCACCAGCGCGCGCTCGGCGGGAGAGAGCCAGGAGCGGATCCGTGCGCGGGGTATGCCGTGCGCGTCCCGCATAGAGGGCGACAGGTCGACGTACGTCCTGTCGTTCGGAAGCCACTCCCCGATCGCGTGCACCGCAACGGCGCGTCCGAAGATTTCCCTCAACCGCCGCTGATGCGCCAATCCGAACCCGGGCACGAGCCGTTCGGCATATGCCACCGGCCCGCGGAGGCCCATTGCGTTCGAGGAGGTCGCCAACCGGAATCCGCCGGCCCAGCCGTTTCCCCGCTTCGGCACCGCGTGCTCCCAAGCCGAGCCGTCGATGGCGACTCCTCGGTAGGAGTCGACCCGCTCCGGCAGCAGTCCGACAGCGGTCCAGTGAAGCGTCTCGGTGAGGTGGCGCCCCACCTGCCCGCTGCCGTTCGCGAGGCCGTCGGGGTGCCCCGTCGGCCGGCACGCCAGGAGGAGCCTCGGCGTCTCTATCGCACCGCCGGCGAGCACCACGAACCGCCCTCTCACCCGGTGCCGCGCGCCACTCGGATCGGCGTAGATAACGGCCTTTGCTCGCCCGCGCGGGGCGAGCTCCACCTCGAGGGCCTGGGCCTGGGTCCTCAGGTCCAGACGGCCGGTGGCCCGCGCCGGAGGGAGAAACGTCACGTCGGCGCTTCCCTTGTCTCCGTTCGGGCATCCCTGCGTGCATCCACCGCAGTAATTGCATTGCGGGCGGGCGGTGGTGGAGCGCGAGAGGATCGCGAGGGCGTTCGGCAGAAGCGTCGCGCCGATCGCCGCAAATCCCTTCGCGAGGCGCCCGCTCCCGAACGAAAGAGGGTGCGGCGGCAGGATGTGCGGCCCGCCTCCTGGGCGGAGCGGGTTCACCGGGGCCGCCACGCCCATCCGCTCCTCGGCCACTGCGTAGTACGTTTCCAGCTCCCGGTACGGGATCGGCCAGTCGGTCCCGACGCCGAAGAGCGAGTGCATCCGGAGCGAGTCCTGGTGGAAGCGATGTGCTTCGCCCTGGAAGTGAAGGGTCGAGCCGCCCACGCCCTGCACATGGCTGTAAGCCTGATAGACCCTCTCGTCTCCCGGGACGAAGCGTCCCTGTCCGGCATTCCACGAGCGGTAGCCGTCCCACTCCCGCTCCAGCGGCTGCGCGGGGCCGAAGTCGTATCGCGGGCGGCCGTCCGAGTCGCGAGAGGCGTCGTAAGGGAACTCGCGCAGCTCGAAATCCCCCGACGTCTGCGGGTAGTCCCTTTCGGGCTGGTAGGCGCGCCCCGCTTCGAGGAGGACGACCTGCGCGCCGGCCGTCGTCAGCCTCCACGCCGCGGCGAGCCCACCCGCGCCCGCCCCCACGACGACGACGTCCGCGTCAGGAAGCCGGGGCATCCTCGAAATCCCAGTACCCGTCCGGCTGAGGTGCGTGAGGAAGCCCGATCTTCCGCCAGACGGCGGGGTGGGAGTAGTGAAGGCGTACCGCTTGATCCCGTGTTACGCGGTAGAAGAATGCCGGGATCGATCCGGCCGGGCTCGCCTCGGCCGCGGCGACGACCGCGATGCGCGCCTCCTCGCCGGCCAGGAAAAAGCGGGCCCCCTTCCGGCGGCGCGCCTCGGCATCCAGCCACTCCACGCCCTCGGCGAGGGCCCGTCGCGTCTTCCTCTCGGCCGACAACTCCTCGAGAAGACGCGGCATCACTCCGGTGGCGCGCCACGAGGGGAGTTCCGTCTCGGGCAGCAGCGTGTCGAGGAAGGCTTCGAAGGTCCGCAGGCTCTCGCCCTCGAGCCGTCGCGGGAAGAGGATCCGCCGGAGAAAAAACGCGCCCGCCGCGAGCATTCCGAGGCCGATGAGCCTGGCGATCAGCTCGCGGCGGGTGACACCCCGTCCGGTGCCGTCCGGCGCCTGGTCGGGCGAGTTCGGGTGCATCCGCGAACACTACCTCAACTGTAGGGCGGCAATGGGAATTGCGGGGCGCTGCGGCGCGTGGAGACCAGAGTCACGCCCTCGGTTTCTCCTTCAATCCCGGCCCGCAGGTGGGCATTCTGGTCGGACGGCGATTTAGGTTCGAGTAATCGCCCTTTTCCTAGAAGGCGTCCCCGGGCTGATGTCTCAGAGCGCGGTCGTCCGAGACTACCGGACGCTCGAGATCGGGAGACGGCGGGCGAACCGACTCGTGTTAACCGTCGCGGGGTAAGAGCCTTATCACCCGCCTCCCCTTCGGCAAGGGTTGAATCGTGCCGGATGCAGTCTCGGTCACCTCGCCCGCGGACCGGGCGCTCGACGCGACGCGCTACAGCTACGAG
>CALAQS010000028.1 GCA_937888435.1 uncultured Acidobacteriota bacterium
CTCGGGAGGTGACGCATGGCTTCTCCGGCCCACACCGCGACCGCACCCGGCACCCACCGAGGCACGTCGTCCGCGTCCCACGCGGCCTACGTCCCCGTCCTCTCGAACTTCATCGGCGGCATGTGGGTCGACGCGCGAGCCTCGGGTACCGTCGACGTCTTCAATCCGGCCACGGGCGCGGTGATCGCGAAGACGCCGCTCTCGACCCGGGGCGACGTGGACGCCGCCGTCGCAGCCGCGAAAGCCGCGTTCCCGGCCTGGCGCGCGACGCCCGTCGTTGAGCGCGCCCGGACCATGTTCACGTTCAAGAACCGCCTCGAGGAGCACTTCGAGGAGCTGGCCCGGATCGTGACGACCGAGCACGGCAAGACGCTGGACGAGTCGCGCGGCTCGGTGCGGCGCGGCATCGAGTGCGTGGAGGTCGCGTGCGGCATGCCCTCGCTCATGATGGGCTCGGGCCTCGAGGACATCGCGCGCGGCATCGACTGCGACGTCCACCGCCAGCCTCTCGGCGTCTTCGGAGCCATCGCGCCGTTCAACTTCCCGGCCATGGTGCCGCTCTGGTTCCTGCCGTTCGCGGTCGCGACGGGAAACACGTTCGTCCTGAAGCCGTCGGAGCTCGTGCCGCTCTCGCAGAAGCGCATCCACGAGCTGCTCGAAGGCTGCGTTCCGCCCGGCGTCGTGAACATCGTGAACGGCGGGGTCGACGTCGTGAACGGCCTCTGCGAGCATCCGGACGTCCGCGGCGTGTCCTTCGTGGGCTCGACGCCAGTCGCCAAGCACGTCTACCGCACGGGAACGCACGCGGGGAAACGCGTGCAGGCCCTCGGAGGCGCGAAGAACTTCATCGTCGTGATGCCCGACGCGAACCTCGACAAGTCCATCGGCATCATCTCGGAATCCTGCTACGGCTGCGCGGGCGAGCGTTGCCTCGCGGGCTCGGTCGTCGTCACGATCGGAAAATCGCACGGCGACGTGAGAGAGCGCCTCGTCGCGGCGGCGAAGTCCATCCGCGTGGGCGACGGCGCCGAGCACGGCGTCTCCATGGGCCCGGTCATCCGCGAGAGCGCGCGGCAGCGCGTCGTGTCGTACATCGAAAAAGGTATCGCCGAGGGGGCGGAGCTCCTCCTCGACGGACGCCGCCACACCGTCAAGGGCCGCGAGAAGGGCTTCTTCCTCGGGCCCACGGTTCTCGACAAGGTGGATCCGAAGTCGTCCGTCGGGCGCGACGAGATCTTCGGGCCCGTGCTGTCGATCATGAACGTGCCGGACATGGCCGGCGCGCTCGAGCTCCTCCATGCGCACCCGCAGGCGAACACGACGTCGATCTTCACCACGAGCGGCAAGGCCGCGCGCGACTTCGCCACGCAGGCGCCTCCTGCGATGGTCGGCGTGAACGTGGGCGTTGCGGCGCCGATGGCGTTCTTCCCGTTCGGAGGCTCGAAAGAGAGCTTCTTCGGCGACGTGAAGGCGACCGGCCGCGACGGCGTCGTCTTCTACACGGAGCAGAAGGTCGTCATCGAGCGGTGGTTCTGATGCCGCGGAAGGTCACCGTCGGGCTGATCCAGACGCACAACTCGGTTTCCGACCCGAAGGCCCCGCTCGCGAAAGTGCAGAAGGCCGCGATGGACCTTCACCTCCCGCTCATCCACGAGGCGGGGAAAAAGGGGGTGCAGATTCTCGGGCTGCAGGAGATTTTCAACGGTCCGTATTTCTGCCCGTCGCAGGACCCGCGCTGGTACGACGCCGCCGAGAGCGTACCCGGGCCCACGACCGAAGCCATCGCGAAAGTCGCGAAGAAATACCGGATGGCGGTCATCGTGCCCGTGTACGAGCGCGAGGACGCGGGCGTGTACTACAACACCGCCGCCGTCTACGATGCGGACGGGAAGTACCTCGGCAAGTACCGCAAGAATCACATCCCGCACACCTCCGGTTTCTGGGAGAAGTACTTCTTCAAGCCGGGCAACCTGGGCTATCCGGTCTTCCAGACGCGCTTCGCGAAGGTGGGCGTCTACATCTGCTACGACCGGCACTTTCCAGAGGGCGCGCGCGCGCTGGGCCTGAACGGCGCCGAGATCGTCTTCAACCCGTCGGCGACGGTCGCCGGCCTCTCGCAGTACCTCTGGAAGCTCGAGCAGCCCGCGCACGCCGTCGCAAACGGCTACTTCGTCGCCGCCTCGAACCGCGTCGGCACCGAGCCGCCGTGGAACATCGGCCGCTTCTACGGCTCGTCGTACATCGTCGACCCGCGCGGCAACTTCCTCGCGACCGCCAGCGAGGACCGAGACGAGCTCGTCGTCGCGACGTGCGACCTCGACATGATCGAGGAGGTCCGCCGCACGTGGCAGTTCTTCCGGGACCGCCGGCCCGAGACCTACGACCGGCTGGTCGCGTTGTGAGCCGACTTCTCATCAAGGGCGGTCGCATCGTCACCGCCGTCGACGACTATCTAGGCGACGTGCTCGTCGAGGGCTCGACGATCTCCGCGATCTTCGCCGCCGGCACCGCGCCCGCGCTCGACGCCCGCGTCCTCGACGCCACGGGCAAGCTCGTGATCCCGGGCGGCATCGACGCGCACACTCATCTCGACATGCCGTTCGGCGGGACGACCTCGGCCGACGACTTCGAGAGCGGCACGATCGCCGCCGCGCACGGCGGCACCACGTCCATCGTGGACTTCGCCATCCAGTACAAGGGCCAGACGCTGCGCCAGGCCTGCGACGCCTGGATGAAAAAGGCGGAAGGCAAGGCCGCGATCGACTACGGCTTCCACATGATCATCACGGACCTCCCCGACGCCGTCGAGAAGGAGATGGACGTCCTCGTCAAGGAAGGCGTGACGTCGTTCAAGCTCTTCATGGCGTACCGCGGCGTCCTGATGCTCGACGACGGCTCCATCTTCCGCGCTCTCCTCAGAACCGGGGAGAACGGCGGGACGATCTGCATGCACGCCGAGAACGGCGACGTCATCGACGTTCTCGTCAGGCGTGCGCTGGCCGAAGGACACACGGCTCCGAAATGGCACGCCCTGACGCGGCCCCCTCGCGCCGAAGCCGAGGCGACGTACCGCGCGATCTGCCTCGCGGAGATGGCGGGCGTACCGCTCTACGTCGTCCACCTCTCGGCCGCCGAGGCCCTCGAGAAGATCGCCGAGGCGCGCGACCGCGGCCTGCCCATGCACGCCGAAACGTGCCCGCAGTACCTCTTCCTCTCGTACGACAACTACGAGGAGCCCGGGTTCGAGGGCGCGAAGTACGTCATGTCGCCGCCGCTCCGCGCGAAAGGCAACGAAGAGGCGCTGTGGCGCGGCCTCGCGATGAACGACCTGCAGGCCGTGTCGACCGACCACTGCCCGTTCTGCATGAAGGAGCAGAAGGAGCTCGGCAAGGGCGACTTCTCGAAGATCCCGAATGGCGCACCCGGCATCGAGACGAGGATGTCGCTCCTTTACGACGGCGGCGTCGTGAAGAACCGCATCTCCGTGAACCGCTTCGTCGAGCTGACATCCACGTCACCCGCGAAGATCTTCGGCCTCTTCCCGGAGAAGGGGACGATCGCCCCCGGCTCCGACGCCGACCTCGTCGTCTTCGACCCGAATCGCAAAGTCACGCTGAACGCCAAGACCCTCCACCAGCGCGTCGACTACACGCCGTACGAGGGCCGCGTCGTCCAGGGCGCGACGGACACGGTGATCTCCCGCGGCGAGGTGATCGTCGAAAACGGGAAGTTTCTGGGGAAAGTAGGAAGAGGGAATTTCTTGCGAAGAAGGACCCGCACGTAGATGCAAGCGTCCGAGCATCCGGGTCATGGTCTGCAAAGTCTCTTTGAAGAGATGAGTCGTGTTGCGGCGGCGGGCGCCCGCCAAGCGGTTACGCGAGCGGCTCTCCCCCATTCACCTTCTAAGAAAGACCACTTCGCTCTCTGCTCTTGAGCCAGCAGCCGAAGGGAGCCCTCTCATGAGCCCTATCTCCGAAGCAAAGACTCTTTCTTCCGCCGCCGTCCGCGCGAAGCACAAGGAGTTCCTCTTCCCCTCCGTCACGAACTACTACAAAGAGTCCGTCGTCCTCGAATCCGGCAAGGGGATGCGCGTTCGAGACGCCGACGGGAAGACGTATCTCGACTTTTTCGGCGGCATCCTGACGATCTCCGTCGGCCACGCGAACGACAAGGTGAACGCCGCCATCAAGGCGCAGGTGGACCGACTCGGCCATGTCTCGACGCTCTATCCGACCTTGCCCATCGTCCTGCTCGCCGAGAAGCTCGCGCGGCTGACGCCGGGGCGGCTCCAGAAGTCGTTCTTCACGTCTTCGGGCACCGAGGCCGACGAGACCGCCGTCATGATGGCGCAGGTCTACACGGGGCGGCTCGAGATCATCGCGCTGCGCCACGGCTACTCGGGCCGCTCGATGCTCGCGCAGTCGCTCACCGGTCACGCGCCGTGGCGCGCGGTGCCGACGCAGGTCGCTGCCATCAAGCACGCACCCTCGCCTTACTGCTACCGCTGTCCGCTGAAGCTCACGTATCCGTCCTGCGGCGTCGCGTGCGCAAAGGACCTCGAAGAGCTGATCAAGACGACGACGACCGGTCAGATCGCGGGCTTCATCGCAGAGCCCATCCAGGGCGTCGGCGGATTCATTACGCCCCCGAAGGAGTACTTCGAGATCGCGGTCGGCATCGTGAGGAAGTACGGCGGCGTCTTCATCTGCGACGAGGTGCAGACGGGCTTCGGGCGCACCGGCGGCTCGTGGTTCGGCATCTCGCACTGGAACGTCGAGCCCGAGATCATGACGATGGCCAAAGGGGTCGCGAACGGGATGCCGCTCGGCGTCACGATCGCGACGCCGGAGGTCGCGGACTCCCTCAAGGCGCTCACGATCTCGACGTTCGGAGGGAACCCGATCTCCTCGGCCGCCGCGCTCGCCACTCTCGAGGTCATGGAGGAGATGGACGCGCCGAAACGCGCCGCCGAGATGGGCGGGCGCCTGCGGGCGGGCCTCGACCGGTTGAAGGCGAAATACCCGAAGACGCTCGGCGACGTGCGCGGTATGGGCCTCATGCAGGGACTCGAGCTCGTGGCCGACGAGACCGTTCAGGACCGAACGCCGGCGCCCGAAAAGGCCGTCCGGCTCTTCGAGGAGACGAAGAAGCGGGGCCTCCTGATCGGCAAAGGAGGCCTCTACGGCAACGTCATCCGCATCTCTCCGCCGCTCATCGTGAATGCGGGCGACGTGGACGAGGCGCTGAAAATCCTCGACGAGTCGCTCGCCGGCTGGGCGTGACAAAACCGTGACCAAGACCGGAAATATCCTCAAAGTCGCCTTTCGGGCTCTCTCGCGCAACAAGCTGCGGTCGCTCCTCACGGCGCTCGGCATCATCATCGGGGTCGCCTGCGTCGTCGCCGTCGTGGGCATCGGCGAGGGCGCGCGGCTTCAGGCCGAGAACCAGCTCAGGGCCCTCGGCACGAACTTCCTGATGGTCATGCCCGGCACGGTGACCTCCTCCGGCGCGCGCGCGGGCATCGGCTCGAGCTCGAAGCTTTCCGAGGAGGACGTGGAGGCGCTCCGCCGTGAGATCCCTACGGTCGCCTACGTGTCCGCGACGATCCGGACGACGGCCCAGGTCATCTACGGAAACCAGAACTGGTCGACGTCGATCCAGGGCGCGCAGATCGACTGGCCGCTCGTGCGCTCGTGGAACGTTGCTACCGGCCAGTTCTTCACGGATCAGGACGACCGCGCCGCCGCGAAGGTGTGTGTCCTCGGCCAGACGGTCGTGACGACTCTCTTCGCGGACGAGGATCCGATCGGCAAGACGATTCGCATCAAGAACATCCCGTTCAAGGTCACGGGGGTCCTCGAGTCGAAGGGCGGCTCGACGCAGGGCCAGGACCAGGACGATCTGGTCGTCGCGCCCTACGAGACGGTACGCAAGAAGCTCATGGGGACGACGGCAGTGGGCCAGATTCTCGTGTCCGCTGCCGCGGACGACCTCGTGAGCAGCGCGCAGGACGAAATCACGGCCCTTCTCCGGCAGCGCCACCACATCAACAAGGCCGCGGGGCAGGACGACGACTTCCTGATCCGGTCGCAGACCGAGATGATCCAGCAGGCCGAGGCCCAGAGCCGCACGATGAGCGCGCTTCTCTGGTCGATCGCGGGCGTGTCGCTCCTCGTGGGCGGCATCGGAATCATGAACATCATGCTCGTGTCGGTGACCGAGCGGACGCGTGAGATCGGCGTGCGGATGGCGATCGGCGCCAAGGGGCGCGACATCCAGGCGCAGTTCCTCGTCGAAGCCGTCGCGCTCTCCCTCACGGGGGGAGCGGTCGGCATCGGCCTCGGGCTCGGCATTCAGCGCGCGGTCGCGCGGTTCGCGGGCTGGCCGGTCGCCGTTCAGGCGAGCGCGATCACGCTGGCGTTCGTCTTCTCGGCTCTGATCGGCGTGGGCTTCGGGTTCTACCCCGCCCTCAAGGCCTCGCGCCTCGACCCGATCGAAGCGCTTCGGTACGAGTAGGATTCGCCCCACCTGAACGGGAACGGCGCCGCGCCCTGCCTCGGTTATCATCGGACTCAATCGCACTTCCTCTCCGGGAAGAGCGAATCCTCAACTCTTGATCGGGACGAAACTCGCCGACCGCTACGAGATCCTTGCCGAGCTGGGGCGCGGCGGAATGGGCGTCGTGTACCGCGCGAAGGACCCGGTCCTCAACCGCGACGTCGCGGTCAAGCTGATCCCGCCAGGGAATCTCACGAAGGACGCCGAGGAGCGCTTCCAGCGGGAGGCACAGATCGTCGCGCAGATGGATCACCCGTCCATCGTGCCGATCTACGACCTCGGGCGGCACGAGGGGTCGCTCTTCTTCGTCATGCCGGTGCTCGCGAACACGAACCTGAGGCAGCTCCTCCGCGAGGGCTCGCTGCGCCTTGGCGACGTCCTCGACGTCGGAACACAGGTCGCCGACGCGCTCGACTACAGCCACGCCCGCGGCATCGTCCACCGCGACATCAAGCCCGAAAACATCATGACGTCGCGCGACGACACCGGCCACATCCGGGCACGCGTGATGGACTTCGGCCTCGCGCTCGCCACGAGCGAGGACCGCCTCACGAAGACCGGGACGCTCGTCGGGACCGTCGTGTACTTCAGCCCCGAGCAGGTCACGTCGCGGTCGTTCGACGGGCGCTCGGACGTCTACGCGCTCGGAACGGTGCTCTACGAGTGCCTCGCGGGTGAGCCGCCCTTCGCGGGCGAGGTGCAGTCCATCCTCTATCGCATCGTCCACGAGCTGCCGCAGTCGATGCGGACCCTCGGCGCCGACGTGAGCGAGGAGCTGGAGGCCGCCGTTCTCCAGTGCCTCGCGAAGGATCCCGAGAAGCGACCGAAGCGCGCCGGGCACCTCGCCGAAGCGCTCCGGCGGTACCGGAGCAAGCTCCGCGAAGAGGACTTCGGGCGGTCCGTCGTCTTCACGGCCAGCCGGATGCTGCCGCGGCCGGCCGCGGCGGCGCCGTTCATCGGCCGCGAGAAGGAGATGGCCGAGCTGCAGCGCCGTCTTCATGCCGCCATCGCGGGCGAGTGCGAGTTCGTCGTCCTCGCCGGCGAGCCCGGCATCGGCAAGAGCCGTCTCGTCGATGAGCTCAAGAGCCTCGCTCGTGCCCGGAAGATCCGCGTCCTGGCGGGACGCTTCGTCGAGCACGACCGAGCCTTCGCGCACCAGGGGTTCTGCGAGCTCATCCAAGACTATTTCCGGTCGAAGGACACGGGCCTTTCGGAATCCTCTCGTCCAGATTTCTCCGACCTGGCGGGCGACCTCCTCGCGCTCTTCCCCGTCCTTTCCGAGATCGGCGAGCTGCGCGCCGCGGCGAGCAGCGATTCAGGAGCCGTCAAGGCCGGCGACGGGCGGAAGGCCGAGGACAAGATCGCGATCTTCGAGCTCATCGCCCGCACCCTCACGCGGATCGCCGGCGGAAAGCCGCTTCTCCTCGCCCTCGAAGAGCTGCACGGAGCGCAGCTCTCGATCGAGGCGCTCCAGTACGTCGCGCGGCGCCTCGGCCCGACGCCGACGCTCATCGTCGGGACCTACCGGCAGACGGAAGTCGACAAGCGGCATCCCCTCGTGAAAATGCTGGAGTCGTTCCGGGGCGATCCCCGCTTCGCGGCGCTCACGCTAGGCCCGCTGACGCCGTCCGAGCACCGGGCCCTCGTGGAGCTCTCGGCGGGCGGCGGCAAGCTCTCGGACGAACTCGCCGGCCGGCTGCTCGCGGCCACCGAAGGGAACCCCCTCTTCACGAAGGAGCTCGTCCGGTCGCTCCTCGACTCGGGCGGGATCGCACGGGACGACTCCGGCGCCCTGAATCTCTCGGGGGCGACGGGTATCTCCTCCGACGCCCTGCCGGAAACCATCCAGCAGGCCGTCGAGGCGCGAATCGAGCGGCTCCCGGAGGACGTGCGCGACGTCCTCTCGATCGCGTCCGTCCTCGGGAAGAGCTTCGAATTCAAGGACCTCGAATCGGTCTCGGAGGCGAAGAGCCTCGACGAGGCGATCGACAGGCTCGTGAAAGAAGGCATCCTCGAGGAAGAGCGCGAGTCGCGCGGCGACCGGCTCGCGTTCGCGAGCGGCATCGTGCGCGACGTCCTCTACGGCGC
>CALAQS010000029.1 GCA_937888435.1 uncultured Acidobacteriota bacterium
GGACTTGAAGGGGCACCCCGGAGACGGCGGGTTTCTCAGGACGTACTGCTCCCAAGGTTGCGCCCAGCGCGCAGGCGTTTCGGTCGAGAAGCTACGGTGGTCCGAGGCCGGGCCATCGATAGACCCGAGCGGGCTCTGCTCTCTCTGCGGCGCCAAGCTCCGCCAGGAAACGCGAAAGGACGAGGAATGAGCCTCTCCTCGTTCCGTTCACTCCTCTACCGCCTCGGCCGCCTCCTCAGCGACGTAAACGCCGTGGAGGGGGCGGCGCCCAAGGGACGCGCTGCTGCGCCGGGACCGTTAGGTATGGTCTAGTCGATTCTGCCCGGTGACCGCGTGGCCGACTGTCAATCCCCGCGGCATGTAACTGCGCTACCAATAGCGCCCCTTGTCTAGACATGGCGCGACACGAGACAGACACTTTCATTGTCGGCGGTACGACCGGCAGGAAGGTGCTTCCATGGATGAGCCAACCACCAGGCTTCTCACACTTCCCGAGGCGGTACGACAGGCGCCGGTAACGGTCAGCGAAAAGACGTTACGCCGGGCGATCCAGCGCGGCGAACTCGAGGCCGTCATTGCATTCGGGAAGTACCGCATTGACCGCTTGAACCTCGCAAAGTTCCTGATGCCGCCGGGCACCTCCAGGGGTGCAGCGTGACCGCCTCCAATGCGACGGGCCTCCATCAGCTTGGTATCGCCGGCACCGACGAAGACCTCCTCGAGACAGCGCGCTCTGAACCGGCGATCGTTACGGAGGCCGCGGCGCGCGTGAGGACACCTAAGCGGCAGCGCCCCGGCCCGCTCCCGGCCAAAGAGCGGAAGGAAATCGTAGACGAGGCTACGTCATCGCTGCGGCGAAGCCTCTTCGCCCTGTTGCTGGCGACCGATGGCCTTCCTGAAGTAACGGACGCCCTCGCAAGGGTCGGGCTCGAGCTCAGGCGGCATCCGCCCCCACCCGACACCCTGGCGGCATCGCTCAGGAAGGATCTCTAAAAACCGAAAAGCGCCTGTGGGGACAGGCGCGAAGGACCGGGACGACATGAGAAAGATACCGCCGAAAACCTCAACGCGCAAGCCTGACGTTCAACCCGCGCAACCGGTGGCGGCCCAATGAGCGCCGTTGTGAAGCCTCACCGCTCCACAAAGGAGCTCGCGGCGATGGAGCGAAAGGCCGCGAAGTTCCCCCGTGCCGTGGACATTGTGTCGCTCTGTATTCTCGATCGTTCGGAAAAGTATCGGATCGCGCTCGTCCTCCGTGAGTGTGACGGCTCGCAGTACGTGGCTGCCCTCGGACAGATGCGCGGCATGCACGGCAAGTGGGTTCGCGCGCGGACGTTCAACTTCCGCGCGGATGAGATCGACGAGGTGATCGACGCGCTCGAGCGGGCGCGGGAGATCCTCTCTTGAGCGCCGCCGTCCCGCTGACCGACAGGGCCTCGGTCGCCGAATGTCTGAACGCTCTGCCCATGGGAGTTCGGAGGGGCCTCTTCGGTGGCCTCCCCATCGGCGACAGCATCGTTCTCGAGCTACCAAACGAGCAGGCGTACGACATGCACCGCAAATCTGGGACGCTTTTCCAGTTCACGCCCATGACGAAGGACGAGGTCATGGACCGACTTCTCACCGAGGACACCCTCGTTGTCATGCTGTCGGGGGCGCCGTCGTGAGTGCCTCTGCCGAGCCCGCCACGGCCGTCTTCGACTTGCCCGAGGCGGCGCGCTCCCTGGCGCTCCTGCATCCGGCAGGCCACACGTTCGAAGTGCGGGTGCCGAACGCGCGCAATGTGCGCTACAACGGCCGGCCCGATCCGCGTACAGGTACGGCATTTGGCTTCTTCGACTCCGGCGAGGGCGCGCTGTCGGCGTTGCCCGCGCTTGAAGAGGCGGAGTGGCCGGGGCTCTACGTCACTTTGAACGCTGTTACGCCCGCTCTTCTCGCGCGAGCGTCGAACAGGATCAAGGCGGCGGACCGGAAGAGCTCGTCAACAAGTGACCACGATGTCAAGCGACGCACCGCGCTCCTGATCGACGGAGACCCCGTGAGGCCGGCCGACATCTCCGCCACGAACGAGGAGCATGAGGGGGCACTTGAGCGCATCGCAGAGATCCGCTGGTTCCTCTCGGAGCTCGGCTGGCCTGGACCGATCACGGCCGACTCTGGCAACGGCGGGCACCTCGTCTATCGCGTCGAACTTCCGGCAGAGGACGGCGGGCTCGTGAAGGACTTCCTCAACGCCCTGGCCGACGCCTTCGACGACGACCACGTACACGTAGACCGGACCGTCTTCAACGCGGCGCGGATCGTGAAGTTGTGGGGCACCGTCGCGCGGAAGGGAGACAGTACGGCCGATCGCCCGCACCGCATGAGCAAGGTGCTCGATGTCCCCGTCGAGCGGGGCCTCGTCACCGAGGCGATGCTGCGCGAGGCGGCGGTCGCACTCAGGGCCGGCCGGGAAGAGAAGCCCACAACGCCGACCGCCTCGACCGCGGCGCGCGTCGGATCGTTCGATGTGCGCGACTTCATCGCCAGGCACTTTCCGGACGCGGACGAGCGCACGTGGAGCAGCGGCACCCGCTGGATTCTCGACCCGTGCCCGTTCAATGCGGACCACAAGGGCACAAGCGCCGCGATCTTGCAGTCAACGTCGGGCGTCCTCTCGTTCAAGTGTCAGCACGACGGGTGCGCCGGTCTCGTCTGGCGGGATCTCCGCGAGAAGTACGAGCCGAAGGCGACGAGGCCCGCCACGGCGACGGCGAGTCAGCCGGCCGCGCCGGCGGCGGAGAGGAAGGACACGGGCGAGGCGAAGCAGACCGTCTCCATCTTCGAGGCGCTGCAGGAGATCGTAGCGGTGCCGGAGTGGACCGTCGAAGGACTGCAGGACCCGTGTGGAATCGGCATTCTCGCCTCCGATGCCTACCATGGGAAGACGGCTCTCGAGATCGGGTTGGGGCTTCACGAGGCCGCCGGGAAGGACTTTCTCGGATTCAAGATCCCCGCGGCCGTCCCGGTGCTCTACCTCCCCGCCGAGGGATCGAGGGAGAAGTTCAAGCTTCGCGCGAAGGTTATCGCCTCCTGCTACGGCATCGAGCTCAACGGCCTGCCGTTCGAGATCCACAAGAAGACGCTGACCCGATTTCCTCACTTCAACACGCCGGACTTCCGGAAGCTCGTCGTGGAGTCCGGGAAGAAGGTCGTTTTCTGCGACACGTCCCGCTTCTTCACAAAGGGCGACGAAAACTCCTCCACCGACTTCATGAACCTGATCGTCCAGCCGCTGAAAGAACTGGGTGCCGAGTTGGGCATCTTCTTCTGGCTGACCACGCACTACGGGAAGCCGAACGAGAACCGCAGCGGTTCGCAGAGGGTCCGGGGCACCTCCGCACAAAAGGGCGACGTTGACGTTCTCACCCGTCTGGAGGCCCCAAACGGAACCCGGGCCCCGGAACGTATCTGGATCTTCGACAAGGTCAAGGACGCGGCCGAGCCGCCAGACATGTCGCTCATCTTCCAGCCCGACAGGGGCGTCTTCGCGCGCGCCGAAGGACAGCCCGTTCCGCTCTCCAACCCGAAAGCATCCCGGGCGGAGGCTCGCCAAGCCGCAAAAGACGAGGGCGAGCGCAAGGCGCGGGAGGGAATCGGGCTCCTGATTCGCCGGAGCGATGACGGAATAACGGCGAAGGAGCTGGGCAAGGCATCCGGGCGCCGTCAGGAATGGGTCGCCGACGTGCTCAACGAGCTCCACGCACAGAAGCAGATCAGGCTCGTGCCCGCCCAGCGCCTGGACTCGATGAAGCGGAAGATCACAGTACAGGTGTGGAAGTGGGAGACGACGTGACGTCCCGCGTTTTTCCCCCCATACCCCCCCACGCGGGAAGCCGCGTCTGGGAAGCCGCGTCCCCGCGTCCCGTGGTGCCGCGCGACTTCCCGGGAAGTCACCGGAAGCCACGGGAAGCCACGTCATCCACTGAGAACAGTGTTCCGCGTGAGCGGTCAGAACACCGTCGGGTTCCCTGCCAAACAGGGATGGGGGCTTCATGAGCGAGCAGCTCATCGCTGCGACCGCCCTGGCGAAGCGCTGGGGCATGAAGACTGGCACGCTCTCCAAATGGCGGAGGCTGAAGAAAGGCCCCCGCGGCTGGTACGCCCTCAGCCCCACCTACATCGTCTATCCCCTCGAGGAGGTCGAACGCTTCGAAGCGGAACGCCGAAAGG
>CALAQS010000030.1 GCA_937888435.1 uncultured Acidobacteriota bacterium
TCTCGTGGTGGCACTTGAAGCAGAGTTTCATCGGCCTGACCTAAAAGGCACGTCGTCATCCCCGTCGGGAGCGGTGGTACTCGCCAGAACGCCCTGTGTCGGCTTCGGGCCGCCGAAGAGCGACGCCGCGCGCTGCTCGAGAGAGCCGACGCCCGCGTCCTTCTTCAACGAGATCCACTTGACTTTGATGCGCGTCTTGTTCTGGTACGTGTCCTCGCCCGTCTCGAGGCTGATCTCCTTGCCTTCGATCAGTTCGCCAGCGTGCGCGAACGTCTCGGGCGTCTTGAGCACAGAGGGGTCGATGCCGAGCGTCTCGAAGTCGCGCTTCGCGCGGTCGGCGTTCTTCTCCGTCAACCAGATCGTGTAGTCCGTCGCGCCGTCCTCGGTATTGATGAGCACCTGAAACCCAAGCGTCCCGTTGAGCGACTCGTAGAGCCCCGAGCCGGAGGCAATGGTGCCGATGTAGCGGCCAACCTTGATGCTCATGCCGCCCTCGCAATCAGTTCAGCCTTGCGGCCATCCTTGAGCGCCTCAAGCGGCTCGTAGAGCTCCGAGAGCTTCGTCTTCTTGCCCTTCGTCAACTCCCAGGCGGCCTTGAGCGCGATGCCGTCCTGCGCCCCTAAGAGCGCCGCGCGGATCTGTTCGTAGATCGCTTGACGCTCGGCCTTCGCCGTCTCTTCTTTCGCATCCGCGGCGTCCGCGTCCTTCTCAGAAGCGTCGTCCAGGGAACCGATCTTCGCTTGCTCACCCTTGGTCAGGTGGCCGTAGATCGGCTCGAGCATCGCCGGCGTCGGGTTGTCGAACGTCTTCCCGGTGAGGATGCCGGAGCGGTCTTTCTCGCAGAACACGGAGGTCATGTAGCCGCCGTCGTCCGTGCGCTTCGGGTGGAAGCGCAGGAGGATGTGCGGCTCGTAGGGCGTCTCGCCTTCGGCCTTCATCCGCTTGCCGACGACCTTCGCCTCGCCGTCGGCGTTGTCCTCCATCATCACGCCCTCGCGGCCGCACAGAATCCCGTGAAAGTCTCCGTCCACGAACAGCGACATGAGGCGCTTGTAGGGCTTCTTGATCGCGCCCCACGCCTGGACGGGAATCCCACCCGTGCTCATCAGCTTGCCGCGATAGGCTTCCTTCGCGGCTTCCCACAGATGCGTCACTGAGTCGATAACGACGACGCCGTGAACGGCCGGGTCGATCTGCTCGAGCGCCTCGACCGCCTCCGACAACGACCGCGTGTAGAGCGCGTCGAAGTCGAACGCCCCGGGGTGAATCGCCCGCTCCTTGATGGCCGTCGCGTAGAAGTCGGTCCCGCGCTCCGTGTCGATGTACGCGACGCGCTTGCCTTCTTTCTTGGCGAGCCATTCTGCGAAGAGAAGCGCGGTGAGCGTCTTGCCGCTCCCCTGCTCCCCGTATTCCCCGACCTTGAGTTTGGCCTGTCGGGCTTCGGCCTTTGAGAACTTGCCCATGATGGGCTCCTTTCCGCTCCTCCCGTTTATCTGGAGGAGCTACGAGAACCTTTCCAGTCAGAGAACCACAGCGCCACGAGTCCCACAACACAGAACCCGAGCGCCAGCGCGTCGGGGATGACGCGGTCCATCCACGCCATCGCGCCGCTCACGACCGCTCCCTGTCTGCATATCGCTTGGCGATTGCGAGCAGCTGCGGGTCAACGTAGGTCGCGTCTTTGCAGTACGGGCATTTATGCCTGTGTATCGACACGAGCAGCACGGCGAAGACGCCGAGAAAGAGGAGCACGAGGGCGAGAGTGAGGGTCATGGCTTCCGCCTGTCAAAACCATCGCGGCGACTGCCCCCCTTGGCTACCCAGTACGTTCCATTCGGCCGCACCCGCCTCTCGCCCTTGCGGCGATCTAGTGATGGTGGATACGGGTGTGGTGCCCCGCCACACGTCGGACACCTCATCGGGACCTTCTCCTCGGCCGGGGCGGGCTTGTAACGCTCTGCCTGTGCCGCATGCACGGTATCCTGTTCGGGATGTCTCTCCTCGGCCGGTGCGGGCTGGACGCCACGAAGATCAAAATGAATGCCGGAATACCTCACCTTGCACGCCTCGTGCATCCCGGTGCCCGCCTGCTCAACCCCGTACCGGAACGCCCGATCGGCGATGCGCTTACAGATGGCGGCGACCATCGGCCCGGCATGGCGGTCGCCCGCCTCGGCCCGGATCTCCTCCTCCACGATCTCGTCTAACCTGGTTCTCACGCCGCCCTCCTTGAGACCTTCGCTCCGAGCGTCCGGTCGATGAATCGCTCGTTGCGAACCGAGTAACCAGCCGCTCTCCAGCGAGCGCACGCCGACTCGTAGACGCGGCGCTCGCCCGCGCTGCCCTCAAACGAAGCGCGCGGAGGGCGAATGCCAAAGAGGAGGGCGAGGGCGAACTTCACGACTTGCCTCCCGGAGTCGGCGTCGG
>CALAQS010000031.1 GCA_937888435.1 uncultured Acidobacteriota bacterium
CGTCAGCTTGCGGTATTTGATCCGGTGCGGGCGGTCGGCCTCGGCGCCGAGCCTCTTGTGCCGGTCGGCTTCGTAGTCCTGATAGTTGCCTTCGTACCAGACGGCCTTGCTGTCGCCCTCGAAGGCGAGCATGTGTGTCGCGACGCGGTCGAGGAACCAGCGGTCGTGGCTGATCACGACCGCGCATCCGCCGAAGGCGAGGAGCGCCTCTTCGAGGGCGCGCAGCGTGTCCACGTCGAGGTCGTTCGTGGGCTCGTCGAGGAGCAGGAGGTTTCCGCCCTTCTTCAGCGTCCGCGCGAGGTGGAGGCGGTTCATCTCGCCGCCCGAGAGGTTCGCGACGAGCTTCTGCTGGTCGGCGCCCTTGAAGTTGTACATCGCGCAGAAGGCGCGGCTCGGCATCTCGCGCTTGCCGAGCAGCACGAGGTCCTGCCCCTGCGACAGCTCGTCATGCACGGTCTTTTTCGCGTCGGGCTTCTCGCGGTTCTGGTCCACGTAGCTCGGGACGACGGTTTCGCCAATCTGGAGCTTTCCGCCATCCGCCTTTTCGAGCCCCATGATCATCTTGAAGAGCGTCGTCTTCCCCGCGCCGTTCGGGCCGATGATCCCGACGATGCCGCCCTTCGGCAGGTCGAAGGAGAGGTCTTCGAAGAGCAGCTTGTCGCCGAAGGACTTCCTCACGCCCTCGGCCCTGACGACGACGTCTCCGAGGCGCGGCCCCGGCGGAATGTAGATTTCGTTCGTCTCGCCGCGGGCTTCGACGCCGCTCTCGCTGACGAGCTGCTCGTAGGCCTGCAGGCGCGCCTTGCTCTTCGCCTGCCGGGCGCGGGGGGACAGGCGCACCCACTCCAGCTCGCGCTTGAGCGTCCTCTGGCGCGCGCTTTCGGTCTTCTCCTCGATCTCGAGGCGGGCTTCCTTCTGCTCGAGCCACGAGGAGTAGTTGCCCTTCCAGGGAATGCCCGCGCCGCGGTCGAGCTCGAGGATCCAGCCCGCGACGTTGTCGAGGAAGTAGCGATCGTGCGTGACGGCCACGACCGTGCCCGGGAATTCCTTGAGAAACTGCTCGAGCCAGGCGACCGACTCGGCGTCGAGATGGTTCGTGGGCTCGTCGAGAAGGAGCATGTCGTTCTTCTCAAGGAGGAGCCGGCACAGAGCCACGCGCCGCCTCTCGCCGCCGGAGATTTTCGTGACGTCCGCGTCCGGCGGCGGGCAGCGCAGCGCGTCCATCGCGTTCTCGAGCGTGCGGTCCAGCTCCCAGCCGTTCGCGGCCTCGATGGCATCCTGCACCTTGGCGTACTCGGCCATGACCTTGTCCATTTCGGCGTCCGGCAGACTCTCCCCCATCTTCTCGCCGAGCTCATCGAAGCGCTTGAGCAGCTCCTTCACGGTCTTGACGCCGTCCTCGACGTTCTCGAGAACGGTCTTTTTCGGATCGAGTTGCGGGTCCTGCGAGAGATACCCGATGCGCGTCCCTCCGGCCGGGTACGCCTCGCCCGTGAACTCCTTGTCGACTCCCGCCATGATGCGGAGCACGGTCGACTTGCCCGCGCCGTTGAGCCCGAGGATGCCGATCTTCGCACCCGGAAAAAACGAGAGGTAGATGCCCCGGAGGATCTCCCGCTGGGGCGGGACGACCTTCCGGAGGTTCTGCATCGTGAAGATGTACTGCTCGGCCATGGCGGCGGGAATGTAACAGGAACCCGGGATAGGATTCCGCGCACGGGAGGACGACACCATGTGGTTGATCGTGGAACTCGCGCTTTGCGCGCTCGCGGGCTGGGCGACCGGACAGATCATGAAGGGCGGAGGCTATGGCCTTCTCGCAGACGTCCTGCTGGGCATCGCAGGAGGCTGGCTCGGAGGTTTTCTCCTCGGCCACTTCGCCATGGGAGGCGGCCTCCTGGGCGATTTCCTCATCCGCCTCGTGGGAGCCGTCGTCCTCGTCGCGCTCGTGAGGCTCATCAAGCGGACCTGACCACGAATGGAGGGGCATTCCGCCGGAGAAGTCAGAACGACACCCGACTTTTTTCGCGTGGAGTAAAATCATTTTGCACTTAGTTTAGACTTAGTCTAAACTAAGGTGTCAAGGAGGCTCCAATGGCCAAAAAGGGCAAGAGTGAAAAGGGAACAAAGGGCGTGGCGCGGGTCGTCGCGACTCTTCAACGGCAGCAGGCGAACGCGCTCGTCGCCTATCTCAATTACAAGAAGTACCACTGGCTCAGCTACGGGCCGCTCTTTCGCGACATCCACCTCATGCTCGACGAGCAGGCGACGCTCGTGTACGACACGATCGACGAGTTCGCCGAACGCGCGATCATGGTCGGTGGCGCTCCGCTGGGCGACCCGGCCGACTATCTCCCGAACGCGAGCGCGAAGCCCTCGAAGGGCAAGCTCTCTCTCGACGAGATGATCGCCGAGGCCCGCGCCACGCTCGACGTGGTGATCGAGGAGATGCACGCGGACGCCGAGGTCGCGACCGAGGCCGGCGACATCGGAACGGCCGACCTCTACACGCGCCTCGTCCAGGTGCACCAGAAGAGCCGCTGGTTCCTGAACGAGATCCTGCAGAAGAGGGACGGTCTCACGAGCTGACGTGACGTGGTAGTCCGGGGGGACGGCGGGGTCTCCCCGATAGACTCGGCGCATGACCACTCGCCCCCCCGCCCTCCTCCTTCTTATCCTCTTCGCTTCCGCCGCTCCCGCCGAAGGCTCGCGTCGCGCCTTCACGCTCGAGGATCTCTATCGCGTCAAGAGCGTCGGCGAGCCCGCAATCTCCCCCGACGGGAAAACCGTGGTGTACAGCGTGGCCACGAACGACTGGGCGGCGAAGAAAAAGACCGTCGCCCTCTGGCGAATCGATGCCGATGGGAAGAACGCCCGTCCCCTCACGTTCTCCGGCGCCAACGACGAACATCCGTTCTTCTCGCCCGACGGCCGGACGCTCGCGTTCGTCTCGACGCGCGCCGGCGACCCGCAGGTCTTTTTTCTGCCGCTCGAAGGCGGCGAGCCGGAGCAGAAGACCTTCTTTCCCGGCGGAGTCGAGGGTCCTGCGTTCTCGGGAGACGGCCGTCTCCTCGTCTTTTGCGCGGACGTTTTCCCCGACTGCGGCGCGGACATCGCGTGCAACCGCAAGGGCACCGAGGCGCGAGAGAAAAATCAGATAAAGGCGCATCTCGCCGACGCCCTTCTCTACCGGCACTGGACGGAATGGAAGGACGGCAAGCGCGCGCACGTTCTCGTTCTCGACCTTCACGAGACGGACGCGAAGAAGGCCCTTCGCGACCTCACGCCCGGCGATTTTGACTCGCCTGTCTTCGCCCTGGGTGGCGGGCACGGCTTCGACCTTTCTCCCGATGGAGCCGAGCTCGCCTTCTCCTCGAACCGGGATTCGGATCCTGCCCTCTCGACGAACGCCGACGTCTTCACGGTTCCGGTGGCAGGCAGCGCCGCCGCACTCGAATCCCCGAAGAACGTCACCGCGTCGAATGCGGGCTTCGACGGCTCGCCGCGCTATTCGCCTGACGGTCGCCTTCTCGCGTTCCTGAGGCAGACGACGCCGCAGTACGAGTCCGACCGCCTGAGACTGATGCTTCTCGACCGGAAATCCGGCGCTCTTCGCGACCTCACCGCGTCTTTCGACGACACTCTTCGGGATTTCGCGTTTTCGAGAGACGGGTCGCGGCTCTTCTTCACGGCCGACGTGAAGGGGAAGACGCCGCTCTACGAGGTGGATGTTGCAACCGGGACGATCCGCCCGATCTCGTCGGTCGGCGTTCTCGACACGGAGGCGATCGCCCCCGACGGCACGTGGGCCGCCGTGGCCCGCCGCCGCATCGGAAGCCCGCTCGAGCTGTATCGGCTCTCGCTCGAAAAAGGAGCGGATGAGACGGGACAACGCCTCACGACACACAACTCCCCTCTCGAGCAGGAGGTGGACTTCCGGCCGGGCGAGGAGATCACCGTCGCGGGCGCCGAGGGCAAGCCCGTGCAGGTCTGGATCGTCAAACCTCACGGCTTCGATCCCGCGAAAAAGTACCCGCTCATCCTGAACATCCACGGCGGCCCGCAGCAGCAGTGGACGGACGCGTATCGGGGCGACTGGCAGGTCTATCCCGGTGCCGGATACGTCGTGGCGTTCCCGAATCCGCACGGCTCGACGGGATTCGGACAGGCGTACACGTCCGCCATCTCGGGCGACTGGAATGGCAAGGTCATGACCGACATCGAGAAGGTCGCCGACGCGCTCGAAAAGCTGCCGTACGTCGACAGGGATCGCATGGGCGCGATGGGCTGGTCGTGGGGCGGTTACGCGACGATGTGGCTCGAGGGCCACACGGCGCGATTCAAGGCGCTCGCCGCGATGATGGGCGTCTACGACCTGCGCGCGATGTACTCCGCAACCGAAGAGCTGTGGTTTCCCGCCTGGGATCTGAAGGGAGCCCCGTGGGAGAACCAGGAGCTTTACGCGAAGCAGTCGCCGTCGGAAAACGTCGCGTTCTTCCGCACGCCCTGTCTCGTGATCACGGGCGAGAAGGATTTTCGCGTGCCCTACACGCAGTCGCTCGAGTTCTTCACGGACCTGCAGAGGCGGGGCGTGCCGTCGCGTCTCATCGTCTTCGAGAAGGCCGGCCACTGGCCGAGCGCGTTCGAGATGGGCCTCTACTACGCGGCGCATCTCGACTGGTTTCACCGCTTCCTCGGAGGCGCGGCATCGCCCTGGAAACCCGAGGACCTCGTGTCGGGACGTTGAGGGAGGCGCCCCGCCGTGTTCTCGCGCCGGACCCCCGCGCCTCACGAGCTGAACCGCCTGGCGCTGGCGCTGGCGGCGCGCACCCGCCCTTTCCTCGACCTGACGGCGACGAACCCGACCTCAGTCGCGCTCCGCTCAGGCGAGGCCGACCTCTTCGACGGCGCCAGGTCCGGCCGGGATGCGCGCGTGCTCGCGGCCCTCGCCGACGCACGGGGCCTCGTCTACACGCCCGATCCGAAAGGGATTCTCTCGGCGCGCACGGCGGTGAGCAACTATTACGCGGCCGTACACGGTGCCCTCGTGCCCCCCGACCAGATCGTTCTGGCGGCCTCCTCGAGCGAGGCCTACGGCTGGCTCTTCAAGCTCGCCGGGGATCCGGGCGACGTCGTGCTCGTGCCGGCGCCGTCCTATCCGCTTCTCGACGCTCTCGCGGAGCTGGAGAGCCTCACGCTGCACCGCTACGCGCTCGCGAGCGAGGACGGCTTCGCGGTTCACGCGGCGGCCGTCGAGGCGGAGGTACGGCGCGCCGAAGCCGCCGGCCACCGGGTCGCGGCCGTCGTCCTCGTGAATCCGAACAACCCCACCGGAACCTCGCTCGCGGGCGCGGAGCTCTCGACGCTCTTCGCGCTCGCGAAAGAGCGCGGGTTTGCGGTGATCTCCGACGAGGTCTTCGTCGATTTTCGGTACTCGGACCGGCCCGGAGACGTGCGCATCGCCGCCTCGGCCCCCGGCGCGGAGGAAGCCCTCGTCTTCTCGCTCGGCGGGCTTTCCAAATCGGCGGCCCTTCCGCAGCTCAAGCTCAGCTGGATCTTCGCGAACGGCCCCGCCGGCCTTCTCGACGACGCGCTCGAGCGTCTCGAGTGGATCGCGGATGCGTACCTTTCGGTCTCGACGCCGGTGCAGCTCGCCCTTCCGAAGCTTCTCGAGCACGCGCGCGGCACTCTCGACGCCATCTGGGCGCGCGTGCTTCACAACGAGCGCGCGCTCCGGGCGCGCTTCCCCGAAGGCGGCCCGGTGACCGTTCTGCCCGTTCCGGCGGGCTGGGCCGCGTGCCTGCGCGTGCCCGCCGTTCGCCCCGAGGAAGACCTCGTCCTCGACCTCCTCGAATCGCATGACGTTCTCGTGCAGCCCGGCTACTTCTTCGACTTTCCCTTCGAGGCCTTCCTCGTCGTCAGCCTCCTGCCCGCTCCGGAGGTTTTCCGCGAGGGCATCTCTCGCGTCGCGCGCTGTCTCGGCGTCCCTGGCTGAGCTCTGGCCGCGCGCCCGCCTCTTCGAGGTCCACCTACTTTGACGCGTGGCGCCTCTCGGGAATGTGCTTGGCGATGGAACCGCTCGTCCGGCGCTCGCGACGGAGATAGCGCCGGGGGATCGGCTCGAAGACCTCACCCTTTTTCACCATTTCGCGGACGAGCTCCTGGACGCGGTCCCTGTCGGCCCCGACCGCCTCGGCGATCATGCCGACGCTTCGCAGGAGGTCTCCTTCCACACTCGTTTCGAGGTATCGGACGATCTTCACGCGCAGATCGGACTCTCCCATCGATTCTCCTTCCTTCACCTCTTCGACCTGAGAAGCAGCTCGGTGAGATACGTCTTCCACAGATCGGCCCAGGTGTGCGTCTGATGGCCGTGCGTCTTCTCCGAAAGCGGAAAGACGATGGCCTGGCTGTTCTTCACGCGGGCGACTCCCTTTTCGAGGAGGCCGAGCTCGGGTGGGTTGATCGCGTCGTCGGCGAAGTTGAGCGCGAGAAGCGGCGCCTGGATCTTCTCGAGGAGCGGGGACGGATCGTAGTCGCGCGAGGCGTCGAGAGCGAACAGCAGGTCGTTCGCGTCGGTCTTCGGGAGGCGGTCGGCCATGTAGGCCTCGACCGCCGCGTCGGCGGCCGCGCGGTCGGGGGCCTGCCGCATCCAGTCGTGGGGGCTTCCCGACACGACGAGCAGGAGCGAGAGCGCGCCCCTGAGCCCGCGAGGCTGCACCGTGTAGTCGCCGCCCTTCCAATCGGGATCGTCGCGAATCAGGTCCATCGCCATCTTTCGCCACATCCGGTTCCGCCCCGCGATCGCGGTCGGAAGGCTCGCGAGCGGCATCAGCGCGTCCATGAAGTCGGGATACGTCTCGCCCCAGACCCAGGTCTGCATGCCGCCCATCGAGGTGCCGATCACGAGGCGCAGATGGCTCACGCCGAGGCTCTCCGTGAGGAGCCGGTGCTGGGCCGTCACCATGTCGTCGTACGTGTAGCGCGGAAACTTCGCCTTCAGGCCGTCGCTCGGCTTCGACGAGGCGCCGTGACCCACTCCATCCGGGATCACGATGAAGTAGCGCGAGGCGTCGAGCGGCTGTCCGGGGCCGAAGAGAACGCCCGCGAATCTCGGCCCGAGGAACTGCGCCGAGGAACCGCCGGTTCCGTGGAGCACGAGGACGGCGTTCACCGTGCGTCCCCTGCCGTCGTCGAGCTTTCGCCCGAGCGTGACGTAGTGCAGCTTCAGCTCGGGAAGGGTTTCGCCGCTCGCGAACCGGAAGTCGCGGAGGACGGCGTCGCCCTGCACCGGAGCAGGCGGGACGATCTGCGCGCGGACGGTCAGGGCCATGGCAAGCGCGAGACCGCAGGCGGGTGCAAGGGACTTCATGGGCCGATTAGACCGCGACTCGGGCCCTCTGACACAATCGCCGGGTTCCCCGAAGCATGCACGCCACGGTCTCCCTCCCGGCCTGGGCATTCGTCCTGCTCGCCGCCCTTGCGGGATCGGCGGTGCTCGATCGATTCCTGAGACCTGCGGCCCGCGCCGTGATACGCCGTCGCGCGAACCGCGTCATCGACGAGATGAACGCCCGCCTCCCCGTGCGCCTCCCGCCGTTCAAGATGACGAAGCGCGAGGTCCTCGTGGACCAGCTTCGCTTCGACCCGAAAGTCCTCGAGGGTGCCGAGGCCTTCGCCCGCGAGACGGGAACGCCGCGCGAGGACGTGCAGAAACGCGTCGCGCGTTACGCGTCGGAGATCGTCCCCGCCTTCAACGCCTGGATCTATTTCCGCGCGGGTTACGCGGCGGCGCGCGCCCTCGCGCGAATGCTGTATCGCGTTCGCATCGGCTCGGCGGACGACGCGGGCCTCGCGGCGATTCCCGACGGATCGGCGGTGGTCTTCGTGATGAACCACCGCAGCAACATGGACTACATCCTCCTGTCGTATCTCGCGGCCGAGCGCACTGCCCTGAGCTATGCAGTCGGAGAGTGGGCGCGCATCTGGCCGGTCCAGAGCCTCGTGCGCGCCACCGGCGCCTATTTCGTGCGCCGCGACGCGAACGACCCGCTGTACCGGCGCGTTCTCGAACGCTACGTCGCGATGGCGACCGCGCACGGCGTTCCGCAAGCCGTGTATCCGGAAGGCGGACTCACGCGGGACGGCGCGCTTCGGCCGCCGAAGCTCGGGCTCCTCGACTACATGATCCGAGGCTTCGATCCGAATGGGACCCGGGACCTCGTCTTCGTCCCGGTCGGCGTGAATTACGACCGCGTTCTCGAGGATCGCACGCTTCTGCTCGACCGCTCACCCGCGCAGGGCCGAGCGTCGTCGCTCGAGACGATCGGCGGAACGTTGCGCTTTCTGGGGCAGAATCTTCGCCTTCTCGTGACGAACGATTGGCATCGCTTCGGCTACGCCTGCGTCAGCTTCGGAACGCCCGTCTCGATGAAAGCCTGGCTCGAGTCCCGTCCTTTCGATCTTTCGGCCGCCTCCCGCGAGGAACGGTTCGCCGCCGTGCAGGCGCTCGCGGAGGAATTGATGGCGCGGATCGCGCGGATCATTCCGGTGCTGCCCGTCTCCCTCGTATCCGCGGTCTTTACGGCGGAGCCCGGCCGCGCCCAGAGCGAGATCGAGCTCAAGGCCGAGGTCCTCGCCCGCTGGCGGGAGCTCGAGGAGGCGGGTGCGCAGGTCTACGTGCCCCGTGGCGACCAGGACTATGCCGTCACGTTCGGGCTCAGGACGCTCCTGCAACGGCACCTCGTGACCGAACAGAACGGGCTCTTCCGGGCGGTTCCCGGCGAGCTGCCGCTGCTGCGCTACTACGCGAACGCCATCGCGCGCGCTCAGGACACTCTCCCGACGAGACCGGCGTCGTAAAGGCACCGGTCCATCGGGCACAGCGCTCGTACCTGGGCGCGCGTGAGAAGCGGCGTGAAGCGCCGCGTCGCCAGGTACGTGCTCACGTCCCAGAGGCTCTCCTCGGCCGTCTCCCAGCCGCGTCGGTCGAAGCGCGCGAGGTCGACGGGCCGCTCGAAGGCCCGCAGGCTCTTCTCGCCGTCGAGGTTGTAGTAGACGTCGAAGTAGCTCATGACGAGCTCGCGGAGCGAACGGTAGACGGGCGAACGGAAGCGCAGCCCCGAGTAGTTCGACTTCGCGACGGCGCCCCAGCAGCCGCCTCCGGGCCGCTCGCGGAGGACGGCGAGCACATGGTCGTCGTCCCGCACGGTTGAGCGCAGTTGGACGACGAGGGGCGGGTGCCCGATGCGCCGCAGGGCCGCGGCCGCGAGGAGAGCGCCCTCGAAGCAGTGCGCCTCGCGTGTCTCGAGGACGCGGCGTGGCGAACGCGCCGTCTCGCCGTCCCTTTCCTTGTTGTAGAGGAGATCGTCCAGAAAGCGCTGGATCGCGTCGGGTGAGCGCAGCCCGCGCGGGAGGCGCAACGGAGTCGTGATCGTCTGGTTCAAGCCGCGAGGATTCTAGAGGCAGAAGAGAAGAGAGATTCAAGGGATAAGAGAAGAGAGATTTCTTAGAATGAGGATGTGGATGGGCAGCCGGCGACGCGTACGACCTCGGCGGGCGCTTTTCAGCCCCTTTCGCTGAAAGGCGCCCCGGGGTTCGCAGCCGGGTTCACCCGAGGACCGCTGGTGGCGCGTTCACTCGATCCCGACGTTGCCGGCCGGGCCCTCGCCGAGGCGCTCGGTGCGCCGGACGCCGAGGTCGTGCGCCTCACACAGGTTCATGGCCGAATCGCACTCACCTTAGAAGAACCGGCGCGCAAGAGCCGGAGCAGCGTCCTAGGAACAGCGGACGCCGTGATCACCAAGCAGCAAGACGTTCTCCTCGTCGTCGCGTCCGCCGACTGCGTTCCCGTCGTTCTCGCCGACCCGGTGACGGGCTGGATCGCCGCGGTCCACGCCGGCTGGCGGGGCACCGCCGCGCGCGTCCTCGACGCCGCGCTCGACGCTCTCGCCGCCCGGGGCGTCAGGCCGGAGAACCTCCACGCCGCGTTCGGCCCGTCGATCTCGCGCGACCGGTACGAGGTCGGGCCCGAGGTCGTGGCGGCGCTCCGCAACGCGTACCGCGGCATCGACGTTCCGGCGGAGGCGGTGCGCGGAGGACGCGAGGACCGGGCCACCGTCGACGTCGCCGCGTTCAACGCCGCGACCCTCCGCGCGCGCGGTGTCCGCGCGGACCGGACCACCGCGTCGGGCCTCTGCACGTCGTCGACGCCCGACCTTCCGTCCTGGCGGCGCGACGGCTCACGGACGGGACGCATCCTCACCGGGATCGTGGGCGCCGGGGCTCTTCGCGCCCCTTGAGTTGCCCGCAGGCCGCGTCGGCCTGCAGCCCCTTCGACCAGCGGACCGTCACTGGGACTCCGCCGCCGACGACTGCCTTCGCGAACGCGTTCACGGTGGCGTCCGAAGGCCGCTTCAGGCCGGGCAGCCACTCCTTCGACTCGTTGAGCGGGATGAGGTTGACCTTGGCCGGCAGCGTACGCACGAGCGCCGCGAGCTTCACCGCATCCGCCGACGTGTCGTTGACTCCCTCGATGAGGACGTACTCGAACGTAATCTTTCGCCCCCGTTCGAGCGGCCACCGTTTGAGCGCCGCGAAGAGCTCGGCGAGGGGATACGTGCGATTGATCGGCATGAGCTTCGTGCGCGTCGAGTCGTCCGCCCCTGAAAGCGACACCGCGAGGTTCGGGCGGTGCGGTCGGCCCGCGAGGCTCTCGATCCCGGGCACGACGCCCGCCGTCGAGACGGTCGTGCGCTTCGGCGAGACTTCCTCTTCGAGCAGGTCGAGGGCGCGCGTCACCTGCGAGACGTTCAGGAGCGGCTCCCCCATCCCCATGAAGACGACGTTCGCCGCGTGCGGGCCGAAGCCCTTCGCGCGCGCGATTGCGAGGTACTGCCCGACGATCTCGCCAGCCGTGAGGTTGCGCCCGGCGCCCATCCGTCCCGTCACGCAGAACGCGCAGTCGACCGCGCAACCCGCCTGTGAGGACAGGCAGATCGTGATCCTCGAAGCGCCGGGCGTTTCGGGGTCTGTCCACGAAGGAGTCTTCTTCGACTCCACGATGTAAACGGCTTCGATGCGCGCGCCATCCGCGAGCTCGAAGAGAAATTTCTCCGTCCCATCGGGAGCCGGCGTTCGCGCGATGACCTTCGGGACGCCGATGACGAAGCCCTCCGCGAGCGCCTCGCGCATCGCTTTCGGCAGGCTCGTCATCTCCGTGAAGTCCGCGGCGCGGCGCGCATGGATCCACTGAAAGATCTGCGCGGCGCGAAACGGCTCCGGCGCCACGTCGCGTACCGCGCGTGCGATGTCGAGAGGCGAAAGACCGAGAAGATCCTGCATCGGATCGACGGATCTTCGATCCCCGCGGATCCCTCTAGCTTCTCTTCGCGACCGTGGAGCGGAGGGTGACGGTCGCCGCCGGGCGGCGGCGCGCGCGGATCGGCCGCGTGGGGTCGATCCCGACCGAGCGCAGAAAGCTCAGGTCCTTGACGTTGATCTGGAAGACGGCCGTTTCGACAGTGCCGCCTTCGCCGTCCCCGAGGCCACGGGCCGTCTGGAGCGCGCCGCGTCGAATGGACGGAAGGGCCGCCGACGAGCGCCGCCCGCGTTTCTCGAGCGCGACGGTGGCGTCGAGGACGAGATAAACGCCGTAGCCTTCGGCTTTCACCTTCGCGAGGATCTCGTGCACCTTCTCCGACGACGACACCGCCTCGTTGAGCGCGGCGCCGAGATCGCGAAGGTACGCGCGAACCTTGTCGTCCAAAGCCATCTGAGCGGCAATCTAGGCCGCTGCTGGCGGGGAGTCAATCGCGCAGGACGGCCGTTCGGTTTCCCCCGACGAACCGCTTTTCTTCTGCGCGAACGAGGAGCAGAATCCGGCGCCCGTGCCCACGTCACATTTCGTCAGCGGCCATCCGCTCGAGCCTCCCTTTCCCGAAGGGATGCAGCGCGCGCTCTTCGGGATGGGCTGCTTCTGGGGAGCCGAAAAGAAGTTCTGGCAGCAGAGCGGCGTCTTCACCACCGCCGTCGGCTACGCCGCGGGCTCAACGCCGAACCCGACGTATCGCGAGGTCTGCACGGGCCGCACGGGGCACAGCGAAGTGGTTCTCGTCGTCTTCGATCCCGCGGTGGTCTCGTACGACGCGCTGCTGGAACTGTTTTGGGAAAACCACGATCCGACGCAGGGCATGCGGCAGGGAAACGACACGGGCACGCAGTACCGCTCCGGCATCTACACGTTCGACGAAACGCAGCGCGCGGCGGCCGAGGCCTCGAAGGCCGCGTTCCAAAGGGAGCTCGCCGCCGCGGGCTACGGCGCCATCACGACCGAGATCCTGCCCGCTCCCGAGTTCTATTACGCCGAGGACTACCACCAGCAGTACCTCGCGAAGAATCCCGACGGCTACTGCGGCCTGGGGGGAACCGGCGTCTCCTGCCCTGTCGGTGTCGCCCGGACGGCCTGAACCGGCCCTGCACCAAATCTGAGACGCCGTCTCAGCGAAACGTTAGACTCCGCTGTTCGGGAGATCCACCGTGCGTTACGCCTCCGTCCGCCCCCGCTTCGAGCCCTTCCTCCTCGCCGTGGAGCGCCCCGGGCGCTACCTCGGCCTGGAGCGCAACGTCACGCGCAAGGACCTCGGCGGGATGTCGGTGACGGTCTGCCTTGCGTTTCCGGACGCCTACGAGATCGGGATGAGCCACACTGGCACGAAGATCCTCTACGAAATCGTGAACCGGCGGCCCGGCTGGGCGTGCGAAAGAACGTATGCGCCCTGGGTCGACTTCGAGGCCGTGCTCCGCCGGGAGAAGGTCCCTCTCTTCTCGGTCGAGTCGTTCGCCCCCGTCTCGGACTTCGACGTCGTCGGTTTCTCCCTCCAGAGCGAGCTCAACTACACGAACGTCCCGAACATGCTCGAGCTCTCGGGCATCCCCGTGCTCGCTTCGGACCGCGGCGATGCGGACCCGATCGTCATCGGCGGTGGCCCGTGCACCGCGAACCCCGAGCCACTCGCGGACTTTTTCGACGTCTTCCTCATCGGCGACGCGGAGGAGGCCCTCCCCGTCTTCCTCGAGAGAGTCGCGGCCACGGTGGGGCTTCCCCGCCGAGAGCGCCTCCTCGCCTTCACCGCCTGCCCGGGGATCTACGCGCCGTCGTTCTACGACGTGGTCTATGGCGGCGACCGCGTCGTGTCGACGGTGCCGAACGCGCCGGGAGTTTCCGAGAAGGCCAACCGTGTCTGGGTAGAGAAGCTCTCGGCCGACGTCTATCCCGACAAGCCGATGGTGCCGTCCGTCGACATCATCCAGGACCGGCTCGGCCTCGAGATCATGCGCGGCTGTACGCAGGGCTGCCGGTTCTGCCAGGCCGGCTACTGGTACCGGCCCGTGCGCGAGCTGGATCCAGCCGACGTCGCGAAGGCCACGGTGGCCTTCATCGACGAGGCGGGCTGGAGCGAGGTGGGCCTCCTCTCACTGTCCTCAGCCGACTATTCGCAGATCGAACCCCTCGTCGCGTGCCTCGCGCCCGAGCTCGCGAAGACGAAGGTCTCGATCTCGCTGCCCTCTCTCCGCGCGGAGGCATTCTCGGTCGGCCTCGCGGACGCCGTCTCGGAGGTGCGCAAGTCGGGCTTCACGTTTGCTCCCGAGACCGGCTCGGATCGCCTGCGCCGCGTCATCAACAAGACGTTCACGAACGCCGACATGGTCAAGGCGGCCGACGTCGCCTTCTCGCGCGGCTGGGACATGATCAAGGTCTACACGATGATCGGCCTCCCGACGGAGACCGATCCCGACCTCGACGAGCTCGTGACGCTCGTCAAGGACATCCTCGCCCAGGGCGCAAAGCACGGCATCCGCCCGACGGTCAACGTCTCCGTGGGCTGCTTCGTGCCGAAGAGCTTCACGCCGTTCCAGTGGTTCGCCTTCGACGGCGTCGAGAACCTCACCCGGAAGCTCGCCTATCTGAGGAACCGCTTTCGCTCCGTCAAGGGCGCGAAGATGACGTGGCACGAGCCGAAGGAGGCCGAGATCGAGGCGATGCTCTCGCTCGGCGACCGGCGCATGGGCCAGGCCATCCTCGAAGTGTGGCGGCGCGGTGGGCGCTTCGACGCGTGGAGCGAGCACTTCTCGTGGGAGCGCTGGAACGAGGCGCTCGAGGCCGCGGGCGTCCCGAAAACCCGTCACCTGCGCGCGAAGGACCTCAAGGAGACGCTTCCCTGGGACGTT
>CALAQS010000032.1 GCA_937888435.1 uncultured Acidobacteriota bacterium
CGCGGGCCGCTGCTGCACGCTCGACGACCTTTCCGTGGCGCGCCGCGCGGCCGCGGCGATCGGCGTGCCGCACTTCGTCCTGAACCTCGAGCAGCGGTTCACCGAGGCGGTCGTGAAGCCGTTCGTGGCGAGCTATCTCGAGGGGAGGACGCCGATCCCGTGCACGGTCTGCAACACGGAAGTGAAGTTCAAGACGCTGCTCCAGAAGGCCGCGGCCCTCGACTGCGAAGCCGTCGCCACGGGGCACTACGCGCGCATCGGAGCGGACGAGGTTTCGGGCGCGCCACGCCTCCTCCGGGCTCGCGACCGCTCGCGCGACCAGTCGTACTTCCTCTACGACCTCACGGAGGAGCAGCTCGCGCGCGCGCGCTTCCCGCTCGGCGAGCTGACGAAGCCCGAGGTGCGCGAAATCGCGCGCGAGGCGGGGCTGCCGAACTGGGACAAGCCCGATTCGCAGGAAGTCTGCTTCGTGCCGAACGGCTCGACCCCAGCCGACTTCATCCGGAGGGAGGCGGAGGGGCTGGGACTCTCGCTTCCGGCGGCGCCCGGAGCGCGGCCTGGGCCGATTTCCAACGAGAGGGGAGAGGTGCTCGGAGCCCACGATGGAACGATGGGCTTCACGGTCGGCCAGCGCCGTGGGCTTTCATTGTCCTCGTCCGAACCGCTCTATGTCATCGGGGTTTTCCCCGAGGCGTCGCGTCTCGTTGTCGGCCCGTCCGAGTCACTGGCGTCGAAGGCCGTTCCGCTCGAGCGCGTCCATTTCGTCGGGCGCGCGGAGGGCGGCGGAGCGGCTCGTGTCCTGGCGCGCATTCGCTCGAGGCATCCGGAGCAGCCGGCCCTCCTCGCGCTGGGCGGGGAGCGGAGCGCCATCCTCACGTTCGAGGCGCCTGTGCGCGCCGCCGCGCCCGGCCAGTCCGCCGTGTTCTTCGACCCCAACCGCCCGGACATGATCCTCGGCGGCGGCGTCATCGCGCGGCCAGCGGCCTGAGCAGCCCCAAAAGCTCTTTTTCCAGCAAAGGGGGGCTTGACTTTCGCCTTACTTACGTCTAACTTGCGTCTGGTGGGGTGATGCGATGGTTGCCAACAAGAAGGGCGCGGAAATCGAAGAGCAAGTCATCAGGGACCTCATCGTGCCCGGCGTCGGGAATCGCCGCATCTTCCGCATCCTCCTCACGAGTGCGTGCCGCTTCTCATGTGACTACTGTCCCATGCGTGCCGAGCGCGACCTGCCCCGGCGCGCGCTCGAGCCCGCCAGCCTCGCGCGCCTCTTCATGACCGCCTTTCGCCGGGGCTGGTGCGACGGCCTCTTCGTGACGAGCGGCATCCCGAGGGACCCGGTCTTCGCGATGGAGAGGATGCTCCAGCTCGTCGAGACCCTCCGGTTCACGCATGGGTACCGCGGCTATCTGCATGCGAAGGCTCTTGCCGGCGCGGAGCCGGGGCAGATCGAACGCCTCGTGCGCCTCGTGGACCGCGTCTCCTACAACCTCGAAGCGCCGTGCCAGCGCGCGCTCGACGAGCACGCTCCCGGCAAGAGCGTGGCGGGCGGCCTTGCGCTGCTCGAGACGGCGCGGGACGCGGCGCTCGCGGTGCGCGAGGCCCGGCGCGCGTCCGCACGCCAGGCCCCCGCGCCCCTGTCGTTCGCGGAGGGACTTGAGAAGAAGCGTCTCATCCAGGCGGATCACCTGATGCGTGAATACGGCTTCTCCGCGGAGGAGCTCGTGTACGGCAAGGACGGCCAACTCCCGCTCGACCACGATCCGAAGCTCACGTGGGCGCTCGCGAATCCGGGCCGGTTTCCGGTCGAGCTCACGACGGCCGGCCGCGAGGAGCTCCAAAGGGTTCCCGGCTTCGGTCCCCGCGTCGTCGAAAGCATCCTCGAAACGAGGGCGAGGGAGTCGCTGAGGGATCCCGCTGATCTCAAGCGGCTGGGCGTTCAGGTCGGCCGAGCCGGGGGTTTCGTCACCTTGCGCGGACGCCTGATCGGCGCGCGCTCCATACAGACTCCTCTCTTCGTAAGTGGTTACTCTGGAGAAGTTTACGAGTTCAGCCCGGGCACATTCCGATGAAACGGCCGGCGTGTCGCGAGGCTAAAGTGGTCAAGGCGTATGCTAGAATTACAGATTGCGTATGGTCAAGGCCACACCGTCTGCCGCGCTGATTCTCAAGGACATTCGGGCCGCACTGGATTCCCGCCTGGACGGGAAAGGGGACAGAGGGGACAAAAGCAAGGGCATCGTCCCGAAGAGTCCGCTCAAGGCTCTCGGCGTGCGCCCGTCCCTGGTGCGATCGATCGCACGCGAGATCGAGGGGAAGACGCGGCCCTCGATGGAGTATCCGGTGGCCCTCGCGCTCGTCGACGCGGCCATGGCCCGCAAGGTGCGCGAGGAAATTCTCGTGGCGCTCGAAGTTTTCGAGCATCACCAGAAGGAGTTCGCTCCCGGGCTTTTCGCGAAGGTCGAAAAATGGAGCGCGGTGGCAGACGACCTCGAGGTGGCCGAGGTCCTCGGGACGCGCGTCGCGGCTCCGGCTCTCAGGCTCGAGCCCTCGAAACTGAACGTCGTCAAGAAGTGGGCGAAGCTCAAGAGCCTGGGCAAGCGGCATCTCGCCGTGCTCGCCGCGACCGGTCTCGTGATGGACGGCCACCGCGAAGCCTCCGCCGTGCTGAACCTGGCGGAGACGCTCCTCGACGAGCAGAATCCGGTGATGGTCGGGGCCGTGGCGCGGCTGCTGCGCGAGACGACGCGCGTGGACGCGAAGGCCGTGCAGGACTTCCTGTTCCGCCGGTCGATCGACGGCAATCCTGACATCCTCCGCGCGGGCTCCGAAAACCTCGATGCCGCGCGCCGCGCGGCGCTCATCGCGAAGCTCGAAGCGCAGGCCGCGCTCACGGCTCCTCTCGCCGCCGCAGAGAGATGACCTAGGCCTTTTTCGCTTTCGCTCCCCGAAACAGCAGATATCCCAGCCCCGCGAAGGCGACGATCGGGAGGACGTCCGATCCGAAGAGCCCCGGCCAGAACCGCGGGCCCAGCGCGATCTTCATCGGCAGGTCGAGATCCTCGTCGAACCCGAGCCCGAACACGGGAAAGTGCAGGAACGCGACGAGGACGCCCACGAGCGCGCCGCCCGCGATGAGGCCGGAGGAGAGGAGCGTCCCCTCGCTCTCGCTCGCGTCGTCGGGCGCGCGGCCGTACCTTTTGTCAGCGAATTTCCGCACGAGGCCCCCGATGAAGATGGGCATCGTCGTGGAGAGAGGCAGGTAGACGCCGACCGCGAACGTGAGCGAGTGCCCGGTCAGGAGCTCGATGAAGACGGCGATCGCGGCGCCGATGAGAACGAGGCCCCAGGGCAGCTTCTGGTCGAGAAGGCCCGAGATGAGCACTGCCATGAGGTTCGCCTGCGGAGCGGGAAAGTTCCGGCTTCCAATGCCGTCCACGCGGCGGAACACGGCGGTGCCGGTCGTGCGGTCCACGAGATAGTTGCCGGTTTCGAGCGAGGCGACGTCTCCCGCGCCGACTTTGACAAAGGCGAAGGTCTTCCCGTCGGGGCCCTTTTCGTCCTCGGCGGCCGTGATCGAGGCGGCGGGGACCGACACCGGAGCAGCGAGCCGCGTGAGCTTCGTCTCCGAGGCGTTCAGCGCCCAGGTCGTCCAGCCGATCGCCAGCACGGACGTCAGGACGCCCGCCAGGATGGCGGCCTGCTGGGAGCGCGGCGTCGAGCCGACGAGGTAACCCGTCTTGAGGTCCTGCGCCGTGGTCCCCGCGTTCGAGATCGCGATGCAGACGACCGCGGCCACGACGAGCGCGAGATAGGAATAGCTCGCTCCCCTCCAGCCAACGGCGAGGAAGATGAGGCAGCTCCCGATAACGACCGCGATCGTCATTCCGGAGAGCGGGCACGACGACGAGCCCACGAGCCCCGTGATGCGCGCAGACACGACGGAGAACAGGAAGCCGAAGACGACGATGAGCGCCGCGCCGAGCACGTTCATCCGGAAGACGGGGACGACCGTGATGAAGGCGACGATGGCGAGCGAGCCGCCGACCACCCACGTGAGCGGAGTGTCCCGTTCGGTCCGGGCGACGGAAACGCCGCCGGCGGATCCACCCCGAAGCTGCTTCACGGAGGCGGTGAGCGAGTCCCAGATCGACGGAGCCGCGCGGACGAGCCCGAGGACCCCGCCCATCGCGACCGCCCCCGCCCCGATGTACCTCAGGTACTTGTCCTTGAGGCCGGCGTAGTCCATGTCGCGAATGAGCGTCGTCGCGGGGGCGAGCGGTTCGGTGAGGTGACTGCCGAAGAAAACGACCATCGGCCCGAGGATGAGCGCCGCGAGCAGTCCGCCGGCCACCATGACGACGCTCGTCTCGTAGCCGATGATGTAACCCACGGCGAGGAGCTCGGGCGAAGTCTCGCACTCGAGGCGCGAGCCCGGGTAAAAGGAGAGCGCCCGTCCCACGTTGTCCTTGAAGAGGCCGAGAAGCTTCGTGGAGAGCTTGAAGATCGACCCGAGGCCGATCCCGAAGAAAATCTTCCGCGCGGAGGTCCCGCCCTGCTCGCCGGCGATGAGGATCTCCGCGCACGCCGTGCCTTCGGGAAAACGCAGCGCGCCATGCTCTTTCACGATCAGGTAGCGCCGGAGCGGGATCATCATGAGGACGCCGAGGACGCCGCCGGTGAGCGCGATCAGGAACGTCACGGGAATCCTCATCGGAAAGCCGAGGAAGATGAGCGCCGGGATCGTGAAGACGACGGCGGCCGCCACGGACTCGCCGGCCGATCCCGTCGTCTGGACGACGTTGTTCTCGAGGATCGTCGAATTTCCCAGTTTCTTGAGAATCGTGATCGCCATGACGGCGATCGGAATCGACGCTGACGTCGTCAGGCCGACCTTCAGACCGAGGTAGACCGACGCGGCGCCGAAGACGATCCCGAGAACCGATCCGAGCGCGACCGCCCGAAACGTGAGCTCCGCCGGCGCTTCCGAGGCCGGCACCCAGGGCTGGAACGCGGCAGAGGATGTCGCGGCGGGTTCGGCCATGGGTCCCGAGTCTACGGGACCGTCAACGCGCGAGAAGAAGCCTCTCGGCGCTCGCGACTTCCTGCCCGGTGAGCGGCTTCGCAAACGAGAGCGAGTGCCAGCGAGCCGTGCGCCCCTCCCGGGGCAGCCGGCCGATGAGCCGGATCTCGGTCTCGAGGCGCTCGTGGGCGCCCGCATCGAGGTCGTCCAGGCGGCTTGCGAGCCGGCGGAGCCCCGCTCGCTGGTCCTCGCTGAAGTCGCGCACGAACGTCCAACGGTCCTCGAGGAGCGCGCGTTCCTCGTCGGGGCGGTTCCGGAACGCCCGCTCGAGCGCAGACAGCCGCTCGCGCTCCTTCTTCGGAGTGCGCTGCCAGTCCAGAAAGCGATCCGTGAGCGCGTCCGGAGAGTCCGGAGGGCGCGACGAAAACCCGTCGGCGGGAATTGGAACCGGCGCGCGCGGGCCGACGGGCTCGGGAAAGAACGCGTCGAGGCGCGCGAGGGTCTGGAAGGAATTGAGAAAATCGAAGTCGTGGAGTGCCGCCGCCTCGGACTTTTCCTGCGCGGTCAGGGGAGGCGTCTGGAAGGAGATCGACGTCGAACGCACGGCGACGATGTCCG
>CALAQS010000033.1 GCA_937888435.1 uncultured Acidobacteriota bacterium
GGCCGGCACGAGGCCTACATCGGCGTGATGCTCGACGACCTCGTCACGCTCGGCCTCGAGGAGCCGTACCGGCTCCTGACCTCACGCGCCGAACACCGCCTGCTCCTCGGCGCCGACACGGCGTACGCGCGGCTCACCGGGACGGCGCTAGCGCACGGCCTCGTGACCGAGGGGGAAGCGGCCCCCGTGCTCGAGGCCGAAGCCCGGGTCGCGCGCGCGCGCGTAGGACTGGCCGCCGCGCACGTGAGGCCGGACCGCCTGACGAAACAGCGACTGGCGGAGCACGGTATCGACCTGAGCGAGGAGACGACGCTCTCGGGCCTGCTCCGCCGGCCGGAGGCCGACCTCTCCGTTCTCCGGGAGCTCTGCGCGGAAAACCTCGATCGGGAAACGGCCGCCGACCTCGACGCCCTGCGAAAGGAGGAGCGGGATCGACTCGTCGCGGACCTGCGATACGAGGGCTTCGTCGCTCGCGAGCTCGAGTCAGTCGCCCGCGTGGCGCGGGCGGCGGAGCGCGTCTTCCCAAGCGGTTTCGTCTATGGGGGCATCCCCGGCCTGTCGGCTGAAGCGATCGAAAAGCTGGAAAGGCATCGGCCCCGGACGCTCGGCCAGGCTTCGCGCCTGCCGGGCGTCACTTGCGCCGCGGTCGCCGTCCTCCTCGCCCGCCTCCTTTCGTCCGAGCGCGGAGTCGCGGCGTGACCCTCGAAGAGAGGGTTCGGCGACTCGCAGCGGACCTCCCGGAAGAAGAGCGCGTCTGCGCCGCCTCCGCGGCTGGCCCGCTCGCGAGGTTCCTCTCCTTCCTTCTCGAGAAAAACGCGGCGATGAACCTCGTTTCGGCGCGCTCGGCGGACCCTGGCATCCTCGTGGGAACGCACCTCGCCGACGCCCTCCTCGGCCTCGCTCTGCTGCCGCGCCCGCGTGGCCGGCCGATCCGCCTTCTCGATCTCGGCTCGGGCGGCGGCTTCCCCGCCATCCCGCTCCTTCTCGTGCGGGGCGACCTCGAGGGAACTCTCGTCGAGTCGTCCGGAAAAAAGGCGGCGTATCTCCAGGAAGCGCTCTCACGCCTCGCGTTGACCGCCCGGGTAGTGAACGCTAGATTCCCCGACTCGTTTCCGAGGGGCAAAGACCCGGGTTACGACGTGCTGACGAGCCGCGCTGTGGCCACCGCGGGAAGGCTCGTGCGCGCGGCGCGGCCCCTGCTGTCTCCCGGCGCGAAGGCACTCCTCTGGACGAGCGAGCCGCTCGCGGCCGGGGCGGCGCGGACGAGCGGCGCGGCGCAGTCCTCTTTTCGCCGGGCGCCCGACGCCGAGCGGCGAGGCATCCTCTCGCTCGAGTGTTTCACGTGAAACATTCGCCGCGGGCGGCCCGCGTCCTCGCGGTTGCGAACCAGAAAGGGGGCGTAGGCAAGACGACGACCGCGATCAGCCTTGCGGCGTCTCTCGCGGTCCTCGAGCGAGAGGTGCTCCTCGTGGACTTCGACCCGCAGGGGAACGCGACCTCCGGACTTGGCGTCGACAAGTCCGCGCTCTTTCGCACCTCGTACGACTGGCTGGGCGGCGGGGCGGCGTTCGAGGAGGTCGCGCGCAGCACGGACCTACCGCACCTGACGCTCGCGCCCGCGAACCGCCACCTCGTGGGCGCCGAGGTGGAGCTGGTGCACGAAGAGCGCCGCGAGCGGCGCCTGAAAGAGAAGCTCGACCCCCTGCGCGACCGATACGAGTACATTCTGATCGACTGCCCGCCGTCGCTGTCGCTTCTAACGGTGAACGCGCTCGTCGCCGCGGACGGCGTCCTCGTGCCGATCCAGTGCGAGTACTACGCGCTCGAGGGGGTCTCCGAGCTCCTCACGACGATGGAACGCGTCAGAGAGAGCCTCAACCCGGGCCTCGGCCTCGCGGGAGTCGTCGCCACGATGTGGGACGAGCGGACGAATCTCTCGCGGCAGGTGCTCGACGAGATCCGGAGGCACTTCGGCGCGGTCGTCTTCGAGCACGTCGTCCCGCGCAGCGTGCGCCTCGCCGAGGCGCCGTCCTTCGGCAAACCGATCCACCTCTACGACGTCAAGTCGAAGGGCGCCGAAGCGTATCTCGGGATCGCGCGCGAGCTCCTGCGGCGGGATGGCCGCCGAAAGGCCGCGTCCGCGCCCGGCTGCTAGGATCGCCGCCGTGATCGCACCCCGAAAACCGGCGCTCGGCAAGGGCCTTTCGGCGCTCATTCCCTCGGCGCGCGCGGATGCTCCGAGTGCGGCGCTGAGAGCCGTCGCGATCGATCTTCTGGACGCGAACCGCCGCCAGCCGCGCCACCGGTTCGACGATGCCGGCCTCGAGGAGCTCTCGCGGTCCATCCGGCGGACGGGGATCCTCCAGCCCGTGCTCGTCACGGTGGAGGGCGGCCGCTTCCGGATCGTCGCGGGCGAGCGCCGCGTGCGCGCGGCCCGGCTCGCGGGCCTCTCCGAGGTTCCCGTGGTCGTGCGCGAGGGCGTCACGGAGCGCGACCACCTTCTGCTCGCGCTCGTCGAGAACGTGCAGCGCCGCGACCTCACCCCCCTCGAGGAAGCGGAGGCGTACCGCCACCTCAAGGACGACTTCTCTCTCACGCAGGAGGACGTCGCCGAGCGCGTCGGCAAGGACCGCGCGACCGTCGCGAACGCGCTCCGGCTACTCAAGCTCCCGGCCGCAGTGCGCGCCGCGCTCGAAGACGAATCTCTTTCGGCGGGCCATGCGCGCGCCCTGCTCGCGCTGCCGTCCGCGGCGGATCAGGAGCAGCTCGCGAAAGAGGTCGTGCGCCGCGGGCTCTCGGTGCGCGCCACCGAGGCGCGCGCCGCGGCCATCCAGAAGGGGAGCGCGAAGAAAAGAAAATCCCGCGCGGTGGATGCCGACACGCGCGACGCCGAGCTCCGCCTCGCGCGGGTCCTCGGGACGCGCGTCGAGATCCGGAGGAAGAGGCGCGGGGGCGAGGTCCGCATTTCCTTCTTCTCGGAAGAGGAGCTGATCGGGCTCTTCGAGCGGCTCCTCGGAGGCCGCAAGACATGAGTGCAAAGAGGGGAGGCGGCGCGCTGAACGGCTTCCTCGACCGCGGCGCGCGCCTGGAGGGCACGCTCTCGTTCGACGACGTTTTCCGCATCGACGGGCAATTCAAGGGCACGATCACGTCGGACGCCGAGCTCGTGGTCGGAGAAGGCGGTGTCGTCGAAGGCGACGTTCGGGTGGGGCGTCTCGCGGTCTCCGGCACCATCAAGGGAAGCGTGCACGCCAAAGAGCGCGTCGAGCTGCACGCGGGCGCACGCGTCTTTGCCGACATTCACACGCCGGTGCTGGTCGTCGAAGAGGGTGCGGTGATCCAGGGTCCGGTGGAAAGCGGCCCGCCGCGTGTCGAGGAGCCTGCGCCCCGCCCGCCCACGGCCCTCTAATCATTCGATTGAATTCGTTTTGAGCCGGAGCCGGGGCGTTCGGTGAGCGTCTCGCCGCGTCGCCCCAGGCGCGCAACGAACTCGCCGCTCCTTACGTTTGACCGACCGCCGCCGCTGTGAGATAACGCCGCGGCCTGCGCAGATCCGGGTCCACGGCGTCGCCCGAGAGGTTCGACGTCCGGGTTTCGGGCCGGTGCACGCGACGCCGAGCGCACATGCAGCTACCCGATCTCTCCCTGCTCCTCGTCATGGCGATCTTCTGGGCGACGTACGCTGTCCTGAGGGTTTTCATTCTCAAGCCGCTGGGCGGGATCCTCGAGGAGCGCGAACGCACCGTCGCGGAGGCGACGGCGGCGCTCGCGGGGATGCTCGACCAGGAGAAAGACACGCTCTTAGGCATCGACAGGCGGCTCACCCAGGCGCGACGCGAGGCGCTGGCGGCGCGCCAGGCCGCGCGCGGCGAAGCGAACGCAAGGCGCCAGGCGATCCTCGAGGCCGCCCGAGGAAAAGCGCGCGGCGCGGCAGCAGACGCCCGGGCCCGGCTCGAGAAGGACGTCGTCGCCGCGCGGTCGGAGCTCGAGAGAAACGCGCGCGCAACCGCCGTGGAGATCGCTTCGCGTGCTCTCGGCCGGAGGATCGCGTGACGGTCGGAGCGGCGTTTGTTTTCTTCGAGGAGGGGCAGGAGACCGCCCACGGCTTTCTCGGAATTCCGGGCCTCGTGTGGCAGCTTCTTAATCTCGGCCTTTTTCTCGGCCTCCTTTGGTACTTTCTTCGCAAGCCGGCCGCCGATTTCTTCGGAAACCGGAAGGCGGGCATCGCGGTCGCCCTCGCGAAGGCGGACGACGACCGCCGTCGGGCCGAACAGCTCTCGGTGGAGCTCAAGGCCCGGCTTGCGAGCATCGAAACGGAGCTCGCGAACCTCAAGGAAGCCGCGCGGCGCGACGCGGACGCCGAGCACGCCGCACTACTCGCCAAGAGCCAGGTGGACGCCGACCAGATCCTGGCCAGGACGCGCGCCGATCTCGACAATCGTGTCCGAGCGGCCCGGGCCGAGCTCACGGTCTTCGCCGGCGACCTTTCGGTCGACCTCGCCCGCGACCTTCTCCGGAAGAATGTCACGGCGGACGACGAAAAAAGACTGCTCGCCGAGGGCATCGCGCACCTGACAGGCGCGGCAAAGGGCCGAGGCGGAGCGCAATGAGCGCCCGGATCGCACGCCCCTACGTCGACGCGTTCTTCGCCGTGGCGGTGGACCCGGCCGGAGAGCTCGCGGCGCTCGAGGCGTTCCGACATGCCTACGCCCTCGCTCCGGAGCTCGGAAAGGTACTCTCGAACCCAGGCCTCGAGCGCGAGAAACGCGAGGCGCTCCTGGCCGCGGTCGCCGCGCGCGTCGGTGTGCCCGAGATCGCAGGCCGCCTCCTGAAGATCCTCCTGCACAACGGCCGGCTTCATATTCTCGACGATGTTCTCGCCGCCCTTCGCGCGCGGCTCGACCGGGACACCCACGAGGTCGAAGCGCGAATCGTCACGGCCCAGCCTGCCGACGCAGCCGTTCTCGAAGCCCTCCGCGCGCTCGTCGCCGACCGGACGAAGCAGAGCGTCCGCCTCGTGTCCGCGGTCGACCCCTCTCTTCTCGGCGGTTTCGTCATCTCGGTGGGCAGCGCGCGGCTCGACGCTTCGCTCGAGAGGCGCCTCGAAAAAGCTCGCGCGGCCCTGCACGCAATCGCCCCGGCCTGACCAGACGGAGAAAGAAGCACCCACATGGCAGAAATCAGCGCTCAGGAAATCACACAGCTCATCAAGGCCCAGCTCGCCGGCATCACGCAGGGCGTGGACGTCGACGAAGTGGGAACCGTCGTGTCCGTCGGCGACGGCATCGCGCTCGCGTACGGTCTCGAGAAGGTCATGGCGGGCGAGCTTCTCGAATTCCCGAACGGCGTTTACGGCCTCGCGTTGAACCTCGAGGAAAACCACGTCGGCTGCGTCCTCATGGGCGAAACCAGCCTCGTCAAGGAGGGCGACACCGTCAAACGCACGAAGCGCATCATCTCGGTGCCCGTCGGCGAGGCGCTCGTGGGCCGCGTGGTCAACCCGCTCGGGCAGCCGATCGATGGCAAGGGTCCGGTTGCCTCGAAGGAGTTCTATCCCGTCGAGCGGCTCGCTCCCGGCGTCGTCGACCGCATGCCGGTCAAAGAGCCGATGCAGACGGGCCTCAAGGCCATCGACTCGATGATCCCGATCGGCCGCGGGCAGCGGGAGCTGATCATCGGAGACCGCCAGACGGGGAAGACCGCCATCGCGCTCGACACGATCATCAACCAGAAGGGCAACGGCGTCATCTGCGTGTACGTCGCGATCGGCCAGAAGAATTCCACGATCGCCCAGGTCGTCCAGACACTCGAGAAGTACGGCGCGATGGAGCACACGATCGTCGTCGCCGCCGCCGCGTCCGACGCGGCGCCGCTCCAGTACATCTCGGCATACGCGGGCTGCGCGATGGGCGAGTACTTCATGTACAGCGGCAAGCACGCGCTCGTCGTCTACGACGACCTCTCGAAGCAGGCGGCGTCCTATCGCGAGATCTCGCTCCTCCTGCGTCGCCCGCCGGGCCGTGAGGCGTATCCGGGAGACGTCTTCTACCTGCACAGCCGGCTTCTCGAGCGGGCGTCGAAGCTGAACAAGCAGAAGGGCGGCGGGTCGCTGACGGCGCTGCCGATCATCGAGACGCAGGCGGGCGACGTATCGGCCTACATCCCGACGAACGTCATCTCGATCACGGACGGACAGATCTTCCTCGAGTCCGACCTCTTCTTCTCGGGCCAGCGTCCGGCCGTGAACGTCGGCATCTCGGTATCGCGCGTCGGCGGGTCCGCGCAGATCCGGGTGATGCGCGCGATCGCGGGCACCCTGCGCCTCGACCTCGCGCAGTACCGCGAGCTCGCGGCGTTCGCGCAATTCGGCTCCGACCTCGACAAGACGACGCAGGCGCAGCTCAACCGCGGGCGCCGGCTCGTCGAGATCCTCAAGCAGAACCAGTATGTCCCGATGAACGTCGCGCTCCAGATCGCCTCTGTCTACGCCGGCACGAAGGGCTTCCTCGACGACCTCCGCGTCGAGGCCGTCCTGCCGTTCGAGACCGCCCTCCACGAGTACCTGGGAAGCCAGAACGCCCCGCTCCTCCAGGAGATCCGGGAAGCCGGCAAACTCACGCAGGAGATCGAGACGGCGCTCTCCGCGGCGGTGGGAGAGGCGAAGAAGGTCTTCCTCTCCTCCCGACCCGAGGCGAAGCAGGCTTAGGGCGGCGCCAGGGCCAGGACATGGCGAACCTCATCGACATCCGGCGGCGGATCCGGAGCGTGAAGAACACGCAACAGATCACGAAGGCCGTGAAGATGGTCGCCGCGTCGAAGCTGCGCCGCTCACAGGATCGCGCCATCGCCTCGCGGCCCTACGCGACGGCGCTCGAAGCCATCCTGCGCTCTGTCGCGTCCCGCGTGCCGCCCAAAGAAGACGGGACGCCGCTTCATCCGCTGCTCGCGACGCGGGAGGAGAAGAGTGTGGTCCTTCTCGTCGTCAGCGGCGACAAGGGCCTCGCCGGCGGCTTCAACACGAACGTGAACCGGGCCGTGACGACGTTCCTGCGCGAGGCGGAAGGGCGTGGAGTCGCGAGCGTGCGTCTCGTGACGCTCGGCAAGAAGGCGAACGATTTCTGGCGCCGCAGGCCGGTCGAGATCCTTGAGGCGCGGATGGGGCTCGCGGGGCTCGGTGTCGCACCCACCGCCGAGATCGGGCGGTCTCTGGCGGCGCGGTTCGTCTCGGGCGAGGCCGACGCCGTTTACGTCGTCTCGAACGAGTTCCGGAGCGCCATCTCGCAGGTGGTGAGGACGAAGCGCCTCCTTCCCATCGCGCTCGAGAGCGCCACGGCCGCGCCCGCCGACCCGGACTACCTCTACGAGCCGTCGCCCGGGGAGATTCTCGGGATCCTCCTGCCGCGTTTCCTCGAGTTCCAGATGTACCGTGTGGTCCTCGAGTCGCAGGCGGCGTTCTTCGCGGCGCAGATGACCGCGATGGACAGCGCCAGCAAGAACGCGGGCGACATGATCGACTCCTTGACCCTCATCTACAACCGCGCGCGCCAGGCGCGCATCACGAAAGAGCTCATCGAGATCGTCTCGGGCGCGGCGGCGTTGGAATGAGAACGGCCCGGCAGTCCGTGCGGAAAGGCTAGCCCAAACATGGCGAACGAAGGCAGGGTCGTCCAGATCATCGGTCCCGTCGTGGACGTGGAGTTTCCGGTCGGGAAGCTCCCGACGATCCTCAACGCCGTCCACATCACCGACGAGGGTGGTCTCTCGACCGAGAAGATCGACATCATCACCGAGGTCGCGCAGCATCTCGGCGAGAACCGCGTGCGGTGCATCTCGATGAAGCCGGCCGACGGCCTCGTGCGCGGCATGAAGGCGGTCGACCTCGGCGCGCCGATCTCGATCCCCGTCGGGCCGGAGACGCTCGGCCGCATCCTGAACGTCATCGGCGAGCCCGTGGATGAGATGGGCCCGGTCGTCACGGCCGAGAGGTGGCCCATCCACCGCGAGTCGCCGCCGTACGAAGACCAGTCCACGTCGGTCGAACTGTTCGAGACGGGCATCAAGGTCATCGACCTCCTCGAGCCCTACACGCGCGGCGGCAAGACCGGCCTCTTCGGCGGCGCGGGCGTCGGAAAGACCGTGCTCATCATGGAGCTCATCCACAACGTCGCGAAGGCCGCCGGCGGCTATTCGGTCTTCGCGGGCGTCGGCGAGAGGACGCGCGAGGGGAACGACCTCTGGCTCGAGTTCACCGAGTCCGGAATCATCGACCCGAAGGACTGGAAGAAATCCAAGGCTGCGCTCATCTACGGCCAGATGACGGAGCCTCCGGGCGCGCGCCTGCGTGTCGGGCTGACCGGCCTCACGGCCGCCGAGTACTTCCGCGACAAGGAGGGCAAGGACGTCCTCCTGTTCATCGACAACATCTTCCGCTTCACGCAGGCGGGCTCGGAGGTCTCGGCGCTCCTCGGCCGCATGCCGTCGGCCGTCGGCTACCAGCCGAACCTCGCGACGGAAATGGGCGAGCTGCAGGAGCGCATCACGTCCACGAAGAAGGGCTCGATCACGTCCGTGCAGGCCATCTACGTGCCCGCCGACGACCTCACCGACCCCGCGCCCGCGACCGCATTCGCGCATCTCGACGCGACGTCCGTCCTCTCGCGCCAGATCGCGGAGATCGGTATTTATCCCGCGGTCGACCCGCTTGCCTCGACGTCCAAGATCCTCTCCCCGCTGATCGTCGGCGAGGAGCATTACAACGTCGCCCGCGCCGTGCAGCAGGTCCTCCAGAAGTACAAGGACCTCCAGGACATCATCGCGATCCTCGGGATCGACGAGCTGTCCGAGGACGACAAGATCATCGTGGCGCGCGCGCGGCGGATCCAGCGCTTCCTCTCGCAGCCCTTCCACGTCGCCGAGCAGTTCACGGGCGTGGCGGGCCGCTACGTGAAGATCGCCGACACGATCCGGTCCTTCAAGGAGATCGTCGAGGGCAAGCACGACGAGCTGCCCGAGCAGGCGTTCTTCAACGTGGGCGCGATCGAAGAGGCCCAGGAGAAGGCCGAGAAGCTGAAGGCGGGAGCCTGACGTTGGACGGGCGGCTCACGCTGACCGTCGTCACGCCGGAGCGGGCGCTGCTCCAGGGCGTCGCGTGCGACGAGGTCACGCTGCCGGCGTGGCTCGGCGAGCTCGGCGTCTTGCCGGGCCATACGCCCCTGATCGCGCTTCTTGGAATCGGCGTGGTCGGGTATCGCGATGGAGCCCGGCGCGCGGCGCTCGCCGTCCGCGGCGGGTTCGTGGAGATCGCGGGCGACGCGGTGCGCATCCTGGCCGATGAAGCTGCGGCGCCGGAGGCCATCGACGGTGCGAAGGCCTCGGCGGAAAAGGCGGAGGCGGAGAGCCGGCGCGGGCACGCCGCGGGAGACGAAGAACTGGACGCCGCGAACGCGGACGCCCGCTTCGCGGAAGCTCGCCTCGCCGTGCTTCGGCCGGCCTGACCGAGGAAAGAGCGAAAGAGGCGAGCCATGACGTCCCCGCGAAGGGCCAAATGCCCTGGCATGCGGCTTGCGATCGTGTTGTGTAGGTCCGGTGGGCGCCGAAAGGGCGCGCCGGGTGACACGAACACCTCCTGCCTCCTACCAGGGCTCCGCGCTTGCGGAGCCCTCTTTTTTTCCCCCTATCATCGACGCTCGATGACGGCGAAGGTGATGCGATGACACTCGAGCGCGACCCTTGGTTCGCCCAGTGGTTCGGGGAGGAGTACCTCGCCCTCTATCCCGAACGCGACGACCGGGAGGCACGCCAGCAAGCCGTATTCGCGCGCGAGCTTCTCGCGCCGTACGCGAGCGTCGGCCGCATGCGATTCCTGGATCTCGCCTGCGGGACCGGCCGGCACGCCGTCGTGCTTCACGAGGGCCTCGGGGGTGTGGTGGGCCTCGAGCTGTCGGAGCGCCTCCTCTCCCAGGCCCGCCGGCGGGAGGGGCCCGCGCGCCCGCTCTGGGTGCGCGCCGACATGCGACAGCTTCCTTTCCGCGCGGGCACGTTCGGTGCGGTCGTGAACTTCTTCACGTCATTCGGCGCCTTCGAGGATCCCGCCGAGGACATCCGCGTCGTGAGCGAGGTGGCGCGGGTCCTTGCACCCGGAGGTGCGTTCCTTTCGGACGTCTTCAATGCCGAGCGCGTGGTCTCGACGCTCGCGGTGCGTGAGGAGAAGACCGTGGCCGGCGAGCGCGTGAGCATCCGCCGACGGTACGATCCCTCGAGCCGGCGCGTGGAGAAGGAGATCGGGATGGGCTCGGGCGAAAACAAGCGCGTGTTCACGGAATGTGCTCGGGCCTACACGGAGCACGAGCTCAGGAACCTTCACCACAAGGCCTCTCTCACGGTGCGTGCGGCCTACGGGAACTTCGACGGCTCGCCGTTCGACCGACGGAAGTCCCCGCGACTGATTCTCCTCGCCGTGAAAGCCAAGGCGAAAACCCGCGCCGAGAGGGCGCGGTGACGGTGATTTCGCTTGCGCACGTTCCCGGGATTCCCGCCCTCGCGCGCGGCCTTGCGACGGGGGCGCCGGACGTCTCGGCCTTCCTTCCGGACCGACCCGATCTCGAAACGATCGCACAGAGAGCGCGCGCGGTCGTGGCGGCGTTCCGGCCGCGAAGCGCCTCCGCCAATACCGACCCGAGGCTTGCGGCGTTCGCGCGCGGCGAGGCTTCGGCCGTCTTTGCCGGTCAGCAGGCAGGCCTTTTCGGGGGCCCGCTCCTCACCCTCGTGAAGGCGCTCGCGGCGGAAAAGCTCGCGGCACACCTCGTGGCTCGGGGCACGACCTCGGGCCCCGCTTTCTGGTGCGCGTCCGAGGACCACGATCTCGTGGAGGTCACGCGGCTTGTCCTGCCGGGGCCGGACGGCCCGGTGGACCTCGGCCCCGACGCCTCCGCCCTTGCCGGAAACCTGTCACCCGTCGGAACGCTTCCGGTCGGGGTCGACGTAGAAGCCCTCGTCGCTCGACTCTCGGCCGGTCTCGCGCAGCCGCCGGACGGCGAGGCGGTCGCGGCGCTGACGGCCACGCATCGGGGAAAGACATTCTTTGAAGCGTTCTCAGCGACGCTCGCGTGGCTCCTCGACGGCACGGTGCCTGTTTTCGACGCGGCGAACCCCTCCGACAAGCCAGCCCTCGTGCCGCTCGCGTGTCGACTCGTGCGCGAAAGGGCCGAGGTGAAAAAGCTCCTCAGGGAGCGCGGCGCGGCGCTCGAGGTCGCGGGCCACCCGCTCCAGGTCACGTCCGACCCCGCCGCCCTGCCGCTCTTCGCGCGGGTCGGCGGCGACCGCCTTCTCCTTGTCGAGACGGGCCCGCGGCTTTCTCTCAAGGGACTCGAGGGGACGTTCGAAGCCGAGGAAGTCGTCGAGCGCTTCGCGAGCGGCGCGTGGCTGCCGTCTTTCTCGGCGCTCACGCGGCCGCTCGCCGCCTCCTCGCTTTTCCCGGTCGCCGCGACGATCCTGGGCCCGGCTGAGATCGCGTACTGGGCCCAAAGCTGGCCGCTCTTTTCGTGGGCCGGAATCGTTCCGCCCGTGATCGTTCCGCGGCCCCTCGTGGCGCTCGTGCCGGCGGCCACGTCGCGCGTCCTCGCTAAGCTGGACCTTTCCGTGAAGGACGTCCTCGGGGGTGAGGAGGCGTTGCTCCGGAAGGTGGGCGCAGGCGAGGCGCGGACGCTCCTGGAACGCCTCACGGCCATCCGCAAGAATGCGATCCGCGCGCTCGAGGCCGAAGAGCCGGCGCTCCTCGCCGTCGACCCGTCCCTCAAGAAGGCGGTCCTTTTGACGCGTGAAAAAACGAGCTTCGCGTTCGAGAAACTCGTCGAGAAGGCCGCGGCCGCGGCGGGGCGCGCAGACGAGCGGACGGTGGCGCAGGTGAACCGGCTCCTCGGGGAGATCCTGCCCGGTGGCGCGCTCGCCGAGCGCGCGTACTCTGCGCTGCCTTACGTCTTGCGGTTCGGCCGCGAGGCGGTCGTGGGCGCGCTTCGGCGGGAGCTCGTCTGGAACGAGCCGGGGCTTCAGGTGATTTCCCTGTGAACGTCGAGCCGGTCGACGTCCTCGCCTTCTCGCCGCACCCCGACGATGCCGATCTCGGATGTGGCGGGACGCTGGCTGCCCTGGCGTCGCGCGGGCTGAGCTTCGGAATCGTGGACCTCACGCGCGGCGAGATGGCGACGCGCGGCACGCCGGAGATCCGGGCCCGAGAGGCGCGGGAAGCCGCGCGGATCCTCGGGGCGCGCTTCCGCGAGACGCTCGACCTCGGGGACGGCGGCCTGAGGACGGACCGCGCGGCCGAGCTCCGTGTCGTCGAGGCCGTCCGCCGGGCGCGGCCACGCGTCGTCCTCGCGCCGCTTCCCGCGGATCGGCATCCGGATCACGCGCGCGCGGGCCGCCTCGTGCCGGAGGCCGCCTGGTACGCGGGTCTCGCGAAGCTCGAGACCGAGCTTCCGCCCCACCGGCCCGACCAGGTCCTTTACTACGCGACCTACGTTCTCGTGATGCCGACCTTTCTCGTGGACGTCTCGGCAACGTTCGCGACGAAAGTGGCGGCCCTCCGCGCGTACCGCAGCCAGTTTCACGACCCGAAATCAGGTGAGCCGGAGACGTATGTTTCCTCGAAGGGCTTCTTCGAAGGGATCGAAGCGCGCGCACGGGCGCTCGGGAGGATCGCGAACGTGGAATACGCGGAAGGCTTCGTCTCGAACGCGCCCCCGACGCTCGCGGACCCGGTCGCGGCGTTCCTCGGCTACGAGGGCGGGAAAAGAACGTGAAGATCGGCATCACCTGCTACCCGACGTTCGGCGGCTCGGGCGTCGTCGCGACGGAGCTCGGGCACGAGCTCGCGCGGCGCGGGCACGACGTGCACTTCATCACGTACGCGATGCCGTCGCGCCTGAACGTCTTCCTCGACCGCGTCACGTATCACGAGGTGACGGTCCCGTCGTATCCGCTCTTCCAATACGCGCCCTACGACCTCGCGCTCGCGACGCGTATGGGCGACGTGGCGACGCACGAAGGTCTCGACCTCATTCACGTCCACTACGCGCTTCCGCACGCGATCTCGGCCCATCTCGCGCGCGAGATGCTCGCCCCGCGGCGCCTCGGTCTCGTGACCACCCTGCACGGGACGGACGTGACGATCGTCGGGCAGGACCGCTCGTACCTTCCGATCACGCGTTTCGGCATCGAGAAGTCCGATGTCGTCACGGCCGTCTCCGAGCACCTCAAGAAAGTCACGATCGAGGTCTTCCAGCCGAAGAAGGAGATCGAGGTCGTGCCGAACTTCATCGATCCCGAGCGCTGGACGCCGGAATCGCCGCTGGTCGCGTGCCGCTTCGTGCCCGCGGGCAAGAAGGTGCTCCTGCACGTCTCGAATTTTCGCCCGGTGAAACGCGTCCTGGACGTCGTCGAGATCTTCGACCGTCTGAGGCTGCGGGTCCCCGCGACGCTCGTCATGATCGGCGACGGCCCCGATCGCCCCGCCGCCGAGGCGCTGTGCCGCGAAAAGGGCATCGCGCCGTACGTGTCGTTCCTCGGAAACATGCCGGCGCTCGAGGCCGTGATGCCCGCCGCGGACCTCTACGTCCTGCCGTCCAACTCGGAGTCCTTCGGACTTTCGGCCCTCGAGGCGCAGGCCTGCGGCGTTCCCGTTCTCGGCTATGCGGTCGGCGGGCTGCCGGAAGTCATCGTGCACGGCGAGACGGGCTTTCTTCGCGGGGTCGGCGACATTGCGGGCCTCGCGGAGGATGGCGCGGACCTCCTGCTCGACGACGGGCGCTACGCGGCGATGTCCCGCGCCTCGCGCGAGCGCGCGATCCGTCTCTTCGACGCGGACACGATGGTGTCGCGCTATCTCGGCCTGTACGACCGCGTCCTCGCCGCGGCCTGACGCGCGGTGGCGGCACAGCGCGCCAGCTCGGCCCCGGTCGCGCCCCACGACGCGGCGCGCCGGTACTCCCCCGCGAGCGTCGTCCCGAAAAGGCCGGGATCGTCCGTCGAGAGCGTCACCCGGACGCCGGCGAGGAGCATCCGGCGGAGCGGGTGCGCCTCACCGCGCGAAACGGCCCCCGTCCTCAGGTTCGACGTCGGGCAGACGTCGCAGACGACCCCTTTCTTGACGAGAGCCTTCAGGAGCGCCGGATCCTCGACCGCCCGGATGCCGTGTGCGATCCGCACGGGCTCGAGAAAGCGCAGGGCGTCGGCGACCGATTCCGGCCCTGCCCACTCGCCCGCGTGCACGACGGGGAGGAGGCCCGCCTTTCGTCCCCGCCGATACACCTCCCTGAAATCGCGCGCGGCGTGGGCCGTTTCGTCCCCGCCGAGGCTGAAGCCCACGACGCGTCTCCAGGGCCGCACGGCATGGAGATCGAGGACGCGCGCGGCGGACGCCGGGCCCCAGTGCCGCACGAGATCGAGGAGGATGCGCACGCGCCCGCCGCCTTTTCTCTCGTGCTCTAAGAAGACGCGCTCGAGCGCGTCGACGACGTCGAACCAGTCCAGTCCGATCTTCTCCACCACGGCCGGCGAGACCGTGATCTCGGCCCATCGGACGTTCTCCCGCGCGAGGCGCGACACGAGCCCCCGCGCGACGAGCGCATAGTCGGCGGGGCTCCGAAGCTGCCGGCAGACGTCGCGATAAAAGCCGAAGAAGGCCTCCTTCGACCCGAGCTCGCGGCGCCGCGCGCGAACCGCCGCGAGATCAGGGAAGATGGGATCGGGCGAGCGGGACGAGAGGCGGACGAGCGCGGCCGCCCGGACGGCTCCCTCGAGGTGCAGGTGAAGCTCCACTTTCGGCGCGGAGGAGAACCTTCGGAGGAAGGCGAGGGCGTCTCGTTGAGGGGTCACGCGCGCGCATCGTACGAGAGGCCGTTCGAAATCGGGCCGGTCCGGCTCGGGACGCCGCCCAAGGACAGGCTGTGGATGCGCGCCGCGGCGTTCGGCGTGGACCTGATTCTCGTCGTGGGTGTTCCGCTCCTCCTCGCGTCGGCGATCGTGCTCTGCGTTTACGTGTCCTCGGGCGAGGCGCCGGCCGGCCTCGACGACGGTTTCCGGGCCGCCCAGATCGTGGCCCTGGGTCTTTTTCTCTTCCGCGATGCCGGCGGCGGAAGCCCGGGAAAGAAGCTCTTCGGGCTGCGCCTCATTCTCGCGGGCGGGGTGAAAGCCGGCGTCCTCCAGTCCCTGCTGCGAAACGTCCCCCTTCTCATTCCGGGCTGGAATCTCATTGAGCTGTCGTCACTTCTGCGCCGCCGGGACGGGCGGCGGCCAGGCGACCGGGTGGCGGGAACGCTTCTCGTCGAGGCCTGAAGGACGTCGACAGCGAAACTTTCGACCCGGGATCGCCGTTCTCTAGGGTGGGAGCACCGAATGTCCGAGAGTCCGTCCTCCGCGCGCACCCGGAAGAGCCGTCTGATCCCGGTTCTTCTCGCCCTTTCCTTTCTCCTCGCCTCCGGCCTGAGGGCCGAGGATGCGACGCAGGAGCGGTTCGAGAAAAAGTACGACCTCACCGGCATCCGCAAGGTGAGAGTCCAGAACGTGAACGGCTCGATCCAGATCGAGACGGGCGGCGACCAGCTCCAGGTCGTGGCCGTCAAGAAGGTGAAGTCCGCGTCCGACTCCGATCTCCTCAAGGAGACCGAGATCCGGGTCACGAAGTCCGGAAGCGTCATCGAAGTGGAGTCGATCCTCCCGAAGCGCGGGTGGTTCTTCCAATGGTCGTTCTTCGGGCGCGCCGGCTCGGCGGAAGTGGCGTACCAGATCACGCTGCCCTCCGCGCTCGCGCTCGAGGCCGAGACGGTGAATGGCCGGCTCACAGCCGCGAACCGCGCGGGTGACCTCGTCCTGTCGACGGTGAACGGCGGGGTCCGCGTGGAAGGCCAGGACGGGCCGCTGAAGGTGAACACGGTCAACGGCTCTGTCGAGGTGTCTTTCGCCGGTCCTATGCGCCAGGCGAGCCTCGAAACCGTCAACGGCTCGGTCACCGTCACGTGCGCGCGCGAGTCCTCGATCCGCTGCACGCTCCAGACGACGAACGGCCGCATCCAGTCGCAGTTTCCGGAAGTCACGGTCGAGGGGAAGTGGGGCCCGAAAGAGGCCCGCGGCGCGATCAACGGCGGCCGGGAAAGCCTCGCCGTCGAAACCGTGAACGGGGACGTGCGGCTCTACGTGGCCGACGCGGCAGCGGCGCGCAAGTAAGCCGCCGCGCGGCGCCGGCTCTCGTCCGGCGGGAAAAAAGAAGTGGTGCCCTGGGCCAGACTCGAACTGGCACGGATTGCTCCACACGCCCCTCAAACGTGCGCGTCTACCAATTCCGCCACCAGGGCACGGTGCCGCGAGGGAGGGGATTCTAACCGAAAACTATTTCGTGGCCGGAGCCGCGGGCACCGGGAATGCCGGGGCCGTCCCGCCCGGAGAGGCCGGAACGCTGATCGGCGCGGGGGCCGGTGCCGGGAGGGCGGCTTTCGCGGGCGCGGCCGACTTCGCCCTGGCGAGAACCGAGGACCTCGGCCGGGCCTCGATCAGCGAGATCACGACCGCGAGGATCGAGAACGCCACGAACGACCACGTCGTGATCTTCTCGAGAAGCGTCGTGGCGCCGCGCGCGCCGAAGGTCGTCTGGGAGGAAGAGGCGCCGAAAGCGGCCGACACGTCTGCGCCCTTGCCCTGCTGGAGAAGGACGACGAGGACCAGGAAGACGCAGACGACGACGTAAATGGGGACGAGGACGTAGATCATTACGCTGATGCTCCGGACCCGCGGGCGGTCCCCGGGGGGCGGAAATGATAGCGGAATCGCCGGTCAGGCGCGAGGGGCGGCAGCCGCGGCGAGGACGGCCGTCGTGTCGGACACGGAAAGGGAAGCGCCCCCGACGAGGCCGCCGTCCACCTCTTCTTTCGCGAAGAGCCCCGGGGCGCTCGCCGGCGAAAGAGAGCCTCCGTAGAGAATCCGCGTCGCCCGTCCGACCGGCTCGCCGAAGCGGGCGGCGAGCTCCGCCCGGAGGTGCGCGTGGGCCTCTGCGGCCAGCTCGGGCGTCGCGGCGAGCCCCGTCCCAATGGCCCACACGGGCTCGTAAGCGAGCGCGAGGCCAGGAGGAGGCACGGCGAACCCGTCGAGCGCGCCGAGCTGGGTCCGAAGTACGTCCCGCGTGCGTCCCGCCTCACGCTCTCTTTGCGTCTCGCCGACGCAGTAGAGCGGAGCGAGTCCTTCCTCGGCGAGCCGCGCCATCTTGCGGGCAAAGTCCGTTTCGCGCTCGCCCCGAAGAAGGCGCCTTTCGCTGTGGCCCACGAGAACGAGCGAGACGCCGGCGTCTTTCAGCATCGCGGCGGACACCTCGCCCGTGAACGCGCCCTCGCGCTCGTGGAACACGTCCTGGGCCGCGAGCGCGATGCCGCTTCCCAGAAGCGCCGCGCGGACGCGGTCGAGAGCCGGGAACGAGGGGGCGATCGCGATGTCCACTCCGGCGGGCCGCGCGAGGGCGGCCATCGCGCGAGCCAGCTCCGCGGCCGCCGACGGCGTACGAGTCATCTTCCAGTTCGCGACGAAAAAGCGCCGGCGCTCTCTCAACGCAGGGCTTCCACGCCGGGCAGCGCCATGCCGGCCACGAGATCGAGCGAGGCGCCGCCGCCGGTCGACACGTGTGACATCTCGGCGGCGAGCCCCGCCTCCACCACGGCCTCGACGCTCTCGCCGCCGCCCACCACGGTGAAGGCAGAAGACTCGGCGAGGATCTTCGCGACGGAGAGGGTGCCCCGGTCGAACGGCTTCGTTTCGAAGACGCCCATGGGCCCGTTCCAGAAGATGGTCTTCGCGTTCCCCGTCATGCGGCGGAACATCTCGACGGTCTTCTCTCCGATGTCGAAGGCCGCCGCGTTCTGAGGGATCGCGTTCATCGCCACGGTCTTCGCCTCGCCGGACCTCTCGAGGGAGGGCGCGACGACGAAATCGGAGGGAAGGACGAGCGCGACGCCTCGCTCCTTGCATCGATCGAGGATCTGCCGGGCGACGGGGACGCCCTCTTTCTCGAGGAGCGAGCCGCCCACCGGGAGAGAGAGCGCCGCGACGAAGTGATTCGCCATGCCCCCTCCGACGAGAAGGACGTCGGCCTTCTCGACGAGAGCCCTCAGGGCGGCGAGCTTCCCGAGGATCTTCGCGCCGCCGAGGATCGCCGCGAACGGGCGCTCGATGTCGGTCACGACCTTCGCGAGCGCCTTCAGCTCCTTCTCCATGAGGAGGCCCATGCCGCGCGTCTCCCGCGAAAAAAGCGCCGCCATGCCGGCCGTCGAGGCGTGCGCGCGATGGGCCGTGCCGAACGCGTCGTTGACGTAGACGTCGGCGAGGGCTGCGAGCTGCCGGCAGAACGCCGGGTCGTTGCCCTCCTCGCCGGCGTGGAAACGCAGGTTCTCGAGGACGACGGCCCCGCCGGGCACGAGCACGGCGACGGCTTTCTCCGCCTCCTCCCCGATACAGTCGTGGGCGAACGCGACGGGAATGCCGAGGCGGGCTTCCAGCGTGCGCGCCACGGGAGCGAGCGAGTACTTCGGGTCGGGCGCGCCCTTCGCCTTGCCGAGGTGCGAGGCGAGGACGAGGCGGGCGCCGCGCTCGCGGGCGAGGTGGAGCGTAGGCAGCGCCTCGACCACGCGCGTATCGTCGCGCACGACGCCGTCCGCGAGCGGCACGTTGAAGTCGACGCGCACGAAGACCCGCTTGCCGTCGAGATCGAGATCGCGGATCGAACGTGGAAGGTCGGCCATGGCGTTCTCCTGTCGGAAAGTCGCTTGCGCGATCTTATGCGCCGGGACCTCTATAGTCTCGCCCGTGACCGCCGACGCCGGACCCGCCACGCGGGTGACGCCGTACACGTATTCGGCCGGGCGGCTGCGCCTCCTCGACCAGCGCCGCCTGCCGCACGAGGAAGTCTTCCTCGAGTGCGAGAGCGCGGCCCAGACGGCCGAAGCGATTCGCGGTCTCGCGGTGAGGGGAGCCCCGCTGATCGGCGTGGCCGCCGCCTACGGCCTGTGCGCCGAAGCGCGGCGGGTGGCCGCACGCGTGCCCGACGATCTCGATGTCGCTTTCGCGCTCGGCGCCGAGAGGCTCGTCTCGGCGCGACCCACCGCCGTGAACCTCTCGTGGGCCGTCGGCCGGATGCGCGCCGCCTTCGAGGCCACGCTGGGGGGCGGCGCCGGCGAGAGGGTCCTCCGTCTCGAGGAGGAGGCGCACCGGATCGCCGAGGAGGACCGCCTCGCCTGCCTCGCGATCGGCCGCCTCGGCGCCGCGTGGCTGCAAGGCCGGTGGGTGGGCGTTTCCGGCGTTCCGGCGGTCCTCACACACTGCAACGCGGGGGCGCTCGCGACAGCGGGAATCGGAACCGCGCTCGGCATCGTGCGGGTGCTCGCGGCCGAAGGGCCGCTCGCGATCCTCGCGGGCGAGACGCGGCCGTTCCTGCAGGGCGCGCGCCTCACGGCGTGGGAGCTGCGACACGACGGGCTCGACGTGACGCTCCTCCCGGACGTCGCGGCCGCTTCGCTGATCGCCCGCGGCCGCGTCCAGGGCGTCGTCGTGGGCGCCGACCGCATCGCCGCGAATGGCGACGTCGCGAACAAGGTCGGGACGTATGGTCTCGCGCTCGCGTGCCGCGCGCACGGCGTCCCGTTCGTCGTCGCAGCCCCGACGACGACGATCGACCTCTCGGCGCCGGACGGCGCGTCGATTCCGATCGAGGAACGCGCCGCCTCGGAAGTGGTCTCGCTGTCGCTTCCGGGCGGAGGCTCAGTGTCCCTCGCGCCCGACGGCGTGTCCGCGCTCTATCCCGCCTTCGACGTGACCCCCGGGGCTTTGGTCGACGCGATCGTCACGGAGCGTGGAATCTCCTCACCGCCGCACGCCGTTGCGCTCGCGCGGCTCCTCTCACGATGAAGTCGGACGAGACGCTCGTCCTCGGTCTCGAGACGTCCTGCGACGAGACCGCCGTCGCGCTTCTCGACGGCGCGGGCGGGGCGCGCACCTCCCGCGTGTCGTCGCAGGAGGAGGCCCATCGCCGTTTCGGCGGCGTCGTGCCCGAGATCGCGGCACGCGCGCATCTTGAGAACCTTCCCCTCCTTCTCGACGTGGCGCTCGCCGACGCCGGCGCGAGTTTGGCCGACGTCACGGCGGTCGCGGCGACGGCCGGCCCCGGCCTCGTCGGCGCCTTGCTCGTCGGCCTCTCGGAAGGAAAGGGCCTCGCGCTCGGGCTCTCGGTGCCCTTCGTTCCCGTGAACCACATCGAGGGGCACGCGCTCTCGCCTTTCCTGGATGGCGCGGGTGGCCCCGCGTTTCCGGTGCCGGAGACGTTCGCCGCGCTCGTGGTCTCGGGCGGCCACACGCACGTCTTCCGGTTCGAGGCTGAGAGGATCGAGCGCCTTGCGCGGACGCGCGACGACGCGGCCGGTGAGGCCTTCGACAAGGTCGCGAAGATGGCGGGCCTCGGCTATCCGGGCGGTCCCGCCGTGGATCGCCTCGCGCGGCGCGGCCGCGCGGCACGCCCTTTTCCCGTGCCGCATTTCAAGGACGGCTCGCCCGACTTCAGCTTCTCAGGTCTGAAGACCGCCGCGCGAGAGCGCCTGCTCGAGCTGGGCCGCGTTCCCGCGCCCGGATTCCCCGGCGGTCCCTCGCTCCGCGAGGAGGACGCCCCGCAAGGGCTCTGCGATCTGATGGCCGACGTGGAGGAGGCGATCGTCGCGCAGCTTCTGCACCGCCTGTCGCGAATTCACGAGGCCGAGCTCTTCGAGGTTCTCACGGTGTCGGGCGGTGTCGCGGCGAATACGCTTGTGAGGGAGCGCATCCCCGCGTGGGGGCGGTCGCGCGGGGTGGACGTCCGGCTCGCCCCTCGGGGTCTCACCGGCGACAATGCCATGATGATCGCGTTCGCGGGGCTGAGACGGCTGCTCACCGGGCGCCTCGGCGAAGGGCTCGGCGCGGTGGCGCGATCGCGCTGGCCGCTCGAGACGCTAAGATAAAGGGCTTGCGCGCGGCCGGCCGGCCGCGCGTCACCACGGCATGACCGACCCGTCGCGCATCCGCAATTTCTCGATCGTCGCTCACATCGACCACGGGAAGACGACGCTTTCCGACCGGATCCTCGAGATCACGGGCGCGCTGAGCGCGCGCGAAATGACCGAGCAGGTCCTCGACGACAACCCGATCGAGAAGGAGCGCGGCATCACCATCAAGGCGCGCTCGGTCACGCTGAAATACAGAGCCGAGGACGGCACGGATTACGTCCTGAACCTCATCGACACGCCCGGACACGTGGACTTCACGTACGAGGTGTCGCGCTCGCTCGCCGCGTGCGAAGCGGCCGTGCTCGTCGTGGACGCGACGCAGGGCGTCGAGGCGCAGACGCTCGCGAACGCCTACCTCGCGATTCACAACGACCTCACGATCGTCCCGTGCATCAACAAGGTCGACCTGCCGTCCGCCGTCCCCGAGATGGCGCGCGAGCAGATCGAGGAGATCATCGGGATTCCCGCGCGGCATGCCGTGCTGACGTCGGGCAAGGTCGGCACGGGCGTGCGCGACCTCCTCGAAGAGATCGTCCACTTGGTACCCCCTCCGACGGGCGATCCGGACGCTCCGCTCAAGGCGCTGCTCTTCGACTCGTGGTTCGACCTCTACCGCGGCGTCACGTGCCTCGTGCGGGTGCGCGAGGGCAGGCTGAAACCGGGGATGAAGATCCGGATGATGGGCACGGGTTTCGGGGGCGAGGTGCAGGAGGTCGGGATCTTCAACCCGAAACAACTCGTCGTGCCGGAGCTTTCCGTGGGCGAGGTCGGCTACGTCATCGCGGGCATCAAGGACCTCCACGCCGCGAAGATCGGCGACACCGTCACCGAGGCCGGGCGCCCGACCGCCGAGGCTCTGCCCGGCTTTTTGGACGTCAAGCCGATGGTTTTCGCGTCGATCTTCCCGACGGAGACAGACGCCTACGAGGACCTCAGGGACGCGATGGAGAAGCTCCGCCTCAACGACGCGTCCTTTTCCTTCGAGCCCGAGTCGTCGACGGCGCTCGGTTTCGGCTTTCGCTGCGGCTACCTCGGCCTCCTCCACATGGAGATCATCCAGGAGCGCCTCGAGCGCGAGTTCAACCTCTCGCTCATCACGACGGCGCCCTCGGTGCCCTACAAGGTCAAGACGACGCGCGGACAGGAGCTCGAGATCTCGAATCCGGTCAAGCTCCCCGAGGTCCAGCTCGTCGACGAGATCCGCGAACCCTACATCCTCGCGACGATCATCACGAAGGACGAGTTCCTCGGCGGGATCCTCGCCCTGGCCGAGGACAGGCGGGGCACGCAGGTCTCGCTCGGATACGCAGGCACGCAGCGGGCGGTCCTCAAGTACGAGCTACCCCTGAACGAGGTCATCCTCGACTTCTACGACAAGCTCAAGTCGCTCTCGAAGGGTTACGCCTCCTTCGACTATCAGCTCATCGACTACCGGCCCGGCGACCTCGTGAAGCTCGACATTCTCATCAACGGCGAGCCGGTGGACGCGCTCGCGTTCATCGTGCACCGCGACAAGGCGCAGGCAAAGGGCCGCGCGCTCGTCGAGAAGATGAAAGAGATGATCCCGCGGCAAATGTTCGAGGTCGTCATCCAGGCGGCGATCGGGTCGAAAATCCTCGCGCGCTCGACGGTGAAGGCGCTGCGCAAGAACGTTCTCGCGAAATGCTACGGCGGCGACATCACGCGCAAGAAGAAGCTCCTCGAGAAGCAGAAGGAGGGCAAGCGGCGCATGAAGAAAGTCGGCCGTGTCGAGCTGCCCCAGGAGGCCTTCCTCGCGGTCCTGAAGGTTGAATGATGACTCCCGAAAGGCGCCTCGTGGAGACGGTCGAGGCCGTTCTCGTGGCCGCCGCGCTCGCGCTCACGTTCAAGGGCTTCGTCTTCCAGATCTTCCACGTGCCGAGCTCCTCGATGGAGGACACGGTCCTCGCGGGCGACTACGTGCTCGTGAACAAGTTCGCGTACGGACCTCACCGCGGTCCGTGGGCGCGCATCCTGCCGTATCGCGACCTCGCGCGCGGGGACGTGGTCGTCTTCCGGTACCCGCCCGATCCGAGCCGCGATTTCATCAAGCGCGCCGTCGCGGTGGCGGGGGACCGGATCGACGCCGAGGCGAAAGCCTTGCGCGTGAACGGGGTGGAACCCTTCGAGCCGTACGTCGTGCATCGGGACGCGACGACATACGGAACGGGGGCGCCGCCGTCAATCCTTCGGCGCGACCGTTTTGGGCCGCTCGCCGTCGCGGCCGGCCACTTCTTCGCGATGGGCGACAATCGCGACGAGTCGCAGGATTCGCGCTTCTGGGGGCCGGTTCCCCTCGCGCATCTCGAGGGGCGCGCCGTCTCGGTCCTCTGGTCCGTCCGCGAGGGTTCGCGCGCTTTCACAGGCCGCGGGGCGGCGTTACGCCGTTTCCTCGATACCGCGCTAAACTTTTTGTCCCGGACGCGCTGGAAGAGAACTTTCCACGCCATTCGCTAGCGCGCGGCCCCGGAGCCGCGCCAGAAGGAGAACATGATGCCGCGAGCCGCCAGGAGATTTCGGCGAGGAGAGGGGGCCTTCGGGCTCATCGTCGGGCTGGGCGTTCTGTTCGTCGTCGTCGTCGCGTGCGTGCGCATCCTCCCGCTCCACATCCGCGGGAACGAGATCCTCGACGCGATGAACGAGGCGGCCAACTTCGGCGGCTTGAAGGCTCCCGAAAAGCTGCAGATGGACATCTACCTGAAGGCGCAGGACAGGAAGGTGCCGCTCAAGATGGAGGCCATCCGCATCGAGCGCAGCGGCTCGTACATCACCATCTCGGCCCAATACGAGCAAACGGCGGACATCTTCGGCTACAAGTACGTCTACCGGTTCGACAAGAAAGTGGAAAAGCCGGTGTTTTAGCGCGCGATGGGACGCACGCGCGAAGACGAGGAACCACCGCTCACAGAGGTCCGGCTCGACGTGTGGCTGGACGTTTCGTGTCTTTTTCCGACGCGGTCCCAGGCCGCGATTGCGTGCGCGGGCGGCAAGGTGGATCTGAACGGGCGCGCGGCGGCCGCGCACAGGCTGGTCCGTACCGGCGACCGGCTCGAGATCACGTTTCCGCGCGGCCGTCGGACGTTTCTCGTGAAGGGTCTCGCGGAAAGGCACGTGAAGAAATCCGACGCGCGCTCTCTCGTCGAGGAGACGACGCCTCCGCTTGCGCCCGAGGTCCTCGAGGCCCGGCGGCTCGAGCGCCTGCTGGCGCCGCGGGACGACGGCGGCGGGCGCCCGACGAAGAAGGAGCGGCGGCAGCGGGAGAGGGCGCGCGGGTGGTGAGGCGCCTCCCGCGCCTGCGGTTCTACGAGATCCTGCTGCTCGCCGACTTCGTGGCGGTCGTCCTGCTCCTGCGGTTCCGCGCGCGCCTCGGACTCGACGTCGTCCGCACGCTGCTCGACACGCGGGGCTTCGTCTCGTTCACGGCGCCGTTCCTCCTCGGCGGGATCGTCCTGCGCGCCCTCCTCGCGGCGCGCCGGGGCCGGCGGCGCGGGGCCGCGCGCCTGCGCGCGCTCCTGAAGCCGCGGGCGCTCGTCGACCTCGTCCGCCTCCTCGCGGTGCTGCCGCTCACGTCGTACGTCTACAGCTGGCTGAAGGTCGCGGTTCCGCTGCTCCGGCCCGACGTCCTCTACGACCGGGGCCTGTTCCGCCTCGAGACCGTCCTCCACTTCGGCGTGAACCCCGGGCGCCTCCTGCAGGGTCTGTTCCCATATCCGGCGCTCTGGAAGGCGCTCGACGGCTACTACGGGGCCTTCATGTTCGCGGTGCTCGCGGGCGTCGGCTGGTTCGCCGCGACGCTCTCGATCCGGGACCGAGCGCGCTTCGCGGCGGGCTTCACGCTCCTATGGGTCCTGGGGTCGTGGATCTACCTTGCGGTCCCGTCCCTCGGGCCGTGCTATGTCCTCAAGGACGACTACACGAATGTCCGTGCGTCGATGCCGTCGCAGTCGGCGACGATGGACCTCCTGTTCGCTCAGTACGGGCGGGTCCGCTCGTTTCACAGCCGGCCCGAGGGTACGGACCTCTCGCCGTACCTCGGCGTCGCCGCGATGCCGTCCCTCCACGTCGGGGCGCTGGCGTTCCTCATGCTCTTCGCCCGCGGGCGCTCGCGGGCGCTCTTTGTCCTCTTCGCCGCCCTGACGGCCGTCACGTTCTTCACGTCGGTCGTGAGCGGCTGGCACTACGCGATCGACGGCTACGTGGCCCTCCTCCTCGCCTGGGTCGCGCTCAAAGCCGGGAGCCGGAGCGTTCCGAGCGCGTAACATCGCCCGCGGATGCGCATTCTTCTCTTCACCGGAAAGGGCGGGGTCGGCAAGACGACCGTGGCGGCGGCGACGGGTCTGACGCTCGCCGCGCGCGGCCAAAAGACGCTCGTCATGTCCGTGGACGCGGCCCACTCCCTCGCGGACGCGTTCGACCGCGACGTCGCGCTCACGGACCATGCCCACGGCACGGCCGTCGCGGTCGCCGACAACCTGTGGATCCAGGAGGTCGATGTCACCGAGGAGATCGGCCGCCACTGGAAGGACATTTCGGGATACATCACGACGCTTCTCGCCGTCACCGGCGTCGAGGAGGTGCTCGCCGAGGAGCTCGCGATCTTCCCGGGCATGGAGGAGGTTTCGGCGCTCCTGTACGTGAACCAATACGCGCGCGAGAAGGCCTTCGACGTCCTGATCCTCGATTGCGCGCCCACGGGGGAATCGCTGCGGTTCGTGTCGCTTCCGCCCACGCTCGAGTGGTACATGAAGAAGCTCTTCCGACTCGAGCGCTCGATCCTGAAGGTCGCAAGGCCGGTCGCGAAGAAAGTGACCGACCTGCCGCTCCCGCCGGACCGGTATTTCGCGAACGTGCAGTCGCTCGCGCAGAAGCTCGAAGGCGTCGACGCGCTCCTCAAGGATCCCAGGACGACGACCGTGCGGCTCGTGACGAACGCCGAGAAGATCGTCATCAAAGAGACGCAAAGGGCCTTCATGTATTTCGGCCTCTATGGCTTCACGGTCGATGCCGTGGTCGTGAACCGGCTTCTGCCTGAAGGCGTCCAGGACCCCTTCTTCTCGAAATGGCGGAGGACTCAGGGCGTGTTCCTCGAGGAGGCGCGGAGCTACTTCGATCCCGTCCCGGTCTTCACGCTGCCGCTCAAGGACGATCAGGTCCTCGGTTCGGTGGCTCTCCTGGAGCTCGGGCGGGAGCTGTGGGGCGAGAAGGATCCCGCCGCATCCTTTCGCTCGGATCCGCCGTATCGCTACGCCAAGCGGAACGGAAAATACGTTCTCACGCTCGACCTTCCGTTCGTCGATCGGCACGAAGTCGACCTCGCGATGGCGTCGGGAGACCTCGTCGTGCGCATCGGCAACGTGCGCCATCACATCCCCGTTCCGCGGATGCTCGCGGGCCTGTCGCCGTCCGGCGCGAAAGTCGAGGACGGCAAACTCACGGTGCGCTTCGGGAAGACGCCCGGCACGGGGGAGGATGCGGGAAGGTTCTCCTAGAGAGGAAAGAGAGGACGGCATGCCTGACGAAGCTGATTCTTCACGGGGGAACGCGGGCGCGCGGCACCGTCGCCGCGCGGGCCGCAAGTCGACCGCGCGGACACACTCCCCTTCCTCCTTCGAAAATGAATTCGGACCAGGCCTGCGCGAGGAGCCGGCTCCCGCGGCGAAAGAGCGAGGCGGTCCGATCCCCGGCCTCGCCTGCGCGGGAGAAGGCTGCGTCTTCAAGCCCGCCGCGGACCTCGTCGGCAGGTTCTCGCTGCGTCTCGCGCGCGGGCACGGGAGCACGCTCTCTCGCGCCAAAACCTCCGGCATCGAGTTCATGAAGGCACTGCGCGACTTCCTCGACGAGGAGATCGCGCTTGCCGAGCGCACCGCCGGCGGTGGCAGGGTGCGGCCGCGCTACGAGAAGATCGAGGTCGAGTGATGCGGACTTACCCGGTGCGTCTGGCCTCGTGTCTTTCGGCCGCGACCCTCGCCGTCTTTCTCGGAGCCTGTCCTGCCACCAACGACATGACCGGGCCGAACGGGCAGGCGAGCCCGACCCCGACGCCCGCGAATACACCCGCGACGACGCCTCCGCCGCTTGGAACTCCTTCCGGCTCGACGCCGACGCCGACCGCCGTTTTCACCGGAACGCCGCCCACTGCGACGCCGACCTCCGGGCTCGGCTCGACGCCCGCGACGTTCACGCCCACGGCAGTGCCCCCGACGCCGACGCCGGGAGCGGGAACGCCGACGGTCACGCCCGTTCCGCCGAGCCCGACGGCGACACCCTTCGCGGGTACGCCCACTCAGACTCCGTTCGGCGGCGTACCGACGCCCACGGCGGCGCCCCCGACGCCGACGCCGGGAGCGGGCACGCCGACCGTCACGCCCGTTTCGGGGAGCCCGACCCCGACGCCCTTCGCGGGTACGCCCACACAGACCCCGTTCGGCGGCGTTCCGACGCCCACGCCCTCGCCGACCTGAACGCGCCCGAGGCTCAGCGCGCCGCGGCGATCTCGGCCACGATTGCGCGTGCGGCCGCCGCGGGATCGGACGCGGCCGTGATCGGTCGGCCGACCACGAGAAGGTCAGCGCCCGCGCGGATCGCGTCAGCCGGCGTGGCGACGCGCCTCTGATCGCCCGCAGCCCCGCTCCGGGGCCTCACGCCTGGCACGACGAGGAGGAAGTCTCCTCCCAACGCCGCGCGGATCGTCTCGATCTCCTCGGGCGAACAGACGACGCCGTCCAGGCCCGATTCCTTCGCGAGGATCGCCAGGCGCAGCGCGGCCTCGCGCGGCGAGCCACCGAGACCGACGGCCCGGACTGCCGCCGCGTCGAGAGACGTCAGGATCGTCACGGCGATGAGCTTCGGCGCGTCGAGCCCCGCTTTGGCGGCTGCGGAGCGGGCCCCTTCGCCGAACGCCTTCATCATCTCCGCGCCGCCTAAGGCATGGCAGTTCACGACCGAGGCGCCGGTCCTCACGGCGGCGGCCGCCGCCCTAGAGACCGTGTTCGGAATGTCATGCAGCTTCAGGTCGAGGAAGACGTCCGCTCCCGATGCCACAAGGTCACGCACAAGGGTCGGCCCCTCGGCGACGAAGGCCTCGAGCCCGACCTTGAGAACGCCCGCCTCGGGTGCGAGGAGACGCGCCATGGCGAGGAGCGCCGTGCGATCCGACAGGTCCAGCGCGACGGCGAGCCGTGAGCGGGCGTCCGGCGTCTCTCGATTCATGCGAACGAGTGGTCCTTTCGCGGGCGCGTCCGGAGCGTGCCGACGAGGTCGGAGACGCGCGCGACGTCGTGGCTCTCGCACCACGCAGCGAGCTCCCCGACGAGTCGGCCCGCGAGCGAGGGATCGCGGAAGTTCGCGGTCCCGATCTGGACCGCGTTCGCGCCCGCGACGAGAAACTCGACGACGTGCTCGACGGTTTCGATCCCGCCCATCCCGAAGATCGGGATCTTCGGAAGGGCCGTTCGCACTTCCCACACCATGCGCAGCGCAATCGGGCGGATCGCGGGTCCCGAGAGCCCGCCGGTCGTGAAGCCGATCTTCGGCTCGCGGCGCTCGAGGTCGATCGCCAGGCCCACGAGCGTATTGATGAGCGAGAGCGCATCGGCGCCCGCGTCCACGGCCGCGCGGGCGGACGCGACGATGTCGGTCACGTTCGGCGAGAGCTTCACGACGAGCGGATGGCGCGTGGCGGAACGGATTCTCTTCACGAGGGCGGCGAGCGCCTCGGGATTGTTCCCGAAGACCATGCCTCCCCTGACGACGTTCGGGCAGGAGACGTTCACCTCGACCGCGGCCACCCGGCGCTCGTGGCCGATGCGCTCCACGACCGCCACGTAGTCCTCCTCGGTATCGCCCCACACGTTCGCGATCACGGTCGCGCCGAGGCGCGCGAGCTCGGGCAGCTTCTCGGCGAGAAACGCGTCGATGCCCACGTTCTGCAGCCCGATCGCGTTCAGCATCCCCGCGTCCGTCTCGCAGATGCGCGGCGGCGGATTGCCGTGACACGGCCGGCGCGAGAGGCCCTTCACCGAGATCGCGCCGAGCGAGGCGAGGTCGAGATAGTCGGCGAACTCGAGGCCGTAGCCGAACGTGCCGGACGCCGTCGCGATCGGGTTCTTGAGGCGCAGCCGGCCGAAGGCCGTGGAGAGATCGACGGTCATGGCGTCAGAGGCGTGCCCAGTCGATCGCGGTCGGCGGCACGCAGGGCCCCTCCTTGCAGATCGTCGCGAAGCGGCCGTCCGTCATCGGGACGACGCAGCCGAGGCAGACGCCGAACCCGCAGGCCATCTCGGACTCCATCGCGAACGAGCCTTCGAGGTTCGCATCCGCCAGAAGAGTGGCGAGCGCGCGGAACATGGCTACGGGACCGCAGGCGTAGACGCGGCGGTAGCGCCCGCCGCGCGCAAGCGCGTGCGTGAGCAGCTCGGTCACGCGACCCTTTCGTCCGAGCGAGCCGTCGTCCGTGGCGTATCGACAGCGGTGCGGGCCGAGGAAACGCTCGAAGTCGCCGCGCTTCAGGACATCGTTCTCGTTCCGGCCCCCGTAGAAGAGGTCCGCCGCGATGCCGCGCGCGGCGAGCGTGCGCGCGAGGAGCACGAGAGGAGCGAGGCCGATTCCACCGGCGACGAGCGCGACACGGTCGGAGTGGAGGAGGTCGTCGATCGGGAACGGCACGCCCAGCGGACCGAGGACGGGAAGCGGCGTTCCCTCGGCGAAGCGCGCGAGCGCCGCCGTTCCAACCCCCACGATCTTGATGACGAACTCCAGCGCGGGAACGCCCGCCATGGTCGTCACGTCCGCGATGGAGAACGCGCGGCGGAGGTACGGGCGGAGCCCCTCGCCGGCCTGGATCATGGCGAAGTGGCCCGGTTTCGTCCTGGCGCCGATCGCGCCGGCCGAGAGAAACAGGGAATAGTGCCCTTCGTCGTAGTGGATCGTCTTGAGGACGCGGAGCGATTCGTTGACGGCCATCGGGAAGGAGGCGAGACTCGCCGGGCGCGGATTATGAGCGAGGGAAGACCGGCGTACCACCTGCCTCTCGCGGGGGCGCTCGCGGGCCTCGCAGCAGGCGATCTGTTGCTCGGTCTCAATCCGGAGCTCCAGGGCGCTCTTCCGGCGGCGCGACTCCTTCTCGTCGCCGCCGTGGCGGGAGCCATCGTCGCCTCGCCGCTCGCTTTCTTGTCGCGCGCGCCGCGCACCCCGCGCGCCGGCGCCGCGTTAGGCGCCGGCCTCCTCGCCGCGTACGGCGTGTTCGTCGAGTTCCAGAGGCAGGCGCTCCACGACTTCGTGCCCGCAGGAGCCCGGCGCGTCCTCGTCGCGACCGCGATGGCGGCGTTTCTCTCGGCCGCTATCCTCGGCGTACGCGCCGTGCGTGGCGGCCCCTCCGTCCAAACGCTCTGGATCCCGCTCCTTCTCTTCCTCCTGCCGCCCTTCGTGGGCCGGCGCGCTCCGGAACGCCCCTCCCCGGAGGCGTCCCCTGCGCCCCTGCGCCCGCCGCGCCGGAATCTTCTCGTCGTCGGGCTTGAGGGCGCCTCCTGGGGCCTTCTCACCACGTACGCCTCCGAGGGCGCGATGCCCGTCGTCGAGCGGCTCTTGCGCGAAGGAACCGCGGGACCGCTCGCGGCGCTCGCTCCGTACGATCGCGCCGCGCTCTGGACGACGGCCGCCACGGGCAAGCGGCCGCTGAAGCACGGCGTGGTCTCGTCGCGCCGCTGGGAGACCCCCGGCGGAACTCTCCGGCTCCTGCCGGTGCTGCCCGGCTCGCCCGTGCCCGGGGGCGAGCGCTCCCTCGTCGACGCGGCAGCGGACCGCCGCAGCCTGACATTCTGGGAGATCCTCGCATCTCGCGGCCACGAAGCGGCCGTCCTCGGGTGGCCTGCGTCGTCTCCGGCGCGGGAGGGGCTCGTCCTTTGGGCAAGCGACGCTTTCTTCGATGGGGACGCGGACGCCACCGCGGCGCTCCCCGCCGAGGCCGCCGCGCGGGCTCGTCTCTTCCGGGTGCCTCCCGACGCCCTCGACCGTCCGCTCGCGCGCTCTCTCGTGCCCATGGCCCTCGCCGCCGACGAGGGCCGGCTCGATCCGCTGCGCGGAGCGGCGCGGGACCTGACGGTGGCCGGAGCGGCTCTGGCGGCTTTGCCCAGAGGCCCGCTCAATGTCTCGGCGCTCGTCCTCTCCGGGCTTGCCGAGGCGGGGGCGTTTTCAGGCGCCGCGGAGAATTCCCGCTACTGGGGCCTTTCCTTTCCTGAAAAAGAGGCCGAGGCCCGGGCCGCGGCGCTGCGCGCCTATTACCGGTTCCTCGACGACCTTCTCGGCGAGATTCTCGAGCGCGAAGGCCGGGAGCGCACGATCTGCCTGTTCGCGCCTGTGGGATGGGGGCCGCCGCCCACGCTCGAAGCCATCTCGCTCTTCCTGCGCGGGCAAAGGCCCGCGGCGAGCCCCGATGCCGCGCGGGACGGCTTCGTGCTCTTCGCGGGAGCCGGCGTGAGGTCGGGCGTTCGTCTCACGTCCGCGAGCGTCCTCGATCTGGCGCCGACGCTGCTCGTCCTCGCCGGCGAGCCCCTCGCCCGGGACATGGACGGGCGTGTCCTCGCCGAGGTGTTCGACGAGCGGTTCACGGAGTCGGCGAGCGTTCCGATCGTGTCGAC
>CALAQS010000034.1 GCA_937888435.1 uncultured Acidobacteriota bacterium
CTACAGGTCGCCGGCCGTGAACGACGCGCCGAGCTGGCGGAGGGCCATGTTCGTCGCGACTCCGGCGAGAGCGCCCACGATGACGCGCCCCCGGTAGCGGCCCACGATGAACCCCACGGCCGCCGCGCCCACGAGGCACGCCAGCGGGTGGCGCTCCACGGTCTCGAGAGCCGCCCTCTTCCAGTCGATGTCCTTCGGGAAGAAGTCGAAGGGCTCTCCGGGCCGGCCGACCGGGCCCTGGGGCGAGGCGCCGTGGGGCGCCGGAGGGCGAACCGCAGCGTCGTCCATCAGTCGTCTCTCCGGCGAAGAAGCAGGCCGAGCGCGAAGCCCACGCCGAGCGCGATCGCGACCGACTTGCCCGGGTTGTCCCTCACGTAGTTCTTCACGCCCGTCTGCACGTCTTCCCAGTCCGTATCGGCGAGCTTGTCCCTCAGCGCCCCCGCGCGTGCCTTCACGTTCCCGGCGACCTCGCCCACGCGCTCACGCAGGCGGCCAGCCTTTTCACCCACCGATTCGCGTGTCGCGTCGATCTTCTGCTCGACGGCTCTTGCGGCGTCTTCGACGGTGCTGTTTGCCATGGTCCGACCTCCTCGGGCCGGCGATCTTGTCACAGCCCGCGCGCCAGGGGAAGGTACGATGTACGCGCGATGCGTTCCTCGACGGCGCCGGTGCGCCTCGCCGGCCGGGAGCTCCACCGGGTTCCACCCCTCGCGCGCGCGATCCTGGTGGGGACCGCGCGGCGATTCCTCGACGCGCGCGGCTTCGACCTCGCGGCGAGCCTCGCCTACTCGGCCCTGCTCACGCTCGTGCCTCTCGTCGCGTGCGTGACGATCCTCACGTCGACCTTTTTCGGCCAGTCGGGCACCGGCCTGTACCGCCTGCTTCGCTTTCTTCCGGGGGCGGGGCGCGATTTCGTGACGGATCTGCAGGCGTTCAGCGTCAAAGCGACGTCCGTGTCGGGCACGGCGACGCTCTTTTTCCTCGCGACGTCGCTTCGCACGTTCTTCCTCGTCGAGAGCGCCGTCCGGGCCCTTTGGGGCTCCACACTGACTCCGCGCCGGCCCCTCCGCCGGCTGGGCACGGCCCTCTCGGTCATGATCCTCGGACCCATCGCGCTCGGCGTCCTGACGTCGATTCTTCTCGAGAGCGGCGCGCCGCTCGGCGATTTCCGGCCCCTCGGGTCGCTCATGTCGTTCGGCTTGCTCGCCTACCTCTACCGGAAGCTCCCGGGCTCGTATGTGCGGTGGGCACCGGCGGCGATCGCGGCCTTCCTCGTGAGCGCCTCGCTCACGCTCCTGCGCGTCGGCTTCGCGCGCGGCGTCGCGCAACTCACGTCTCTCAATCAGACTTACGGCTCGCTTTCGGCGATCGTCATCTTCGTGATCGCGATCGGCATCATGACGACGCTCTTTCTCGGGGGAGTCTCCCTGGCCCACGCGATCCAGTACCGGGACGAGTTCCTCGATCACGACACGCTCCCCGAGCGCACCGAGGAGGGCGGCCGTCTCTACGTCGCGGTGCGCCTCCTGCTGGTGATGGCGACCGCGTGGAAGAACGACCGCGCGACGCGTACGCGCGCGGTTCTCGCGGTCGAGATCGGCCGGCCCGAGGAGCAGGTCGCGCAGCTCGTCGAGGAGCTCCTGTACGAGGGCCTTCTCACGTCCGACCCCGGAGGGAATCTCGCGCTCGCGCGTGCGCCCGAGACGATTTCGCTCTACGCCGTCGCCCGCGCGATCGGTGAGTCGGCGCTCCGGGCGGTGCCCTCGGGCCATGACGCGGCCGCTCAGACGTTGCACCGGGTCTTCGCGAAGGCGAATCGGGAAGAGAGAGCCGTGCTGCAGGGGACGAGCCTCAGGGATCTTCTTCGCGGGTCCGACGAGGAGGAGAATCTGCTCGCCGAAGGGCTCGCGACCGTCCGATGAAGAAGCTTCTCGTCTTTTCCGCCGTCCTCGTCGGCCTCCTCCTCCTCGTCACCATGGCGGGCGCGGGAATGAAGGCGACGCATGTCGCGAAGGCCTCGCGACTCTACGCGGCGCCGCCCGAGCGTGTCTGGACCGCGCTCCTTTCCATCCGCCAGCTCCCGCTCGACCGCTCGGACCTCGCCAACATGGAAAGCCCGATCGAGAAAAATCGCGTGCCCGCCTCGCTGGAGATTCTCGGCTCGCCGATCCGTATCGAAGCTCCGACGCAGCGGCCGCCTGTCGAGCTCGTCGTGAAGACGGTCGAGCCCGGCCTCGCGTATTCCGGCACGTGGACGATCGTCCTCACGCCCGAGGACGACAAGACGCGCGTCACGATCGTCGAAGAGGCCACCATCCGTTCGCGAGCGCTCCGTTTTTTCGTCAGAACCATTCTCGGCGACGACGTTCTCCTCGAGGGGATCTTCCGCGCGGTCAAGCGCAAGCTCTCCGAGGGGCCCCGCACGTTGGGGGGCTGACACGCGCGGCCGCGCGGTTTGACGGCCTGCCGGCTTCCCGCTAATCTCCGCGCCTCTCCGGGTGGGTGGGGCTGTAGCTCAGTTTGGGAGAGCGCCTGAATCGCACTCAGGAGGTCG
>CALAQS010000035.1 GCA_937888435.1 uncultured Acidobacteriota bacterium
GGCCTGACGGACCTGATTCACCGCAAGAGGGCTGAACCGGGATCGGGACTAGAATTCCCGCAGTAACACGACCCTTACGGGCCGCCGGAACGAGCGCCGCCGCGCCGGGGGGCACGACCCCGCCCCTTCCTCCGACCCGGGAGGCAGACGGCATGGGCCTCTCCGCGGGCACGCGCCTCGGGCCATACGAGATCGTTGCCCCTATCGGCGCGGGTGGGATGGGGGAGGTCTACAGAGCGCGCGATACGCGCCTTGGGCGTGACGTTGCCGTCAAGGTGCTCCCTTCCGACGTCGCTCACGATGCCGACCGGCTGGCCCGCTTCGAGCGCGAAGCACAGGCTGTTGCGGCGCTCTCACACCCGAACATCCTTGCCCTCTACGACGTAGGCGAGGCAAAAGGCATCCGCTACGTCGTCGTCGAGCTTCTCGAAGGCGAGACGCTGCGCGAGCGACTTTCGAAGGGACCGCTCCCCCAACACTCCGCGGTGGAGCTTGGAGTCGAGATCGCCCATGGACTTTCGGCGGCCCACGCGAAGGGAATCGTCCATCGGGATCTGAAGCCGGCCAACGTCTTCGTCACCAGCGACGGCGTCGTGAAGATCCTGGATTTCGGTCTCGCAAAGCTCGTGAAGCCCGAGTCGGCCGTCAACCCGGAGGGGACGACGGTGGCCCCCGAGCCTCGGACGGAGAGCGGGACGGTCCTCGGGACGATGGGCTACACGGCGCCCGAACAGCTTCGCGGAGAGGCTGCGGACGCGCGCTCGGACATCTTCGCCTTCGGCTGCGTCCTGTACGAGATGCTCTCGGGCCGGTCGCCGTTCCTGAAGCCCACCGGCGCGGAGACCATCGCAGCCATCATGAGCGAGGATCCGGTACCACTCTCCAGAACGGGCAGAGCGATTGCGCCGGCACTCAAGGAGATCGTGAAGCGGTGCCTGGAGAAGCAGCCGACGGATCGCTTCTCCTCGGCCCACGACCTGGCGCTGGCGCTGCGAACGGTGTCTAGTGAGAGGGGCACGGGAAGCGCCTCGACACCGGCCCAACGCCCCTGGCAAATGTGGCTGTCCGCGCATCGGACCATGGCCGGAGCCCTCGCCCTCCTGCTCGTGGCCGCTGCTTTCGTGGGCCTCGTGACCTGGAGACCCTGGAAGACGAAGCCTTCCCCTGCCGGCACGGCAGGCACTGTCGTCCCCAGCCTCGTGGCCCTGCCGTGCAAGGTCCTGGGATCCCCGGAATCGGCCTATCTGACCGACGCCGTGCCGAGCACGATCTCCACGCTCCTGGGCGAGGTGCAGGGCATGGATACGAAGGTGCCGCCCACGAGCTTCGAGGTCGAGAAGGTGCACGGCGACCTCGACAAGATCGCCGAAGCGTACGGAGTGCAGACGTTTGTGCTCTCGACGGCGACGGCCGAGGGCGATCATCTCGTATTCAACATCCAGCTCGCGGACGCCCGGACCTGGAAGGTTCAGTGGAGCCACCAGTATCAGGGCAGCCGGGCGAACTACACGGCGATGGCGCATGAGGCGGCGCAGGGCATCTGCAAGGCAGTGCTCCCGGACGCCCCACCCGCGGTGCCGACCTCAGGCCCCACCTCCAACTCCGAGGCCGACCTCGCCTTTCAGCAGGGCAAATACTATTTGCTTCGCTACCTTGGCCACCGTGATCGGAAAGACTTCGACCGGGCCCTCGCCGCCTTCAATCGCGCGTTGGAGTCGAACCCGAAAGATGCGGCAACGGCGGCATGGGTCAGCAACTCGTATTTCTTGGCGGTCATGGTGGGTCACATCCCCCGGCCGCAGGGTCTTGCGCAGATGCAAGCCTGGGTGGAACGAGCCCTCGCCCTCGATGCGCGGTGCAGCGAGGCTCTGTGGATGCGCGCGGCCTTGGAAACGACGAAACCCGATGCGGACCTCGGCAAGCAGATCGAGTTCTCCCTGGCGGCAGCTCAGCTCGGGCCGAGAAGCGCCCAGGCCCAGGACTTCTTTGCCATTGCTGGCCTCGCGAGCGGGGGCTCTCTGGCGCTCGCCGTCGAGGCGCTTCGAGAGGCGTTGAGACACGATCCGCTAGTTTTCCAATACTACATGGAACTCGCGGACTTTCTGACGCGGTTTGGCCGCCCAGGGGAAGCTCTTCCATACCTCGACACTGCGCAGTCTCTCGATCCGGACAATCGCGGAGCCCCCTACGAAAGACTGTACGTTCTGGTGGAGATGGGCCGGGCGAATGAGGCGGCCACCCTGTTCAAGCGCCTGGGAGCCGGTGAGTCTTCAGGGAGCATTGTCGGTCAAAGAGAACAGGACTCCAGATGGGTGCTGTCTCTGGCGGTGGATGACGACCGCGACGCACGGTCTTCACTGAAAGCGATGATGGCCCGGTTTGCCGATCCCGAGGCAAACTGGAACGAACTGCAGGATGACATTCACAACCTGCTCCCGGCGGTCAACCGCCGGTTCGGCAAGGACGCGGCCCTCGACCTCCTGACTCTCTCGACGAAGCGCGGCGCGACGATGCCCTACGACACGCTCATGCTCCGGCCGGACCTCAAAAAGCTCCGCGAGGACCCGCGCGCCGCGGATGTCATCAAGAAGACGAAGGTCCCGTTCGACCTCCTCATGCACATTCTCCGGGACGCCCGCGCTCGCGGAGAGCTTCCGAAGTACCTGGAGAAGCCCATGGATGACCTGGTGAGGCGACTCACGGAGCAGGGAGCATGGAGCGGATGAGGGGGAGAGGCAGGAAACGCCGGTGAGTCTGACGAACGGCACCCGCCTCGGCCCCTACGAGATCCTCGCCCCACTGGGCGCGGGGGGAATGGGCGAGGTCTACCGGGCGAGAGACACACGCCTCGGGCGAGACGTGGCGATCAAGGTACTGCCCGACGAGGTCGCGAGGGACGCCCACGCCCTCGCCCGCTTCGAGCAAGAGGCTCGTGCCGTCGCCGCTCTCTCGCATCCCAACATCCTCGCTCTGCACGACGTCGGGAAAGAGGGCGCCGTCTCATTCGTCGTCATGGAGCTTCTGGAAGGCGAGACGCTGCGTGAGGCGCTGGCCAAAGGACCGCTCTCGCTGAGGAAGGCCCTCGATGTCGGGCTGCAGTTGGCGGAAGGGCTCGCGGCTGCGCACGGAAAGGGGATCGTCCATCGAGACGTCAAACCCGAGAACGTCTTCCTGACGAAGGACGGCCACGCCAAGCTCCTCGACTTCGGCCTGGCCCGTTCCGGACCTATCCCCACCGGACGCGACGAGACAGAGTCACCGACGGTCGACAAGCTGACCTCGCAAGGAGCAGTCCTCGGGACCGTGGCCTACATGTCGCCCGAGCAGGCGCGCGGGGAGACCGTCGACTTCCGGAGCGACCAGTTCTCGCTCGGCATCGTTCTCTACGAGATGCTCACCGGGAAACGCCCCTTCGGAGGAGCCTCGGCTGCCGAGACGCTGGCCGCCATCATCCGGGACGAGCCCGAGCCGCTGACGAAGGTCGACCCAAAGCTTCCGGCGCTTCTTGGCTGGACCGTCCAGCGCTGTCTCTCGAAAGATCCGGAAGAGCGCTACTCATCGACGCGAGACCTCGTCAAGGAGTTGCAGAGCCTCGGGACTCACCTCTCCGAGGCCGTCAGCGCGACGGACGTCGCGCCCGGCGAAGGGCCCCGGCTCCGCCGACGGGTTCCCGCTTGGGTGCTTATGGCTGGCGGCGCGTTTATGGTGCTGGTGGGGCTCCTCATAGGCATTCGATCCCTGAGAACGGGATCGCCCTCCGCCTCGCCCGTCAGGCTCTCGATCTCCTTTCCTCTCGGTGCCGCGCCTCGATTCTCGGGGGACTCAAATCCGTTGGCGTTGTCACCCGATGGGAAGACGCTCGTTTACGCCGGAAACAAGCTCTTCGTTCGGTCGCTGGACAGCGACAAGATCCAGCCCATAGCGGGGACCGAGGGCGGAGGCGCTCCCTTTTTTTCGCCAGACGGGCGCTGGGTCGGCTTCTTTGCCGAAGGAAAGCTGAAGAAGGTCCCTCTTACAGGCGGTCCGCCTATCACGCTCTGCGACAGCACGGATGTACATCTCGTAGGGAGCTTCGGACAGGGAAGCTGGGGTGTAGACGGAACCATCGTGTTCGTGGAACCCGGCTTGACAGGTCTTCGGCGGATTCCGTCGTCGGGCGGCGAGTCCCAGGCGTTGACGATCGTTAATGCCGGAGCCTTCGAATCGCACTCCTTCCCACAGATCCTGCCGGATGGAGAGCACGTCCTCTTCGAAATCGATAAGGGGCCAGATTCAGCACCTCGGGCAGCCGTAATCTCGCTCCGCACTGGAGAGCAGCGGATCGTCGGAGAGGACGCCGCATATCCCCTCTATCTTCCTACGGGACACCTCGTCTTCACACGGAACGGCTCGCTCTTTGCTGCGCCGTTCAGTCTGCACAGGCTCGCACTCTCGGGTCCTCCCGTACCGATGCCCGAAGATCTACTTACGAATCGGAACTACTCCAACGCGGCCCACATGGCCGTCTCGTCCGGGGGAACGCTTGTCTATCGCCCACGAGGGCACTTCGAGAGGAAGTTTGTCTGGGTGGATCGGCGAGGAGCAGTGGAGCCGCTTCCATTTCCGCCCGGACAGTACATCGAGGCGGCTCTTTCGCCGGATGGACGGCGCTTGGCGGCGATAGCCGAAGAGAAGGGCGAGACGATGGCCCTGTTGGTCGGAGACATCGCCCGGGCAACGCTGACGCGCGCTCCGGTTGAAGGAATCCTTCAAAGCCCGGCTTGGGCTCCGGATGGACGACGGATTGCAATAAGTTTCACAAAGACGCCGTCGTACCCGGGGAAGGTTTACTTCGTGAGCGCCGACGGGAGCGGTCCGCTTGAGCCTTCTACAATTGACACTGAGCCACTGGAAGAATTTCCGTCGTCCTTTTCGCCTGACGCCCGGTTTGTGCTTCTCACCGGTCTAGCTTGGCAGAGCCCGCACTATGACATCTGGCTTCTCCCACTAAGCGGTGAAAGGAGGCCGACTCCATTTCTGCATTCCCGCTTTGGAACAAGTCGCGCCGTCTTCTCGTCTGACGGGCGATGGGTCGCTTATCTGTCGTGGGAGTCCGAGCGCACCGAAGTCTTCGTCACGCCGTTTCCGGGTTTGGGCCCAAAATGGCAGATCTCGGCGGACGGGGGCGGGTCACCCCGCTGGTCGCTAAATGACCGGGAGCTCTTCTACCGGAACGGGGACAAGATGATGGTCGTCGAAATCGAGACGAGGCCGACGTTTAGGGCTGGCCAACCGCGATCTCTATTCGAAGGGCAATTCCGGAGATTCTGCGGAGTCGATCCGGAAGGGAAGCGCTTTCTCATGATCAAGGAGGACCCCGCCGAATCGGGCCCGGCGCATGTCAACGTCGTCTTGAACTGGTTCGAGGAAGTGAAGCGGCGGGTACCGGGGGGGAAGTGACCCGGATTCCATGCATGAATTTCTCGGCACTCTTGCTGTCCCGGCGGAGAGCCGCGTCGCCCTGACGAATTGGATTGGCCTGCCCGGGGAGATTCGAACTCCCGACCCTCGGCTTAGAAGGCCGATGCTCTAGTCCAGCTGAGCTACGGGCAGACGCG
>CALAQS010000036.1 GCA_937888435.1 uncultured Acidobacteriota bacterium
GCCACCACCTCCTGATCGTCGTCTCGGGTACTGGACCGCCGCGGAAGTGGAAGACGAAAACCTGGATGGAAGACACGTCGTTCGGCTTTTTGTACTCACGACGAACCCACCGCCGCTCGATCAGGTCCCAGAGATTTTCGTCCAGGGGGAGGACGCGCCCTTCGCCATTCTTCGAGTCAGGGATCCGGATCTCGCGCGCGCGGCGGTCGACGTACTCCCACCTGAGGCCCCGGATCTCGCCGAGCCTCCAGCCGGTCGCGTAGGCGAACTGCGCCATGTCTGAGAGCGGCTCACGCAGATGAAGAACGAGGCTCTCGATCTCGTGGCGTTCGAAGAACCCTCTCCGGGCGTTGTTCTCGGGGAGGGAGGGTATCGAGGGGGCGAGCGTCAGGGTCCCTTCATTCCGGGCGAGCCGAAACGCTCGGCCCAGAACTTCGGTTTCGCGGTTGATGGTGGAGTTCGCGACGCCGACGATGGGTTTGCCACCCACGCGGCGGACGCTCATTTTCCGCCCGGCGATGTACTCGCGCACGAGGTTCGGCGTCACTTCCAGCGCGCGGCGGAAGCCGAAGAACTCGCGCACCGGTCTCATGTGGTTCTTCGCCTCGCGGAGTCCCTTGATGTCGCGCTGCACGTAGTCCCGCTCGAGAGCCTCCAGAAGCTCCTTCACGGTCACGCGTTCCTGACGGGGCCCCTGAAACCGTGCCGCGCCCACCCGGTGGTTTCCGACCTCGCGGAGACGCTCCTTCAGGAATTGTCGAGCCTTTCTCTCGTCGCCCGTTCCGGCACTCTCCCTGATCTCGACGACTCGCCCGTCGACGGGGCCCCAGTACGCGACGTGCCAGATCGCGAGATTCTCCCCGTCCTTTCCCTTCCGCCGGAAGATGCGCCCGTCACCGCGCATGGCGCCCGCCCTCAGTCGGACTCGTGGTCTTGTCGTTGAATTCGTGTCTCATGACCATGTACTACCGTGGTGTTCGCCTCACTATCCAGAGGTTCTGCGCATCCAGCGTCGGAGCTTCGATTCTGAGAAACGGAGAAGGCGGCCCGGGAGCCGAACGGGCGAGAATTCGGCCGAATGGTCGTAGATCCAGGACACCCGGACCCCGAGTAACGCCGCCGCCTGCTTGGCGTCGAGAAGCCGGTCCTCGTCGCCGTTTTCCCCTACCGCTGGAGCCACGGGCGCCTGCAGCCGGAGCACGAGACGGACCTTTAGCGCCTCCAGTCGCCCCGCTAGTTCCGGAACGTCGTCCGCCAACACGTCGGTGGCCGTCGTCTCGAGCCCGGCGAGGGACGTGCGCCAGTGGAGGCGGTCGGCGTCAGTCATAGTCGGCCCTTGAACGCCTCGGCGTCGGCAAGCAGAGCGTCGCGTGCGCCGCACTCTTGTGCCAGCACCAGCACCAGGTTGATCTCGTCGGCCTTCGGGTGGAGGCAGACGGTGCATGGCTGGCTAATCGCGTCTTCCAGTTTCCGGCACGTTTCAGAGGCGTGCTGCGCTCGGCCTGGACCGTCATGTGCGCCGTCCCTTCTCGCAATGACGTGCGCATGCAGGAGGTCGTCGGCGATGCGGTCGGCCGGACGTTCGTTCAAGTCGAGCACGGCGGCCGGCCGGCGTCCACGTCCCTGCCAGCGCCTGTTGACCTCGGCGACCATCGGGTGCGGGCAGATCGTGCAGTTGCGGCCCATCAAGCGCCTCCGGGGCCGGGGGTCACCGCCAGCACTCTCGGCACGGCCCCTTCTCGGTGCAGGCGGTCCAGCACGCGGCGGGCGATAGGGCGCGGCCACGACAGCGCCAGCGCGAAGCCCTCCTCATCCGAGGTCCACGAGTCCGATGCCACCTCGATCAGCTCGGCGCGCGGGGAGAATAGGACGACGTTCGCGGGAAGCTCGTCCGTGTACGCGTAGACGTCCGTCCACGGCGGCGACGGCGACGGCGGCGACTTCCCTTCCCATCTCGTCTTCATGGCGGCGGTACTCCTACTTTCGCGGCGGTTCCGGTAGGAGCCGGAGGATCCGGGGCGGCGAGAAGAGGGGATCTGTTCCTGTTCCAAAGACGTGTTTGGAGCGGCGGCAACGCCTGCATGCGTCCCCTCGCATCGAGTGTCACGCGCATGTCCCAAACGTGACGGAAACTCGACCGGCGCAAGCTTTCGAGGAGGGCGGCGCGAAGCGGACATGGCGGGATTTCGCGATAGATCGCCTTGAGCCAGGACTTGGCGACGCTCTCGTTGATCGGTGACAGGGAGACGTGGGTCTCGGTGAGCCAGAAGAGGCGCCGGGGCCGGTCGGCGCGCAGAAGCCCGCGACGGCGCAGCTCGCGGAGAGCGGCGCGGACCCGCGTTTCCGGGAGCCGGGCTGTTCGAGCGAGGGAAGCCTCGTCCGCTCCGACGGAGACGCCCGGGACGATGATGGACGCGCGCCACGTGAGAAGCCGGAACCAGACGTGCGCGGCGTCGGCGGACAGGCTGCGGAAGCGCGGGTCATCCTCGGGCGCGTACGGCACGTTGCGGTAACGCCGCGCCACGATGCGGAGCCCGGCGGTAAGGCCACGCCGAACCGCGCGGCGCGCCTCCGCCTCCGGGAACGTCGGCGACGTCGG